>JAJFLY010000021.1 GCA_021772455.1 Chlamydiota bacterium
ATAAACAGGTGCCCGTAAAAGAGTATCTTTCTAAATTTGAGGAGAATAGAAAAGAAATTCTGAATCAGGGAAGATTAAAAAAAATATCAGGTACAGGAGAACTCACGTCTCAGGAATTACCGGAAGGCAAAGCGAAGAAGTTAAAAGAGGAGTGGATAGATTTATATACATCGATTTTCTTGAACTTGGAAGTAATCCGCGAGCGATCTCCAGGAGCTTTAGGGCTTCTTCTTTATTGTGTATACTTGCCGCATCAAAATATTCCAAAGAAACTTTTGGAAAGGCTAACAACAGACTCAAATGAGTTAAGTACTCAATTAGCCGAATTGCAAACTCTAATCTCATCTGATCAAGAAACAGTGTCTTTGCATGAGGCTATTCAAGAGGTAATCCTAGATATTGGAGACCCACTTTCTTCTAACTGTGAGCAAGATCAAGAAGTTATCTTGTCAAATTTAGGAAAAATTATCTTAGATTTTAAGCCGTTTATCGCTCAAAACCCCCTCAAAGCCAAAATGATTTATCAATGTGCAATCGAAGATATCAAACAAACAGGGTTAACAGTAGCTCTTAACTACATTGGAAAATCGTTAGGAGTTTCTGCGCAGTATCTTTCTTCGTGGATCTATGCAGACAATCCGTCTTCAATAGCTGTATTAGCAGCGCCAAATAGCACAGAATCTACCAAACAAAAGAGGCTCGCAGATTTACATCTTGCCTTAGGGAGTGTGTTAGACGATCTTTTGGAGTGGAATGCAGCATTAGAATCAAAAAAAGAAGCCTTAAATCTTTTTAGAGATTTTCATGGAAAGGAACACCTTTCAGTTGCAGAAAGCCAGAACAGTATAGGAGAGACGTTGCACGCCTTGGGACAATATCAAGAGGCGCTGAAGCATCAAAGAGAAGCCTTAAGGCTTAGAAGAGTGCTTCTGGGCGAGAATCACCCTGATGTAGCAACAAGTTATACCAATATCGGGACGACATTAGGAGATTTAGATCAGCACAAGGAGGGACTGAAGCATAAGCAAGAAGCCCTAAAGATCCGTCTTGAGCTGTTTGGGGAGAAGCATCACATAGTAGCTGAGAGTTACAACAATGTAGGATATTCGCTAGGAGAATTAAGTAATCATAACGAAGCATTGAAGTATAAGAATAAAGCCTTGGAGCTCAGAATAGAGCTTTTGGGCGAGAATCACCCTGATGTAGCAGAGAGTTACAACAATGTAGGGCATACACTAAGAGATTTAGAAGATTACGAAAAGGGGCTGGAGTATTCAAGAAAAGCATTGAACCTTTGGATAAA
This sequence comes from Chlamydiota bacterium, assembly GCA_021772455.1. Classification (GTDB taxonomy): domain Bacteria; phylum Chlamydiota; class Chlamydiia; order Chlamydiales; family JAAKFR01; genus JAJACP01. Next base: position 1,304 of record JAJFLY010000021.1, read on the forward strand.
GCTGTTTGGAGAAAAGCATCCTCTTGTAGCAACCGGTTTCAACAATGTAGGAGCGGTGCTTGGAAATTTAGGTAAGCATGAGGAAGATTTAGAGTATTCAATTAAAGCCCAGAAGCTAAGAGAAGAGATCTATGGTGAGCGTCATCTTGCTGTTGCTCAGAGCTATAACAATGTAGGGGTGACATTAGGAAATTTAGGTAGGCATGAAGAGGCTCTACTCCAGTATTTTAAAGCCTTTACTTTGTCCTGCCAGTGTTTAGAGAATTTTCATTCCTTTCATGGATTAGTTTTGGAAAAATTGGTCACTTGCTTAGGGAGAATTTTGAGTATCGAGTTGAAAGAAAAAACCAAGCAAGAGCTCATTGCAATCTGTACCGGAAAATTTGGGTCAAACCATGAACTTACCCTTAAAGCCAAGTCTATTGAGACCTGATTTACAAAATGCTTATATTCAATTGGATACTGTAATTTGATCAACTACTTATTGGATCTTCTCAAGAGGATCGACTAATAATTTTCTTAGGACTCGTATCGTCCCTTCGATAAAAAAAGATCATCTATAGTGAGCTCATTATCTACCATACCAAAGTAGCCAGCCTCCTTACTGACACCATATAAAGTGATAAAGGTAAAAAAGATCGTTTGCTTTGAGCGAGTCTTTTCAATAAATAATGCCTTTTTTTGACGAAGATCTTTCTCATATTCCTTATCAATGACAAATACGCGGTTACTGAACTTGAGCTCGCATAGATTAATACAATTATCCGCTCTTTCTATGACCAGATCGATTTGAGTACCTTTTTCTGAACTCCCTTTTTGGGGCCTATAAATCCACCCCGAACTCTTTGTCAGCACTCCAGCAACTCCTAATGCCTCTTTAATCGAAGTGATATGCTTCAAACAAATTCCTTCAAAAGTATAGCCAGACCAGGCCCGTGCTTCCGGAGATGCCGCGACATTATGCCAGTAATTAGCATCAACCCCGCCAATATTTAAGGTCTTTGCCCGCTCAATCCACCGTATATAAAAGAGGGAATACTCATCGATAAGCCTAAAACGAAGGTTTTTCTTTATTTTACCTAAATTGGGTATTTGCATAATAAAACCCGATTGCTCTAGGTCCTCTAAGATTGCATTCATTCCTCCTCCAGGACTTATTCCAGTGGCATGAGAAATCTCTATTTTGGTTAATCCCTGGTTGCGAGTAGCAAGTGCTCTAACTACATTGACATGATGCTCATAATGCTCAAAAAGTGATGAATACAACTCGTCAAATTCATTTACGAGGGATCCTCTGAAGCAGATGCTGTTAATATTTTGAACGGATGAGAATCCTCGTTCCACATAAGTGAGATACTTCGGCACCCCCCCCAGCGCCATGTAAAGGTCAATAATTTGCCTTCTATCGAGAGAGACCCCTTGGCTTTTGAGGAATAATTCTGTTTCAGATAAGTCAAATGGCATTAAGCGCATAAAGGCGGTTAAGCGACCGTGTAACCCACCTTTATGTCGAATTACCTTTCTAATCATCCAAGCGGCTGCTGACCCACATACAATTAGCACAATACGACTGTTATTCGACATGTATCTATTCCAGAAATGATCTAGATCTTGGAGGAATCCTGAGCGGCGGGTGGCAAGCCAGGGTAGTTCATCAAAAAAAAGAATAATTCGATTCGAGCCAGGTAGTGTTTCCACAGCCTCTTGCAAAAGAAAAAATGCCTCTTGCCAATCTTTGGGTTCAGTGGAAGGAGAACATCTAAACACACGTTTTAACTCACCCATAAAATTGCGCAGTTGTTTTCGAATAGGGGCATCTTTTACACCTGTGACATGGAAATACACTCCCTTATCACAAAAGAATTCCCTAATTAGAAACGTCTTTCCGATTCTCCTCCTTCCGTAAATTGCTAAAAATTCTGGTTTCCCTGAATCATAAAGCTTGTTAAGAGCCCGAATTTCATGCTGTCTCGCTATAATCTGTGCCATGCCATTCCTCTAAATAATAACTTAACTAAGTTATTCTATAAGTCGCAGAATTGCAAGATAAATGCTAGTTTCTGCGCAATACGGGATATATTTCGCAGAATCTTAGCGAAAATCTTCGTTTTTGCGGTAAAAGCAAACTTTTAGGTATATTAGGATAGCTATAGCACCTGATTCTTGCTCCCAAAATATAACTCCGCCGGTGTACGGTATCCAAGCCCTTGATGGGGTCTCTTTTCATTGTAGTATTTGAAGTACTCTCTCAATCCCTCGCGCACCTCCCCCAAACTTGCATAGTCATTCAAATAGATGTTTTCGTATTTGATGTTTTATGCACCCAACATCTCTGTTGGCGACAGCTCGGCATTTCTTCTTCAAGAGCAGCCCAAAATCCAAGCGCTCCATTTCTTAGTAGAGCTAATCTAGGGGCAAGGTCAAGTGTCTTTCTATTAAAATCTTGGAGATTCAGCAAGAGTTCTACATGTTCTGGCTTGGCGTTAATACTCAATGCGCTTTGTGTGTCGCAAGAACCTCAATAGCTTTATAGGATTTTTGATCTTCTGCGATCGATAAGGCTGTCTTCCCTTCCGAGTTTTGAATATAAGGGTCCGCACCTCGTTTTAGAAGAAATCTAACCATATTAGGATTATTCAGCTGAGCGGCTTTCATTAGGGCTGTGGTTCCTGTTTGGACAAAGCGGCTATTAGGATTGGCTCCAAGCGTTATATATGTATAGAGCATTTCGAATGCTGATTGTTCATTGAATTTCTTGGGATCAATATAGGAGATTGTTTCCATACGCTCGACGAAATTAACAAATTTTTCATTCAATTTTTCTTCGAAATCTTTTTTCTTATCTCCAGATAGATTTTTGATTCTTTCATGGATTTTTTCACTATCAACGTCTTTAAAATTTTTTTCCCAAAATGATGCTTGGGCGTATTCCATTGGAAACACTCCACTTCTTACAAGAACGGAAATGGTTTTCAGTAGTGTTTGTTCGTCTAAAGCTTCTTTATCATAACCATTCATCTGGCGCTGCTCCACTTTTTCTACTAGAGTTGCACCACAGGGGATGACTTTACCAAAATTGCCTGTATCTTTTGCCGGAAGATAGCCAAGGATTTGTTCGAGGATCTCAGGTGGCAACCGATGCAAGGGGAGTAGATCTGGAGCAACGATACGGCCATGGGTTGCGTGAATTTTATCGCAATTTGTAAATACAGTTGGTATCCACGATGTTTTATTAAAATAATTGTCTCTGATTGTTTGAGCTGTCTGTTTTAACATCATATGCAGCCTATTTTCTGGAAGTTCTGAAAATGGCCCTTCTTGCATAGCATCGTAAGAAAATCCTTCCCGCAAGACGGTTTCAATGCTTTGTAGGGTCGTGAGAGCTCCACCCTGGGGTTTTTGATCACTCTCTACGATGTAGAATTGATTTCCACAGATTTGAATATGTACATAAGTAGTGCTTGCCATAATGGAGAGCATACTTGCAGAAATTGTGATAAAGAGCAAGGTCAGTAGTCGTTGAGGAGGCGGTTTTTGCGGCGTATGACGTAGATGAGAAGGAGCAGGAAGCTGAGGAAAACGAGAAAAAAGCAGATGAAGTAGATCGGCTCGACCGAGATGCCTTCAACAAATCCTCCGAAACGGGGACCAAGTAGGATCAGTGATTACTAAGAGACTTTTTAGACACAGCCTATTAATCTAATTCAGCTCCAAACCATTTAAGTAGATCAACCATCCCCGTATTTCCTCGTTCAGCTGCCAGCTGGAGGGCTGTCCTGCCAGTATGATCTCGCATGTCAAGGTTTGCACCATTTAGAATTAACAGTTCTATGCTTATCCTATGCATATTGTGCCATACTAATGCAGCTTTCATTAAGGGTGTCTTTCCATTAAAATCTTGGATATTTGGATTGGCTCCAAATTTTAGAAGTAATTCAGCAGTTTTTCTGACTCTATATTCAGTCTCTTTCTTTCGTCTATCTCTAACATCAGCCTGTTCTGTCCAAGACCAATTGTCATGATCGTGACCAAATAATGATCCTAGCGCTGTATCCCCCCTCATGCCGTCTTGGAGATTAGGATTTGCTCCATATTTCAGCAAGAGTTCTACATGTTCTGGCTTGACATTTGTACTTGCAGTGTACAAGATATTGCTTTGGAGATTAGGATCTGCTCCATGTTCTAGTAGCAGTTCAGTAATATTTCTATTTCGCAATTCGCTCAGTGCTGTACTTCCATTAAAGATCTGAATATTCGGATTTGCTCCAAGCTTTAAAAGTGATCGGGCTTTGTTTTCATTCCCTTGACTAGCAGCAAGTATTAAGGCTGTACATCTCCTAATTTTGGCATCAATATTGATGCCAACTTCTAACTTGTAACAAGCATGCATGACTTTTAATGCATAGTATTCAAAATCATATGGATGCAAATCCATGCAATAATTTTTCAATAAAATGGTCAATTTTTCAGCAAATATCCGGTTTCTTTCTTCTGGCAAATTTTTGATGTTTCTAAGTGTTTCTTCAGTATCAGCTTTGCGGAAAAATGGCCTCCAACCTTTTCGCGCGATGACTTCCTCAGGCATAAGGCCTGCCTGTAGCAAAATTTGAACTGATTGGATTTGTGCTTGCAAATACTGTTTAGCTTCTGCGGGGTCACGACCTTTATAACCAAATTCGCGTGCGCGGTCTATTTCGGCCTGCTCTACGTGATCCTGACCATGTTCGATGACTTTGCAAAACTTATCCATCTCACGAGTTGGAAGAAAACTAAGAGTGTGTTGGAGGAGCTCGGGTGGTAACCTACGTATTGGTACACGTTCTGGAGCTGCAATGCGGCCATAGGCCGCTTTAACCATGTTTTCTGTCTTAGAAACCCCGCCTAGAAATCTCCAGATAAATGAAAGGCGAGAAGCTTTTTGGAGATAGCCATCTCGGATTTGCAGGGCGCGCTCTAGAAGCTCTGCATAAAGAGCGCTTTCGCTGAGCCTAGAGAATTGGTCATCTCGGTCCGTAGAATAGCTTAATCCTTCGCGCGTGATGTGTTCAATACGCTCCAATTCACTCAAGGCGGTCGACTTTCCTCTGGGAAGCTTGAGTTTATCCTCCATGATAAAGAATTCATTTCCGCGGATCACAATATCTGTATAAGTTTTATTTAACATAATAACACTAATTATACAGTTATTATATTAATAGACGATTAACTTATTGTTAATAATCGTTTAGGAGACGGTTTTTGCGGCGGATGACGTAGATGAGAAGGAGTAGGAAGCTGAAAAAGACTAGAAATGCGCAGATGAAGAAGATCGGCTCGACCGAGATGCCTGCAACGACCCCTCCGAAGAGGGGACCTAGAAATTGGCCGAGCGCTTGGACTGATTGCCCTATGCCAAGGCTTTTTCCTTGATCTTCGGCAGGGGCTGCCAATGAGATGAGGCTCATGAAGTTACCCCATGCAAGAGCGGCAAAGATCCCCGATAGGACGTAGAGAACGGAGAAGTAGAAGAAATAGTCAGAAGCGGCGGCAAAGAAGTCAAAAAGGCTAATGAGAAAGAGGCTCCAGAGGGTGATTTTCCAAAGCGAGGAGTGGTCGATTAGCCATTTGTTTAGTAGCCCGCTAGATAGAGCCCACAAGAGCCCTAGTATGACAAAGAGCCACATGATTTGGGTTTCGCCCACTTTGAATTTTTCAAGCGCAATCGGAGCTGCCCATTGTACGGAGATGAAAAAGCCAAAAAACCAGAAAAAGAGTGTGATATACAGCATGCGTAGCTGTTTATCGTTGATCATGTAGCGCAAATTGGAGAGTCCCTTAAAGATGCTGAGGCGAGTGGGCTTTAACTCTATATCATATTTGTCGCTTAAGAATTTCCAGACAACAAAGAGGCTTGAAAGGGAGAGAAGCGCGATGATCCAAAAGGGGAATGAGGGGTTTAATAGATCGAGTCTTTTTGGGTTTGTAAAGAGTGCACCTACGATAATTGCGGAGATCCAGCTGATTCCCAAAAAGGCTGCGACTGTGCTGAGCGCTTTGCCGCGCTGTTTTTTTTCGGGGTTTAGGTCGGCGATAATTGTCATGCAGAGGGTGAGATTTCCTGAGAAAAAGCCGGTGATGAGGCGACTAATCATTAGTAGCCAGTAGAGTTTTGTTAACACTCCGATCGCTGTCAGCGCATAGCCGATAATCGTGCCGGAGATAGTCCAGTAGAGCACATTTTTTCGTCCAAAGCGGTCGGCAAGATCTCCAAAGAAGGGGGCGCCAAAAAGTTGGGTGAGTGGAAAGGCGGCCAAAAGAATGCCGAGCGCAATGTTGCGCCCAGCCTCTGAAGTGATCCCTGGCAAGATCCCAAATTGGTGATCGAGCACAAGGATCGGGAAAATAGGAAAGATAACCGCAAACCCAAAATTATCGAGAAAGAGGACGTAGAAGGCAGAAATTATCGTACGTATGCGCTGATGCATCTTACCAAGTCAGGTTTGAGGCTGTTTGGTATTCAGTTACGCGTGTTTCGAAAAAGTTCTTCTCTTTATTCAAGTCCATGGTTTCGCTCATCCAAGGGAAGGGGTTTTTCGAACCATAAATCGCCTGTATGCCGATCCGTTCTAGGCGGCGATCAGCGATATGTTGCACATAATCACGGAACATCGAAGCACGCAGCCCCAAAATTCCATTCGGCAGGCAATCTTCGGCGTAGGCAATCTCCAGCTCTACAGCTTCTTGAATTAGCTCTTTTACATGCTTTTGAAACTCGGGTGTCCACAATTCGGGGTTCTCTTCTTTGATCCCGTTGATCAAATCGATTCCAAAATTGAGGTGGATGGTCTCGTCACGCAAGATATACTGATACTGCTCGCCGATTCCTGTCATTTTGTTTTGACGGTGGAAGGAGAGGATCATGACAAAGCCGCTATAGAAGAAAATCCCTTCCATAATGAGGTAGTAGCCGATGAGGTTTTCGAGGAATTTTTGTGCCCCTTCGAATGTTTTGGTCGTAAAGCCTTCCTCCAAAATATCCGCTGTCAGCTGCATTTCGAAGTTATCTTTTGCTTTAATGACGGGGATTTCGTTGTACATGTTGAACACTTCTCCCTCATCAAGAGCGAGCGATTCGCAAATATAGAGGAAAGTGTGCGAATGAACGGCTTCCTCAAAGGCTTGGCGTAGCAGGTATTGGCGCGCTTCGGGATTGGTGATGTGTCTAAAAATTGCCAGCACGACATTGTTGCCGACCAGGCTCTCAGCGGTACTAAAAAAGCCGAGGTTACGCATGATGACATGCCTTTCATCTTTTGAGAGGTCGTTGGATTTCCACAGCTCGATGTCTTTTGACATTGGAACTTCAGTAGGCATCCAGTTGTTGGCGCACCCATTCATGTAGTGCTCCCATGCCCATTTATATTTCAGGGGCATCAGCTGGTTCACATCAACGGTATTGCAGTTGATAAGGCGCTTCTCTTTGACATTAACCCGCAGATCTTTGCCTACTTGGATCTGCTCTTCTTCGAGTGTTTGCATTATATGACTCCTATAAAATTATTACTGGCAGCTTTCGCAAGACTCATCGTCAAGACTGCATGCTTTGGGCATTTGAGGTGTTTCCCGTTCTACAATAACGCGGCTTGATGCTGATTCGCTTTTCATCCAGCGAGGTTGTAGGCTACGCTTGTTAATATCGGTGGTCGATTTTTCGACGTGTGTCGCTCCAAGCGATCTTAGGTAGTAGGTTGTTTTCAGCCCTTTTTTCCAAGCAGTGAAATACATGTCGTTGAGTTTTTTGCCGCTCGTTTCCGCCATATATAGGTTAAGCGATTCCCCCATGTCAATCCACTTTTGACGGCGGCTTGCACATTCGATGATCCAGTCGGGCTCGATCTCAAATGCTGTTAGGAAGACTTTTTTCACCTCATCGGGAACACGGTCGATCTCTAAAATCGAGCCATCGAAGTATTTCAAATCGTCGATCATCTCAGCATCCCACATATCGAGCTCTTTGAGCTTCTTGACAAGGTACGGATTGAGAACGGTGAATTCTCCAGAAAGATTCGATTTCACAAAGAGGTGTTTGTACATCGGCTCAATTGACTGGGTAACACCTGTGATATTGGAGATTGTCGCTGTAGGAGCAATCGCCATCGTATTACAGTTACGCATGCCGTATTTCTTAACTGATTCGCGCACTGGTGCCCAATCGAGCGAAACGGATGTATCCATCTCGCAATGCTCTTCCCCGCGTTCTTGAGCGAGCAGGGTAATCGAGTCGATTGGCAAAATGCCGCGCTCCCACTTGGAACCTTTATAGCTTGAATAGGTGCCGCGTTCCTGAGCAAGTTCACTCGAAGCAAGAATTGCATAATAGGAGATCATCTCCATGCTCTTATCGGCAAACATAACAGCTTCATTGCTTGCATAGCTAATTTCAAGCTCATAAAGGGCGTCTTGGAAGCCCATCATTCCCAGACCGATCGCGCGGTGGCGCAAGTTGGCCCGCTTTGCATCCTCGATGGGATAAAAGTTGATGTCAATCACGTTGTCGAGCATCCGAATCGCTGTGCGTACAGTTGAAGCGAGCAGCTCGCGGTCGAGCTTGCCATCCTTAATATGAGCTGGCATGTTGATCGAACCTAGATTACAAACTGCGGTCTCTTCAACGGAGGTGTTGAGCAAAATCTCTGTACAGAGGTTAGAGCTATGAACGACCCCGGCGTGATCTTGTGGAGAGCGGATATTCGAGGGATCTTTAAAAGTGATCCATGGGTGGCCTGTTTCAAAGAGCATGCCGAGCATCTTACGCCATAACTGTGTCGCTTCGATCTTTTTAAAGAGCTTCAACTCTCCGGTTTCTGTCATTTTTTCATATTCGCAGTACCGTTTTTCGAAAGCAGAGCCGTATAAATCGTGCAAATCGGGGACATCGTTTGGTGAGAAAAGAGTCCATGAGCCTCCACTTTCAACCCGCTTCATAAAGAGGTCGGGAATCCAGTTTGCGGTGTTCATGTCGTGTGTGCGGCGCCGCTCGTCTCCGGTATTTTTCCGCAATTCTAAGAAGTCTTCAATGTCGAGGTGCCATGTTTCAAGGTAAGCACACATCGCTCCTTTTCGTTTTCCGCCTTGGTTAACAGCTACAGCTGTGTCATTTGCAACTTTCAAGAAGGGGATTACTCCTTGGCTACGGCCGTTGGTCCCTTTAATCATTGCACCTGTCGCCCGTACGTTACTCCAGTCATTTCCAAGGCCACCGGCCCATTTGGAAAGCTGTGCATCATCGGAGATCACCTTATAGATGCTCGAAAGGTCATCCATGACAGTTGAGAGGTAGCACGAGCTTAACTGAGAGTGGGTTGTCCCTGAATTAAATAGTGTTGGAGTTGCTGATACATAGAGGTTACGTGAAAGGGTGTTGTAAAATTCAATTGCACGTGTCTCTTTATCTTTCCCTTCGTTTATTGCTAAGCCCATCGCGACGCGCATCCATAAGATCTGCGGTGTTTCCATTCGGCGATCTTCGTGATGGATAAAATAGCGGTCGTAAAGAGTTTGCAGGCCAAGATAGTTAAAGTTTAGGTCGCGCTCTTGCACAATAGCATCTGCAAGCTTGTCGAGATCAAAACTGAGAAGGGTTGGGTCAACTCGCTCGTGAGAAACGGCCTTGCGGAAATACTCTTTGAAGTATTTCTTGTAGAGTTTTTTGAGGTTTGGGTGGGCCGCTTCTACACCGATTGTCTCGCGGTACAAAACATCAAGGAGAAGGTTTGCAGCCACATGGGTATAGGCAGGCTCACTTTCTACTTTCGCACGGGCCGCCATAATGTTTGCAAGATCAACCTCATGCTCTTTAATTCCATCGTAATAGTTTGTGATCGCTTGATCGACAAGATCTTCAGCAGAGACGAGCTCGCCATATCCTTTGCAGGCGTGGGCGATTGTCTTGTGTAGCTGATTTTTGCCTAATTTGTAATGCGATCCGTCCTTGCGGACAACCGTAAAAAAATGGTCTCCCTCTTCAAGAACCGTTTCTTCTTCAACAAAGTGAGGCTCCACTTCTTTTTGCTTTTCACGTTCTGCAGCTCTTTCAGCTCGATAGAGGATGAAATCCTTTGCGATCCGGTAGTAGTTTTCTGCCATCAAAATGCTTTCAATCGAGTCTTGAACAATTTCAACGCTTAAAACAGAGCCTTTACTGGCTTGTTCTACGGCATTTTCGACAACTTTGTTGGTAATAAGATTGACCGCCTCAATCACATCGCTTGGAGTGGGGCCGGTAATAGTTAAAGTGTCACGAAATCCACGCTCGATTGCAGAGGCAATTTTCATGGGGTTGAACCGAACAAATGAGACTCCATCACGGCGTAAGACTTTCAAAGCGCGTGGAGAATCTGTTCTAAGCTTTTTGTGTTCATTGCGATAGACAATATAATCTCGTGCAACATCGTGATGTCCGGTCTCCATTAATTTCACTTCGACAATATCTTGGATCCCTTCAACTGTTAAAAGAGCTCCCATAGTAGCCATCGTAACCGCTTCATCGACTACAAGGTCAGCAATGAAGTCCATTGTTTGTTTAGTAGGTTCAGGAAGAGGTTCAGGTTTGGAAATTTGTTTCGTGTCGCGAAATGCCTCTTCAAGGGCATATATAATGCGATCGCGCCGGAATGGAACGAGCATTCCGTTTCGTTTAACGATTGTGTATCCCGCTACATTTGTTGTGTGCGTCTCATCAGCCATTCCATTATTACTCAACGCTACATCATCAATTTCGGGTGCGAGTGTAGCTGTGCCTTGATCTTCTTTCATGCGCTTTTTACTCTCTTTTTGGAAATTACCCTTGCAAAAAAATCAGCCGTTTGAATCCGGGTGAATACAACAGGTTGTATCATTCATGTGTTTAGAATACTATATATAGTGTTAGACCGGTTAATGTCCAACGAAAATGCTTTGAGATTTTGCAAAAAATCAAAAGCTAAGAGTATGAGAAATTTCGCGACTGCGAGCGATTCGTAAATCGCTCTTCGAAATTGCCAGAATGTGCCAAATAGGGTAAATTGGATCTATAATATGTTCGCACCAAAATTTAGGTAGGAAATTGAAAAGAGTCTATTTAATCCCAAGCGGAATTACAGCATTTGGTCTCTCGATCGGGCTTTTTGTGATCTTTAAAACGAGTTTAGCCGATCCCGACCGTGGGCTTTTTTCAATTTTACAGGCGTCGGCTATCTTACTCTTAATTGCTGGGATAGCCGATCTAGCTGATGGGGCGATTGCGCGTCTAATTAAGGCTGAGAGCGAGTTTGGAGGGCAGTTTGACTCTCTTTCCGATTGTGTGACCTTTGGTGTAGCGCCACCTCTCCTTATTCTTAAGAGTTTAACCGGCGGGGAGGATTTAGGGCGTCTGATGACATTGCTGGTCATTCTCGCTGCAATGATCTACACACTTTGCGGTGTACTTCGGTTAGTTCGTTATAATGTGGCGAGTAAAGAAGAAGTGGTGACAACTCAAAAGCATTTTACAGGCTTGCCGATTCCCGCCGCCGCTGCTGCCGCTTTATCTGCCGGACTGATTTCCATCTCTCCCCTTATTGAAGAAATGATTGGTTGGAGTGTAATGACCCGCGCGTGGGTGATGATCGGCGTTTTGACTGTGCTTGGATACTTTATGGTGAGCCGTTGGAAATTTCCAAGCGCCAAGGCGTTGCACTTTCGCGTCCATTCTTTCTATCTCGTTTTTGCAATTGGGGTAATCGCTGTCCTACTTCTTTACGGAATTCTTGATTATTTCGCAGAGGTCTTTTTTGTGATTTCTTGGCTTTACTTATTGATTGCATGGAGTTTATCGATTGTTCGCTTGATCGCTGGGAAGCGTTCTAAAACGCTTGTCGACTTCGAGCCCGACGACGACCACGACAATCTTTAGTTCGCACTTAAGTTTCTTAACACTGTGAGAATGACACCTTGAATTTGGATGTGGTCTTCACGCAGGACCAATGGATGCACCTGAGGATTCGTCGATTCAAAACGGATATAAGGAGAATCTGAAAAAGCCCGTTTGACGAGAGTCGTTTGTTTCTCAATAAGTGCGATGACCATCTCCCCCTCTTCAAATTTTGTGCGCGGAACGACAAGAACAAGATCGTTTGGTTGTAAACACTCTTCAAGTAAGTTGTCCCCCTCAACGGAAAGGAGATAACACTCCTCATTTGGAGCGGAGGGGAAGGGGATCATAAGGGGTTGTGCAAAGGTTTCGATCGGAAATCCCCCTTTCAGTTTTCCTATCAAAGGGAGGCGTGGTGTGGAAACATCACAGAGTAAAGCTAATGAGCGTGCTCCTTTGGAGAATTCGGAAAGAATTCCCTTACGCTTAAGAGTTTGGATGTGGTTGTATACCGAGCCGAGCGAAGAAAAACCAAAAAAATCCTGAATATCACGGTAGCTTGGACTACACCGCTTTTGAGCAACATAGGTTTCGATGAAGTCAACGATTTCACGTTGTCTTTTGGTGAGTCCTGTCATTTTTGGGCCTTAGTAAAAGGATCCGTTCCCCTAATTCTCCCCAAGTGAGTTTATCGATGGCTAAGGTGACCAGCCACATGAGAACAAGAGAGGCGACAACGTCTGAGAAAAAATGGCCCCCTTGTACAACGCGCGTTACCATTAAACTTCCTCCGAGAGCAAGGGTCAAAATACAACCGGTAATAATCAAAGGGCGGCTTTTCAAACGTCTTCCTACAAAGCAGACTGAGAGAAAATAAAAGCCCATTGCGGCATGGCCACTTGGAAAAGATTTTTGCGGATCGTGGCGGGTGTGAAAATTGGGGTTCCAAAAAGAGCGGTAGGCGTGTTTCCCGCCGAAATTTTCGACTTGTTTAGGGCGAGGGCGTCCCCAATAGCCCTTAAATAGAACATTTGTCAAAAGACCTGCGCCGATTACAAGCGTTGCGGTAATCATAAAGGTTGCGCGCCGCCATTTTTTCCATTGAGGGACGAAAAACGAAAGGAAAAAAACACTCGCAGCTAAAGCGCCGGTTGCGAGGCCAAAAAGTTCGCCATACCGAAAAAGGGCTTGAAAAAAGGTGTTATTATAAAAGCCAATGCCCTGAATATAAAAGCGCTCTGAAACCGCAAGATCGAGGTAAGGGGTCAGAGGCGCGAGGCTTCCGAAAAACAGAAGGGGTAAAAACCAGCTAAGATGTCGTTTCATAAAGAAGAAAAGATATACTCATTTACAGTAAGTATCAACCTTGTTTAGCATTTCGCTTAACAGATAGAGGTGGAATGTTTTTTTTACTTGTAGGTTTAGGAATTGGAGTTTTGATCGGCTGGCTCGTTGGAAAAACGAAGCACGAGTCACTTAAAGAGCAACTCTCTCTCATTGAGAAGCTCCAAGAGTCGTATCAAGCCCAATTTAAAGGGATGGCTGGCGATGCATTGAAGCAAAATAACGACGCCTTTATCCAAGTCGCAGAACAGACGATGAAGCCAGTAAAAGAGACGCTCGACAAATTCGACAGCAAAATTCAAAATTTGGAAAAAGCGCGTGTCGGAGCCTACGTTTCGTTAAAGGAGCAGGTTCAGTCGCTTATCGATTCTCAAAAAGATCTTCGCAAAGAGACCTCTAATCTGTCCAAAGCGTTAAGAGCTCCGAATGTACGTGGCAGGTGGGGGGAGATGCAGCTTAAGCGTGTTGTTGAGATGGCTGGGATGCTCGATCACTGCGATTTTTTTGAGCAGGCTCATGCGATCTCAGAAACGCGTCGATTTCGCCCAGATCTACTTGTAAAGCTTCCCGGTGAAAAGAATATCATTATCGATTCCAAAGCTCCTTTAGAAGCGTATTTGGAGGCGATTGAGTCACAAGATGAGGGGCACCGGCAGCTGAAAATGAAGGAACATGCTCAGCAAATTCGTAGCCATATTAATCTTTTGAGTCGCAAGTCATATTGGGAGCAGTTTCAGCCAACACCTGAATTTGTTGTCTTGTTTTTGCCGGGAGAAACCTTTTTTAGTGCGGCGCTTGAACAAGATCCGAGTCTGATTGAGGCGGGGGTTGATCAAAAAGTGATTTTAGCAACGCCCACGACGTTAATTGCTCTATTGCGTGCGGTTGCTTACGGGTGGCGTCAGGAGAGTTTGTCGCAGAATGCGGAACAAATCAGCGCTCTTGGCCGCGATCTCTACAAGCGGATTTCCGATATGGGTGGTCACTGGACCAAAGTTGGAAAAGGGCTCTCAAATGCTGTGCAAGCGTATAACAAGGCTGTAGGTTCTCTGGAATCGCGTGTTTTGGTTTCTGCAAGACGTTTTAACGAGCTTGGTGAAGATCATATCATTGAGGAGGTTGAGCCTGTTGAGCACATCCCACGAATTATTCAAGCTCCAGAAATAGAAGAAGAAAAGAGCGCGCGGTAGCAGGCGAGAAGGTGGTCGACACCATTCATAGCCCGATGGGGGCTTTCTTCCGGTGGCAAGCCATAGTGTTTTGCAATTTTATTTTTAGAGAGGGCTGATTCTTCAAGATTTTTGGAGAAATCTTTGTTCTGACTAAGCTGAACACCCCAATACATCGAAGCGAGATCAAGCCAATGGTAGGGCCACCCGTTATGGCGCTGCATTTCCGCAGAGATCATCTGAGTAAAAAAAACGCGGTCAAAAGAAGGGTTTTGGCAGATGAAGATGCCCTCTTTTTGGCCTAGTTCTAGACGGTTCAAATCATTGAGAATCTCGCTTGCGACAACCTTTTCTGGTTTACCTTCAAGGGTCTCTTCCCAGGTAAAGCCGTTAACTTGTAGGCTTTCAGGATCAGCCTCTGCCCAGATATCTGCCGATTGGCTAACGCGTGTATCATAACTTAAAATTGAGCGATCGCTTCGAGTGTCGATCACTTTATACGCAATTTCCAGCGTGCGGTGCTTCTCTGGGTTAAGACCTGTTGTTTCTGTGTCGAGAAATATAAGTAACATGATCTCGTTATTAGGGGAGAGGGCGAAAAAATCAAGCATTTTCTACCGACCAGCTTTGAGTGTAAACCTTTGATTAAGAAGAAAGTTTTTTACAAAATTGGCTTGTTTAAATTATACTCCCCTGCTATCCAAAGTGGTATAAGGGTATCATATGCATTTGCTAGAGAGTCTAACGCGTTTGATCTGTCGATTCCGCTATCCTGTATCTTTGCCGGAGGATGTAGCGCATGACTTAGGGCTAAATTTGCCAAATACCCTGAATTTCCACGATTTTCTACTACACCTCTCAGACCCTCACCACCGCCCAACCAAGCTACGCAAGTTCATGTCGCGTGGACGTGCCGAGCAAACATTTGAATCAGCCCTTAAAAAAGAATCTTTTAATTCGAGCTCTCTGTTCTCCTACTATTTCAATAAGAGCTGGCTTGTAATCGCTCTCTACTTTGACGAGCAAGATCGTCTCCGCCGGGTCTACCTACAGAGCCCGGCATGCGAGAATTTCGATGGGTTTGATATCCCTCTGGAAGAAGAATTCTTCGCTGCCGCCTCTTCTCATTGATTTTTTAATTTTAATGCCATATACTGATCTAGTTATGACATATTCTACCCACAAATTTAACGAAATGGTGTTCCAGCTCCTTTTTTCTCTCGATATGGGAGATTGTCAAGAAGAGGATCTGATTCCGTTTTTGATGCGCGAGCTCTCTATGACGCGTCAAAATGTGCGTGCTGCTTACAACCATGCGCGCGCGATCTTTGATGCGCATAAAGAGTTTGATGAGGAGATCGCCACCACCTCGAAAGGGTACGATTTGGAACGGATTGGCCGTGTCGAGCGCAATGTTTTACGGTTTGCTCTGCATGAACTGAGCACACAAAAGGAACAGCCTCGCCAGGTGATTATTTCAGAAGCCTTGCGCTTAACGAAAAAATTTAGCACAAAAGAAGCTGTTCGCTACGTGAATGCGGTATTAGATACGGAGTCTACCGATGGAGAAGAAGCCTCCCTTTCCCTACCAGAAACAGAAACAGCTGAGTGAATACTCCACTTTCGGCATCGGTGGTCCTGCCCGCTATTTTGCTGAAGCGAGAGAAGTAGAGCAGATGTGCGAGATGCTCGCCTACGCCAATCAAGCTTCTATTCCCATACATATTTTAGGCAAAGGGTCAAACTCCCTTTTTGATGACCGTGGATTTAACGGCCTCGTTATTCTCAATCGTATCGATTTTCTTTCTCAGGAGGAGAATGTATTTACGGTTGGAAGTGGGTATAGTTTTGCCCGTTTGGGAGGGGTAACGGCCCGCGGAGGGTGGAGTGGATTAGAGTTTGCCTCTGGCATTCCTGCCACAGTTGGTGGAGCCATTTACATGAATGCGGGAGCTAATGGAAAGGAAACGGCAGATGTTTTGGCCAAAGTAGGCTTTGTTACAGAGAAAGGGGATCTCATTGAATTTGAAAAATGTGCGCTTGAATTTGGCTACCGCAGCTCCTCTTTTCAGAAAAAACGGGGAGCCATAGTGGAGGCCGTCTTTCACCTCATACCCTCAGACAGAGCAAGAACGGAGCAAAAGGAAATCCTAGGCTATCGCCTTAAAACCCAACCGTACGGAGAAAAATCAGCTGGTTGCGCTTTTCGCAATCCTGAAGGAGAGTCGGCCGGCCACCTGATCGATGAAGGGGGGCTCAAAGGAATCCAAGTTGGGGGAGCTGCTATCTCCAAGACGCATGCAAACTTTATTGTAAACACTGGCGGGGCAAAAACAGCAGATGTGCTTGAGTTGATTACTGAAATTAAAGAGACAATTTATCGAGAAAAAGGGATTCTTTTAGAAGAGGAGATTCGTTGTATTCCATATGACCTTTAGAGCAGATTTACATTGCCATTCCACCTTTTCCGATGGGACAGACTCTCCTGAGGCGTTGATTCGTTTAGCAATCAATGCAGGCTTATCTGGGTTGTCGATCACCGATCATGACACAATTGCCGCCTATCAAAGCGCTCTTCCATTTGCCGAAGCAAATAACTTTTTGCTTTTACCGGGTGTGGAGTTTTCTGCTTCCCATCAGGGACATTCGATTCATATTTTGGGATACGCCTTTTCCTTGAAGTCAGAGGAGTTGCATCAGTTATGTGAGCGCCATCGCCTCCGCCGTTTGAAGCGCAATCGCACAATTTTAGAAAGATTGAGGGGGCTTGGGATTAAGATTGAGGAGAGTGAACTTGGATGTGAAGGGCATACAGTTGGACGTCCTCATATTGCCAACATGATGATCGAGCAAGGATCTGTTAAAACGATCAAAGAGGCATTTGACCGCTATTTGGGAGAGGGGAAGCGTGCCTATGATCCTGGAGAACAAATTTCTGTCACAGAAACCATCGAAACGCTCCACGCCGCTGGGGGAAAAGCGGTAATTGCCCATCCCCACCTGATTAAAAGACGGCCTACCGTTCGCCAAATTTTGCAGATGCCCTTCGATGGGATTGAAGGGTATTATGCCCGTTTTTCTCCTGCCCATGAAAAAGAATGGGTGGGAATTGGAACCCAAAAACACTGGATCATTACCGGCGGTTCCGATTATCATGGGAGTAATAAACCCTTTAACTTCCTCGGGAGCTCTTGGGTAGGCCAAAAAACTTTTGATGCGCTCTATGCCCACTATCTTACCGCAAATTCTTGAAGACGCATTTGAATTCAAAGAGATGAAGCTCACTCTTGATCGGATGCGCGTGTTTGACGCGGCTCTTGGTTTTCCAAGCTGCGGCTTCAAATCGGTTCATGTGGCTGGTACCAATGGAAAGGGCTCCGTTTCAACAAAAATCGCCTCGGCGTTGCCGGGAAAAGTGGGACTTTTTACCTCCCCTCATCTCGAAAGCTATCGGGAACGTATCCAAATCAACGGGGAGTGGATCTCAGAAGAGGCAAGCGAGAGGCTTCTTGCCCATATCATCGATAAGGTCGATGAGCGGCCTACC
Source organism: Chlamydiota bacterium (assembly GCA_021772455.1). GTDB lineage: Bacteria > Chlamydiota > Chlamydiia > Chlamydiales > JAAKFR01 > JAJACP01. Next base: position 19,233 of record JAJFLY010000021.1, read on the forward strand.
TATTTTGAAATTTTGACGCTGCTCGCATTCACTTATTTTGCTGAAAATCATGTCGATGTGGCAGTTATAGAGGTGGGTGTTGGGGGGCGGCTCGATGCGACCAATATTGTGACGCCCATCTTATCGGTCATCACATCGATCGATCTCGACCACACCCACTATCTTGGAGAGACCCTCGAAGAGATCGCCCGTGAAAAGGGGGGGATTATCAAGCCAGGCGTTCCTGCTGTAGTGGGGCCGCATGCACGCTACTATCCCAACTGCATTGAGGTCAGTGGAACATTTACCCACTACGAAGAGGAGAATCAGGCGATTGCGCGCGAAGCTCTTAAAGTGTTGGGAGTGGAAAATCCCGATGTCTCGGCCGTTCCCCCCTGTCGTTTTGAGCAGATTGGGGATGTAATTTTCGATGTCGCGCACAATCCTGCTGGTTTGGAGCGTACTTTTGAGAGAATCTCCCTTAATTATCCCGGAAGAGCCGTACGCGCTTTGGTCGCTTTTTCTTCGGATAAAGATCGTGAAAAATGTTTAGAAGTGGTTGAGCGCCATACACGTGCTCACCATTTTGTTAAAGTTGACCACCCACGCCTTGAGATTCCCAATCATGCTATTAGTTTCGAAGAGGCATTGGGGTTTGCTCAAAAGGATGAATTGATTCTTATTTGTGGCTCATTTTTTATAATGGGAGACGCAAAAGCCATAGTAAAGAGGGTGCAGCCTTTCGATTGAGCCATTGGTGGTGGCACACCATCCACTGTTTCGGGTCGATCCCACGTACAAATTCAACAAGAAGAGCCTCTTCCCGCGCCCCTTCTGGGTGTCCAGGATAGCACGTAATCGAAATCGCTTTGGTCGCAATTTGAAGAGCTTGACCTACACTTTGAAGTGTTGTTTCAGACCGTGTCGTTAGTTGTTTGTCCCCGCCGGGTAGATAACCGAGGTTGTAGATGATCAGCGCCGCCTGGGTTTCAACAAAAGAGGCGTGGGATTGGTGGTGAAATGTCGCCTGCGGCACTTTTGCGCGCGTCTTCTCAATCGCATCGCTTTGGATGTCGTATGCAATGACCTGGCCACCCAGCTCGGCTAAAAAAAGAGTATCATGTCCATTGCCACAGGTGGCGTCGATCACCACGTCTTCAGGTGATAACGTCTGCTTCCAAAGGATGTGAGCCTGCTTCAAATGATTGGACATAGAAAGTAGGATACAACTTTTTCCTTTTGAAATAGACAGAAATTTGTTAAGCTCCTTCTCACTTTCGGGGTATTAGCTCAGTTGGTTAGAGCGCCACGTTGACATCGTGGAGGTCAGCTGTTCGAGTCAGCTATATCCCATCATGAATCTATATTCTCTTCGTCATGTCGCAAAAGAAATTCTTGCGATTGCAATTCTCGATTTATTTCCTGGTACCCAACTGATCGATGGTGACGTTGATGAGATTGGCTTCTCCTACTCATTTTCCTTCTCTCAAGGAATTCTTACTGTTTTTAGCGATAGGGAGTTGGAGCATATCGAAGATCGAATGATCCAGATTATCCAAGAGAAGCGGCCCATCAAACAACTTGAGATGATGCGTGAAAATGCTGCTGACTTTCTAGATCACCTTGGACAAAGGGAAAGGGCTCAGGTCGCGCTCGATCAAACCTCGAATATCATCTCTTTGATTGAAATCGGCGCTTTTCGGGACATCTGTCCAGGTCCATTTCCAGAACACACAGGCGAGGTGAAGGCCTTCAAACTTCAGAGGTTTGAGACCGATGATGGGAGCGTCAAGATCTCTGGTACAGCTTTTTTTGAAAAACATGAACTTAAAAAATTTCTTAAGCAGTATAAAGAGGCTGCCAAACGAGATCCCCTAGTTATAGGGCCCAAAGAGGGATATTTTCTTCCATACGAAGGGGAATGGGTCTATCTCGAAAAAGGAGTGCGCCTCCTTCAAGTATTAAAAAATTTCTGGGAAAAAGAGCATATCGACTTCGAACAGATCAGTTTCTCCGATTCGCTCGATCCCAAAGAGGTGCATGTTGCGCTGGAAGAAAAGAAAAAAATAGCCTCCTTATCTATGTTTAAAGGGGATTTTGTCACGATCAAATGCGCTGGTGAGCAAGAACTTGAGCAGGCGCGTATTTCTTCCTTGCAATTCATGGAAAAAGCCTTTAAGATCTTCCCATTTGATCAAAGAATCCGAGTTGTTGAGCAAAAAGGCCCAATCGAAGGAATCGTTTTCCGAGTGAGTGATGGATATGGCCGAGAGAAGACCCTCTCGTATATTGAGGTTGAGAGAAAAAGAAATGTTTTGCATCGTTCTTTATTCTACTCACCGCAAGTGTGGATAGCTCAAATGGTCGAAATTGGAGTTAAAATTTGAATTTTCGTGTTAATCGACAGATACGCGCCCCGAAAGTACGTGTAATAGGATCTGAGGGAGACCAGGTTGGAGTGCTTCCGACGCGTGAAGCGCTTACAATGGCGCAGGAAGCAGGCCTCGATCTAGTTGAAATTTCACCTAGCGCCGAGCCACCTGTTTGCAAAATTATTGATTATGGAAAATTTCGATACGATCAAACCAAGCGTGAGAAAGAGAATAAGAAATCTCAGCACCAAGTAAAAATAAAAGAGATCAAGGTCAAGCCAAATATTGATGAGCATGACTTTCAAACAAAATTAAAGAAGGCCCAAACATTTCTTGAGAAGGGGAACAAGGTAAAAGTTACCTGTTGGTTTCGCGGAAGAGAAATGGCCTTTCCACAGCTCGGTAAACGCGTTGTGGACCGAATGGTAGAAAAATTAGAAGAGTGTGCTCATGTCGAATCACCGGCAAAAATGATGGGGCGGAGTATGATTTGCATTCTCGCTCCCCAAGCCTCTCGAGCTAAGAAAAAGGAGAAATCAGATGCCAAAGATGAAAACTAATAAGTCTGTTGCCTCGCGTTTCAAAGTGACCGGAACGGGCAAATTATTGCGTGGCAGCCAAGGTCGGCGTCACAAGTTAACAAAAAAATCTTCAGTGAGAAAACGCCGATTGGGAAATCCTAAGACGGTCTCGGAAACTCAATTGAAGATGTACAAGATTATGATAGGAGCTTGAAACAATGGTTAGAGTGACTAATGCACCAGCCTCCATGCGTCGTCGTAAGCGACTTTTAAAGCGTGCCAGAGGCTTTTGGGGTGATCGTAAGAATCACATCCGTCAGTCAAGCAATGCGGTTATGAGTGCAATGGCGTTTAATTATCGCCACAGAAAAAATAAAAAGAGCGATTTTCGTAAGCTTTGGATCACACGAGTTGGGATTGGAGCGAAAATCAACGGACTCTCTTATAGCAAATTCATGAACGGCTTGAAAAAAGCGGGATGTGAGTTGAATCGCAAAGTACTCTCTGAGATTGCGATCCACGATCCAGCGAGCTTCAAGGCTGTAGCAGACATGGCGAAAAAAGCGCTTGCGTAATGACTTTAGCGGATACGATCGACGCCATTAAAGCGGAGGCTGAGAACGATCTAAATCAGAGTTCGAGTGCCAAAGAGATTGAAGCTTTGAAGGTCAAATACCTCGGGAAAAAGGGGCGTGTGCAGGGGTTAATGCCCCTGCTCAAGGATTCTCCCTCGGAGCAACGCGCATCTTTCGGAAAATTGATCAACGATCTCAAGACGGCCCTTGAAGAGCAGCTCGATTTTGCCTCCAATAGACTGGAAAGAGAAGAGTTAAACAAGCGGCTTGCCTGCGAGACGCTTGATGTGACTCTGCCAGGGCGTCGCCGTTTTCATGGACGTGAGCACGTCATCTTAAAAATGTTGGATGAGGCGATCGAGATTCTCTCAGGCATGGGTTTTTCGGTCCAGTACGGCCCTGACATCGAGTCGGATTTCTATAACTTCGAGGCGTTAAACTTCTCGAAGGACCATCCGGCAAGAGATATGCACGACACCTTTTACATTAGACCTGATTTGCTGCTCCGAACGCACACCTCGAATACTCAAGTACGTGTGATGGAGTCTTGTAATCCTCCCATCCGGATGATTGCTCCTGGAAAGTGTTACCGTAACGAGGATGTTTCGGCTCGTTCCCACGTCTTATTTCATCAGATCGAAGGATTGTATATCGATAAGGATGTCACCTTTTCAGACCTTCTTGCGACGTTAGAGGAGTTTTTCACGAAGCTTTTCGGCAAGAACGTCGAGATGCGCTTCCGTCCCAGCTATTTTCCCTTCGTGGAGCCGGGGATGGAAGTAGATATTAACTGTATCGTCTGTAGTGGAAAAGGGTGCGGAGTTTGTAAACATACTGGTTGGCTAGAAGTGGCTGGAGCTGGTATGGTACATCCCAACGTCATGAAATCGGGTGGTATTGACCCAGAAGAGTACCTCGGTTATGCTTGGGGTTTCGGTATTGAGCGTTTAGCGATGCTCAGATATGGGATTACCGACATACGTTACTTTTTAGAAGACAACCTCAGGTTTCTTCAACAGTTCTAAGGAAGAGTGGCAGAGTGGCCGAATGCGCCTGTCTTGAAAACAGGAGTACCGCAAGGTACCGTGGGTTCGAATCCTACCTCTTCCGAAAACGGGGAAGCTTTTTAGCTTCCCCTTTTTTTGAAAAAAGAAGTTAGATAATGGGACCGTTAAAAAAATTTAAGGGACTCATCTTCAGTCGTCTTTAGACTCCATTTTCCGAGCCGATCGTTCGGAAGTAGCGCAAGGGCCACTCCGCTCAATCTCGGAGCCCCCTTTTAAGGGCTCGAAAACTGAAGTCTAAATCCAACTAAAAGCCGTTTCTACTATCTGCCGCCTACTGCTGATTTCACGCTCTGCTTGTCGAGAACGTAGGCGTTTTTTCCCAGACATGCCGCGTTTAGCTAACAATTTTCAGGGTCTAAGACCCTGATTGCTACCTAAACCTCGTCTAGGAATCGTTTGAGTGCGACAGATACAACTGCGGAGCTGAAGGCAAGGGTTCCTCCCTTGCCGAGGCGACGCAGGCAGTAGATGGCGTGCTCAAACGGTTCCTAGACGAGT
>JAJFLY010000022.1 GCA_021772455.1 Chlamydiota bacterium
GAGTGTCGTCTTGTACGCCAAGGATTTTCAGCAGTTCTGAACTAACCACGTAAACTACAGTTGCATAAAGCTCCATACTATCCTCCATTTGGATTTGGTAGGGCACTATAACAACAAGTTTAGGTAGCAATCAGGGTCTAAGAGGCTCTTCCTAATTTTTTTTATCGATCCTCTAAGACCAAATGTAGCTCTTTCCACGGAAGAGCTGTTACAGTATCGGATAACTTCTGTGCTCGAGGTATGCGACAAATCACATAACCTCTAGAACTATTAGGATATTCTTCAACAAAAGCATGAACATGGCGTGCATCGCGGATGGTTGGGTTCTCCGTCCATTTTACTTCAACAGGCGTGTATTGATTCTCTCTCTCAACAATCCAGTCCACTTCAGCTCCTGCTTGATCACGCCAAAATAGCAAGGAACTTTTCTGTGGAACGGTTCTCAGTAAACGTAATAATTCAAGACCTACCCATTGTTCGAACAGATCGCCCATGTATTTGTCAGGAATATCTCGTCCTTCTCCAGCAGCGATTCGTCGAACACCTAGATCGTAGATCAAAAATTTGGGGGATTTAATCAATTTTTTACGCGTATGCGACTGAGAAAGAGCCTCAATCCTTTCAGCTACAAGACAATCAACCAGGATTTGGTAATACTCGCTAATGGTTTGATTGGCAACGCCAACATCTTGTGAGAGCTTATGGAAATTGCTGATTGCCCCAGATTCAAGTGCGGCCAGTTTTAAAAAATTACCGAAGGCGCCGATATTCCTGACAAGCGCCTCTGAGCGAATCTCCTCTTCTAAGTAGGTTGTAACATAGGAAAATAAATCCTCTTCCCTATTTTCTATAGATTTTTCGACAATAATTTGTGGGAGCGAGCCATAGAGAAGTAACTCTTCAATAGAGGGAGAGAGTGAAGTCATTTCGCTAACAAGCAGTGGATCCATACGCAAGATAACGACACGTCCAGGAAGTAAGTTGGCATCTCCTTCACGTCTGAGTTTGCGTGCTGATGATCCCGTCAATATGAATTGCGCTATTTGTGAATCAATCAAGTCTTGGACAGCATCAAGCAGTGGGATGACCTTTTGAATTTCATCGATAATCACAAGAGGGAATTCAGGAGTCATCGCCTCCACTTCACGAGTAAGTCGACCTGGATCCTTCTCGTATTTCTGGCGGGTCTCTGGTTGCGCCAGGTTAATAAAGAGGTCAGCATTGAGGCTTTTGACAAGGGTTGTTTTTCCGGTTTGGCGTGGACCGAGTAGTAATATACTCTTTCTTCTGCCTAGTGCTTTCTTGCAGCGATTCTCTATTTGCCTAGATATGAAGTTCATGTGAAATATACCTGGAATTTTTAATGTCTACATTAATTATACCGGATAATTTAGGATCAAGCTACTAAAAAGTTATTTTATTAGTGGGGGGCTCTCATCCTCGATAAAGCTGCTTAGACCCTGATTGCTACCTAAACTTGCTGTTGTGGCTGCAAAATTTTTTCACGGTAACTATGTGAAAACGAGATATTTTTGTAAGCGCCTCGGATTGTTTCCAGCAATCTTAAGCAACAGTCGACTCAACCGTCTTCTTCACAAAATCCCCTGGACATGTTGGTCTGAGGGCTTTGCATCCTCATCACGTTTTCATTTGGTGCACTTTTGGTGCATTCAAATAAAACTTAAGTAGAGAAAACACGACTTTTGTCCGTATTGTCCCTTTTGTCCTAAAGAAGTGGTACATCGCAACAGAAGTGTTGCCAACTTTTGCGGACAAGTGCACAAAAAGTGCACCATTTGCATTGAGGACAGCCACAACTATTGCTGTAACTGCCTTAGTATAAAGACTCCGGATGTAGGATTCGAACCTACGACCAATGGATTAACAGTCCACTGCTCTACCGCTGAGCTAATCCGGAACAGAGTGCAAAATAGTACGACTGCACGGAATTAATTGCCAGAAAATCTTGTCTTGGGAAAGAGGTCTTAAACCCAAAGTTACCAATAGGTGGTAACTTTGGCTTTGAGAAACTCATATATCTCCTGCCCCTTGCGGCGGATTGTCTCCACTCCTTCGATGGGTAATGTCGAAGTAACGCCCTCTACGATACCCATCGGCAACGCTCCCACTTCATCTAAGATAGCTTTCAGGTGGGTCTTGCTTGTGAGGCTTTGTAAAATCGTTTGGAAAATCACGTGTCCAAGCTGGGATAGCGTTAGAGCCCCTCTTTCTCCTAAATTTTCAAAGACTAAATAGGGAATGGAGGGGATTGAGATCTCTTTGCCGTTAGAACGGATGGCGCTGATACGCAGATTTAAAATAGTGAGCTTTTTCACGATAAATTTGCGCTCTCCTCCGCCGGAGGGGAGGCTACTGAGGAGGCGGGCCCAATTATTATCAGATCCTGAGCTGTTATAGAGCTCAAGGCCGATGGTTGGATTCTGGATCTTGATCCTCTCAATATGAATGATCTTCTTAAAGAGCTCAAAGGGGTCGATCTCGACCGCTATTAATCCTCCTTGGAAGGCGTAAGGGTAGGTCGATTGGCTTGGATTTACAATTTTTAAGCCTTCAATCGAGAGTTTTCCCCAGCCAAGATGAACATCTTCGATCGTCACCTTGGTATTGAGCCATTTGGAGAAAAAACGCTCCAGAGTGGAGATACGAGTCGACCACAGATACCCTCCACCCACAACGGCAACGATGAGGACGACTAAAATAAGGAACTTGATGAGGCGAAACATGGGCTGAGAATGCCAAATAATTGCTTTCCAAGTCAATCTCCTTTGTCTCGCCTTAACAAAGAAGTATTAATTATTTGATATTTATAAACTATTGTGGTATAATGCTTTTTATTGGTTAATAAAATTCAATAAATAAGGTGTATTTATGGCAGCTAGTATTCCAGGTAAATCGCCCAACTCGCGGTTTATGGAACACGCGATGAGCACATCAGAGGGGTTGGTCTCTTTTGCAAACAAGTTACCTGAAATGGCTAGTTTTGTGGTCACTCAGGAAGGATATTTTAGGGCGGAATTCAGTGGGGGTCATGTCGGACATGCAGCCCATATTTCTGATGATGAGTTGAATGAATCACTCAAGAATGTCTCTGTTCAGATAGAATTAGTTGTAAAGGGAAGATTTAATAACGGAAAGGTAGAGATCAAGTCTGGGATCAGCATTTCGAAGGGTAAGTTAAGCGTCAACTTGAAATCTGTTGAAGATAAAGAAAATGGTAAATTGCTAGTGAAGGCTGGTAGAATGTTTGTTTTGAATGCACAAAGAGAAATCACGCTAGATGATATCAATTTTACGAATATCACCTGGGAAAAAGGCTAAAAAAAAGCCCCTCGTTAAAGAGGGGCTTTTCTTTTGAACTAGATTAGTAGTCCATTCCTCCGCCGGACATTGTAGCTGCCGGCTTGTCTTCTGGAATATCGACGATAATAGCCTCTGTTGTCAGCAACATCGCAGCGATTGAAGCTGCGCTTTCTAATGCTGAACGAGTCACTTTCATCGGATCGAGAATTCCACCCTTGAGCATATCCATATACTCGTCAATCAGCGCATTATACCCTTCATTGGCAGAAAGGCTTGCAACCTTTTGGAAGACGATGGAACCCTCTTGGCCCGCGTTCTCAGCAATCTGCTTAAGAGGGGCTGAGAGTGTTTTGGCAATAATCCTCGCGCCAATACGCTCATCGTTCTCAAGTTCAGACGCAAGCTTCTCAACAGCAGGAATACAGCGGATATAGGCTGTTCCACCACCTGGAAGGATTCCTTCCTCAATAGCTGCTGCTGTTGCATGCTGAGCGTCATCTACACGGTCTTTTTTCTCTTTCATCTCAACTTCTGTTGCTGCTCCAACGCGAATAACGGCAACTCCGCCTGAGAGTTTAGCTAAGCGCTCTTGGAGCTTCTCTTTGTCGTAGTCAGAGGTGCTCTCTTCTATTTGACGTTTGATCTGCTCACAGCGCGCTTTGATCTCGTCTTTAGAGCCACCACCTTCGACAATTGTGGTCTCTTCTTTCTTGATCACAGCCTTTTTTACTTTTCCAAGCATCTCAAGGGTTGTGTTTTCGAGCTTCATGCCGAGCTCTTCGCTAATCACTTGGCCACCTGTCAAAATTGCGAGATCTTGAAGCATCTCTTTGCGGCGGTCACCAAAGCCAGGGGCTTTGACAGCACACACTTTTAAGTTAGCGCGAAAACGGTTAACAACAAGTATTGCAAGCGCCTCTCCATCGACATCTTCTGCGATAATTAAGAGGGGACGTCCAGATTCTGCAGCAGCTTGAAGGATCGGAAGAAAATCTTTCATTGTTGAAATTTTCTTCTCGTAGATCAAGACAAAAGCATCTTCTAAGATTGCTTCTTGCGTTTCAGGATTTGTCATGAAGTAGGCAGAAAGGTAGCCGCGATCAAAATTCATCCCTTCGACAACGTCGAGTGTGGTTTCAAAGCCTTTCGCTTCTTCAACAGTAATGCTTCCTGTCTTACCAACTTTTTCCATCGCTTTTGCGATAATCTCGCCAATCTCTTCGTCGTTGTTGGCAGAAATCGTTGCGACTTGCGCGATCTCATTTTGGTTTGAAACCGGTTTAGCAATCTTCTTAAGCTCTTCGACAACAACCTTTACACCTTTTTCGATCCCGCGCTTGAGATCCATTGGATTGGCTCCAGCAGTGACGTTGCGTAGGCCCTCGCTGTAGATTGCTTCAGCGAGTACAGTTGCTGTTGTGGTTCCGTCTCCGGCTTTGTCGGCTGTCTTGCTCGCAACCTCTTTGACCATTTGAGCACCCATGTTTTCGTGCTTATCGTCTAGCTCAACTTCCTTTGCAACAGTAACACCATCTTTTGTCACCTGAGGGGCACCAAACGATTTGTCGATTACAACATTACGCCCCTTTGGCCCTAATGTCACTTTTACCGCGTTTGCTAGAGCATTAACCCCTTTAAGGATTTTTTGTCTTGCTTCTTCTTGGTACTTAATATCTTTAGCTGCCATAGCGAAATAGCTCCTTATTCTTAATTATTCAACAATTGCGATGATATCGTCGGCGCGTAGGATAACATACTCATCGCCGTCTAAAGTCACTTCCTGGCCGGAGTACTTCTCCATCAAAATTTGATCACTCACTTTTACCGGGAATGGAATGAGATTTCCGCTCTTGTCTTTTTTACCGGTTCCAATTGCGACAACTTCCGCAGTCTCTTGTTTTTGCTTCGCTGAATCGGGAAGGATGATTCCTCCTTTTACTTGATTATCTGCTTCTAGACGCTTAACTAAAACTCTATCACCTAAAGGTTTAAGTTTTGTTTGTGTGGCTTGTTCAGTCATGGTTTTTACTCCTAGTTCAAAAGGATTATTTTTGTGCACAAGGTTAGCAAAAATGGGGTTTTTGAACAATAGAAATTAGCACTTTTTAGAGTTAAGTGCTAATAAAGCGGTTTTTTAATCGGCAAGCGTCTCGAGCTCTGTGAGAAGGGAGTCAAATTTTCTGAGGGCCGCTTGAACAGGCTCGGGAGTGGTCATGTCGACGCCGGCGAGCTTTAGCAAATCGATTGGAAAGAGCGAACTTCCCCCGCTTAGGAAGGCGAGGTAGTTTTCGCGAGCCGTTTGGTCGCCGCTGAGTACTTTTTCTACAAGGCTTAGGGCGGCGCTGACACCGGTGGCATATTGATAGACGTAGAAGTTGTAATAAAAATGGGGAATACGCGCCCATTCTACTTGGATTTCTTCATCAATCGTTGCATCTGGCCCGAAATAGTCGACGTTCAATTGGAAATAGATTTCTTTTAGAAGAGTGGGGGTTAAGGGGGTTCCAGCTTCAACAAGCTCATGGATTTTCAATTCAAATTCCGCAAACATGGTCTGGCGGAAAAGGGTCGCACGAATATCTTCCATTTTCTCGTTTATGAGGAAGAGCTTCTCTTCCTTTTTTTTGAAGCGCTTAAGAAGCAGTTGTGACAAGAGCTCTTCATTAAAGGTTGAGGCGACCTCGGCAACAAAAATGGGATAGTGGGAGTAGTGATAAGCTTGGTTTGCTTTGCTTAAGTAAGAATGCATGCTATGGCCCGCTTCGTGGGCCAATGTGAAGGTATCGCGTAAAATCCCGCGGAAGTTCATCAGAATATAGGGAAAGCTATCGTAACAGCCGCTTGAATAGGCTCCTGAACGCTTATTTTTGTTTTCATAACGATCGACCCAAAGTTCTTCTTTCAATCCTTTTTTAAGGGCTTTTTGGTATTCAGCTCCAAGAGGAGCAACCGATTCAATAATAGCCTCTTCTGCATCGCTGTAGGACATCTTGATGTCAACTTCTGGGACAAGGGGGACATACATGTCGTAGAGGTGTAGCTCAGGAAGCTGCAAGATTTTTTTGCGCAAACGGATATAACGGTGGAGGGAGCCAAGTCCACCGCGCACGGTCTCAATAAGCGATCGGTAAACGGATACGGGGATTTTTTTAGAAAAAAGGGCGGCGTCCAAGCATGTTGGATAGTTGCGCGAAAGAGCGTTAAAATGGTGGTTTTGGACTTGGCCGGAAATCAGTTCGGCAAGGGTATTTTCAAACCCCTTAAATGTGCTCTGCATCTTTTTAAAGGCATTTTCGCGAAGCGTACGGTCGGGTGAGCGCAAGTACATTTGGTAGAGACCATGGGTGAGCTCAAGTTCTTTGCCTGCGCTATCGGTAATTTTTCCAAACTTGATATCGGCGTTGTTAAGGGATGAGAAGGCTTTAGAGGCGGTTTGCATCGGCTTGCCTGCCATCGCAAGTAGTTCTTCTTTGTCGGCACTTAGCGTATGAGGGCGCATTCGAACGATTTTCTCGATATGAAACCGGTAGTCGGCGAGTTCTGGGGATTTTAAGTAGTTATCAACAAGATCGGAGGGGAGCATCAAGAGTTCGGGCTCAATCCACGCGCTCTCTTGTTGAAAGTCAAAAAGCAGCGACATGATCCGCTGGTAAGAACTTTTATGGCGGTCGTCGGTTATCTCTTCATCGTGGCGCAAGTGTGCGTAGGTGTGAAGTTTTTCCAACTCGCGCGATAGGGCGCAGGAGCGGTTCAGAACTTCTCGGACAACTGAGGTGCTCTCCTTCAATTTTCCGCGGTAGTTCGCTAGGCTGGGCCAATAAGGCTTTGTGGGTTGTTCACAAACGGCTTGAAACCCTTTTTCCCACTCTTCAAAGGTGGGATATAACGCCTCGACGTTCCACCTGTCTTCGGGAGAAATTTCGCTTCTAGGTTTTACGTGCTCAGTATCGGTTGACATATCAAAAATGGATGTAAAATTTATTTTGGGCAAGTTGGATGATCTCTTCGACGGCCTCAGAAGCATCTTCCCCTTCGGCTTCGACCTGGATACGTGATCCACGCGCGGCGGCCAAGGTGAGAATGCCTAAAAGAGACTTTGCGTTCACAACCAGGTCTTGATAAGTTAAGCTTATCTGCGCTCTAAAATGCGTTGCGCATTTTACAAGCTCGGTAGAGGGGCGAGTATGCAATCCCTTGTCATTGATGACAATGAAAAAACCTTTCGCAATTGTCGTCTTTTTATGCCTTTCTTTTGATAACATATATACGTCGTAACATATATGAGACGAATCAAGCAATAAAAATTTTAAAGCATTACTCTTCGTAGGGAATTGTTCGGTTGAGAACCTCTCGCGTGCAGAAGACAGGAACTTTATGGAGAAGAGCGAGCGTAATACAGTCGCTTGGACGGGCGTCAATTTCTACAATTTGTAGCACTTCACCCATTTGTTGTTCTAAAAAGAGGCGCGCAAAGTAGATGGTGTCTTCTAAATCGTTAATCACAACTTGTTTAAGTTTGATTTCTAGGCCGCGGAAAATTTGGCTCATTAAATCATGTGTGTTGGGCCGCACCTTTTCCGTATCGGAGAGATAGAGCTGCATGGCCCTTCCACTTGCTGGATCGGTGTAGATGGCGAATTTCTTTCCTTCGGCTTCGAGCACTACACATGTGTAAGAGCGCGATTGCATCACTTTTTCAAATGTCGCGGGAACGAGTTCTATTGTCTCTTCCATATTTCCTCAGGTAATAAAGTCTACAGTCCTATCCTTGCGCCCTACTAGAACACGCAGAGGGAGGTTGAAAAAAAGGCCCGTTTCAACAACACCGGGCAGGTTGATAATCGTGTCATGGTCTTTTTCAGGCTCGGAAAAACGGGAGGGTGCGTGGATGTCGTAGATGTAGTTTCCATTATCGGTTAGGTAGATCGAGTCATCTTGTTTTTTACGCAAAGTGCCCATGTACCCAGCGCGGTTGATTTTGGTGATCGTTGCGTTGTATCCGAAGGGAATGATCTCAACGGGCAGCCCAAACTGGCCAAGCGTGTCGACCAACTTACTCTCATCGACAATAATGACCATCTGCTTGCTTGTGCTGGCGATGATTTTTTCGCGTAATAGAGCGCCTCCGCCCCCTTTTATCAGGCGAAATTTAGAATCGACCTCATCGGCTCCATCGATTGTGAGATCAATGCTTGTGACAGCATCCATTGAACGAACGGGAATTCCTCCCGCTTTTGCTATATCTAACGAACGAACCGAGGAGGAGACGGCGGTAATTTTCAGACCGGCGCGGCAGCGTTCTATAAGGCTTTCGATAAAACAGGAGGCTGTTGAGCCTGTGCCAAGCCCGACAAGCATTCCCTCTTCGACAAGGGCGGCGGCTTTTTTTCCGGCCGCCTTTTTAAGTTCGTCTTGAGCTGACTGATTGAGTTTCATAAAAATCATGTATACTTTATGTTTATTTCTCACGTCAAGGATGGTTATGCAATTACACGAGTTTTTTGAAAAATTAGATGCTTACTTAAATGTTGATCTCTTTAAAGATTATTGTCCAAATGGACTCCAGGTTGAAGGAAAGGGTGAGATCAGACGTGTCGCGACGGCTGTTTCGGCCAATTTACAGACAATTGAGGCAGCAGTAGAAAAAGGTGTCGACGCTCTTGTGGTTCACCACGGTATGTTTTGGAGCGGCGATCCTTTTCCTGTTGTGGGGGCGAAAAAAAAGAAGCTTCAACTCCTTTTGGATCATGAGATTTCCTTGCTAGGCTACCATTTACCACTCGATGCACACCAAGAGGTTGGGAATAACTGGAAAGCAGCAAGAGACTTGGGTTGGAGTGACCTAGAACCTTTTGGAGAATTTAATGGGATCAAAATAGGTGTGAAAGGGAATTTGCCCGAGCAACCGATTGAGACATTTGTGAAAACCGTTGAAAGTTTTTATGGACATTCAGCCGCGGCTGCTTTGGGTGGAAAAAAAACTGTGGCAAGCGCAGCGCTTGTTTCTGGCGGGGCGTATCGAGAACTTGCTTCTGCTGCAAAAGAGGGTGTCGACTGCTTTTTGACAGGAAATTTTGATGAACCCGCTTGGGGAGTTGCTTATGAGGAAAAGATTCACTTCCTTGCTTTAGGACACTCGGCAACTGAGAAAATAGGCCCGCGGGCGCTTGCGGAGTTTATGCGCCAAGAGTGGGGACTAGAGTCTCAATTTATCGATGTAGAAAATCCCTTCTAAGCGGCAGGAGCTGAGCCACCAGGCTTGATGCGTCCTTTGAGCTCGCCCTCTGTGGGACGTTGTTGACCAGCAAGCGCACCCTTTGCAACGGATGCGATCTCGTTTTCAAGACGTTTTCTAAGCTCAGCAACTGCATCGGATTTAGGTTCGGTTAAAACCTTCCTGTCTTTTAGGGTTGTGTATTCAGGGTCAGAGCGCTGCGCACGCTTAACGATCCGCGCTTTTGCAAGCTCTTTGAGTTCTTCTTCGGTCTCTGCGCGCCGTTTTGCAAAGACTTTTTGGGTTTGCTCATCTTCCCGGTCCTTAAGTTTTTGGATCATTTCGGCATAGTTTTCGGGATTTACTTTGATTTCTCCGCCCATATGAACAAGCTCCTTTACTCTCATGTGATAATTTCTTATGATACCAAAATTCAATTTTCTGAGAAACAGCTGAAAAGGTAAAGCGTGAAAAATCTGATTAGTACTCTCGAGGAGCGGGGCTTTATCGAAGCGATGACAAGCGATGAATTAAACGAACTTGCAACCAAACCTCTCTCTGTTTATGTCGGATTCGACCCCACATCAGACAGTCTACACCTAGGAAATTTGGTTGGCATAATGGGGCTTGCGTGGTGTGAGCGCTTTGGCCACCGTCCGATCGCGCTCGTTGGGGGGGCGACGGGAATGATCGGCGACCCTTCTGGAAAAAGCTCTGAGCGTAACCTTCTTGACTCCAAATCGATCGAGCAAAATTTAGTCGGAATTCGTCGTTCGTTGGAAGCTGTTTTGAAAAATGAGGCAACCATTGTGAACAACTACAGTTGGTTTGAAGGAATTGGGTATATCGAATTTTTGAGAGATGTAGGGAAGTATTTTCGCCTGGGGACGATGCTTGCCAAAGAGAGCGTTAAAACACGTCTCGCCTCGGAAGAAGGAATCAGCTATACCGAATTTAGCTATCAGCTTCTTCAAGCCTACGACTTTCTCCACTTATATAAGGAGCATGGGGTAACCGTTCAGATGGGAGGGAGTGACCAGTGGGGCAATATCACAGCCGGGACCGAGCTTGTGCGGAGGATGACCGGAGATTCGGTTCACGGTGTCACGTGGCCCTTATTGACCCGAAGTGATGGAAAAAAATTTGGCAAAACCGAAGAGGGGACCATTTGGCTCAACTCTGATCGCTTGTCTGTCTACGATTTTTATCAATACCTCTTCCGCGTTTCTGACGCCGATGTACTCAAAATGCTTCGGATGCTCACTTTTTTAGAAATGGAAGAAATTCAAGAGATTGAAGCTGCGATGAAAGGGAGCGATTATGCTCCAAACACCGCTCAGAGGCGACTTGCTGAAGAGGTAACGCGGATTGTACATGGCCAAGAGGGGGTTGAGGAGGCTGTTCGTGTTACAGAAGCTGCCAAACCGGGAAGTCATACCGAACTCACTTCCGATACGCTGCGAGCTCTTGCAGCAGATCTTCCGAGTAAAACACTTTCAGCACCTGAGGTGATCGGTATAAAGTTTATCGACCTAATTGTTTCGTGCGGATTACTTGGAAGTAAAGGGGAGGCGCGCCGGATGATCACGGGTGGCGGCACCTATATAAATAATGAGAAGATTACCGATGATCAACTGGTCCTCTCGAAAGACCATCTCGTAGAAGATCAATTTCTTCTCATCGGAATTGGAAAGAAAAAGAAGTTGGTCGTGCGGATCGGATAAAAAAAACGGTTTTTTGTAAAAATTCCCTTGAACCGAAAACACAGATCGCTATTATACGGCTATAACTCAACAAAATATGAGTGAGAGTGTTCAATTTTAGACACTCTTCCCCTTCGGAAAAACCGAACGAATACATTATTAGGAGGCACCACTTATGGCAACAATGACTAAGAAGAAATTGATTACTACGATCTCACAAGATGAGGGAATCCATCCAAATCACGTGCGCGCGGTGATTCAAAACTTTCTAGATAAAATGACAGATGCGTTAGCAAAAGGCGACCGTCTTGAGTTTCGTGATTTTGGAGTCCTACAAGTTGTAGAAAGAAAACCAAAAATTGGACGTAATCCAAAAAATGCGTCAGTACCTATCCACATTCCTGCGCGCCGTGCTGTGAAGTTCACACCTGGAAAGAAAATGCGCCGCCTGATCGAATCTTCTAAAGGCGAATAAAAAAAAACAGACGTTTTTTTTGCGGATGAATTATGATACCCTCGGTATTTTACTGAGGGTTTTTTTATGCAAGCAGCTGTACCTTTATATGAGAACGAATTTTTCCCCTGGGGAGGACTTCCGTATCCGTGTGAGCACGCCAAGTTAGGCGTCGAGCTCATCAACGCGGGTGAGGTGGAAAGGGCAAGGCGGATGGCCCTCTATCAACAAGCAACACTCGATCACCACAAAAAACCGATCTATTCGCTTTTTCAACAAGAAGGGGGCGAGCGGTATGCTGAGCTCGAAGAGGCTAACCGTTCTTTTTTTGATACGTTGGCATACGAGCCAGAAGAGGAGTACCATTTTGTCGATTCCGAACTAGGAATCGTTTCCCACCGCACTCATGATAAGACAGTAGTTTGCTTGGCGTCAGGATGTAAGAGCGGAATGGGAGTGTTTTTGGTTCGAAATGGTGGTGTTTTGAACTTTGGCCCGCAATTGCACCCTCTTGGAGCGTGCAGCGGTTTTGGATTGGCCGGTCGAGGGCAGCATATAAAGGCCTCTGATAATGCCTTAAGTTACCAATGTCGTTTGGCAGCTCCACATGAGCGCGATACGGGCATTCCCTGGTTAGAAGATTCTGGTTATTCAGCGACGTGGGTTGAAAGCGCATGCACTGTTGATTCTGATCTATTGCGAATCTCGTGCTCCCTTGAAGGATTTCGCCCCCTTTCAGATCTTTTATTCACATTTTTTATCAAAGCCGACGCTTGCTTTATTGCCGGTTCTCATAAGCTTATCCCTAGATCTTTGGATCGCTATCGAGGGCCGGCCCAATCAATTCAAATTGATGGGCTGACTTTATCATTCGAAGAGGGATTTCATGCACTGGAGGTAATACCTCTCGCAGGGGATGGGAACTTTTGGGGGGCCGATTTCATGGTCTCTTTGACCTTGTTAAATAAATTCTTTAATTTTAGTATGCAAACATCATGACAAAATCAAAAATTTTTGCTTTAGCCGCTCTCGGACTTTTACTCATTATTACCGTGTTTAACTGGCCATCAAACAAGGCAACTCCTGAAGTTAAAATGGTGGACTCTGTTACTCTCATAGAACAAGAGGCTGAAGTAGAGATCGTTCTTCTCGAAGAAGTTGAACCTGCAGCTCCAATTGAGCTCTCTCCTCTAACTCCTACTTCAGATGATTCACTACTTCCTCGCGATGTTGATTTAATGGCTCAGCTTTTTAATCCGTATCCACCTCTTTTGCCTATAGTTGAGACTATTTCCTACAGCGGACGCGTCGCATGGCTCACAGGTCGAGCTGCCTACTTAGGGGATTATGCTGCCCATCACAAAACATCGAAACATTTTATTTCAAGAAGCCTTCATGGGATGGGGAACTACATCTCTGATGTGGTAAGCAATGGGAATAAGTTTAATGTCCTAAAAACCGATAAAAATATCGAATTTCATCTTCTTGTCGATCTCTCCCGTTTGAAAATGTGGGTTTATTACTACGATAAAGATGAAGATCAAAGAGTTCTTTTAAAATCTTACCCTGTTTGTGCCGGGCGGCTAGATTCTAACTGCCGCTCTGGGTCGCTCACCCCATTTGGCACCTTTTCTCTTGGGAGCGAAATTGCTGTTTATAAGCCCGGCTCTCTCGGTACCTTTAAAAATGAAGTTAAAGAAATGATTTCAATTTTTGGGGTGCGTTGGATCCCCTTTGATCGGGAAGTTGCGCACTGTACAGCTGCTTGTAAGGGGATTGGAATCCATGGGATTCCATGGCACCGTGATGCCGAGGGTGAGTATACCGAATACCGCGGGTGTATTGGGAACTATGAGAGCAATGGGTGCATTCGCATGCATACTGAGGACGTCGAAGAGCTCTTCTCAGTGATTGTCTCTCGCCCCTCTCTGATTCATGTCGTGCCAGACTTTTCAGAAGCTAAACTTCCTGGTAAAGAAATTTCTTTATAGAAAAGTAAGGCCCTTGAAAATTAATGTTCCATGCGTTACCATGTTCCTTTAAATAACTATAAAAGGCTCATTTATGGATGTTTTGCCTCATGAAAAACAAATTGTTGAATATGAGAAGACGATCCAACAATTTAAAGAGCAGAACCAAAAAAATCCTTTATTTTCCTTAGATGAGCTACGCAAACTCGAAAAGAAGCTCGATTATTTAAAGGAAAAAGTTTACGCCTCACTCTCACCTTGGGAGCGGGTCCAAATTTGCCGCCACCCCAACCGTCCCCGTTCTAGCGACTATATTCAAAATATCTGTGAGGAATTTGTCGAGCTTTTCGGTGATCGCGCATTTAGTGATGACAATGCTGTGATAGGAGGACTTGGGAAGATCGATGGACGCAAGTTTATGATCATTGGTCAAGAGAAGGGGAATGATACAGAGAGCCGTCTCCACAGGAACTTTGGGATGCTTCATCCCGAGGGTTTTCGTAAAGCGCTCCGTCTTGCCCAGCTTGCCGAAAAATTTAATCTTCCGGTCATCTTTCTACTCGACACCCCTGGAGCTTATCCTGGGTTGACTGCTGAAGAACGCGGACAAGGGTGGGCAATCGCCTACAATTTGCGCGAACTCTCCCGTTTATCAACTCCCATAATCATCTTGGTGATTGGAGAAGGGTGTTCTGGTGGCGCTCTTGGAATGGGAATTGGAGATACCATCGGCATGCTTGAGCATGCTTACTATTCGGTTATCTCTCCAGAAGGGTGTGCTTCTATTTTGTGGAAAGACGCCACCAAAAATGCTGATGCAGCGGCTACTTTAAAGATGCACGCTGAAGATCTCGTAGAATTTTCTGTTATTGATCATGTGATTCGTGAGCCGGTCGGCGGCGCGCACCACGATCTTGAGCAGATGTATCAAAATGTGAAGACATTTATTCTCGAACAGTGGGACCTATTTAAAACGTATCCACCTGAAGTCCTTCTTGAAAGGCGCTATCAAAAATTCCGAAAGATCGGAAAATTCGACACGGTTACCAATGAAACTTCTTCTGAAGGCGGCTCTCCTCAATCGTAAGCACTACGCCCTGCTTTTTGTCACAGTTATTGCCATGTTTATGCTCACCATCGGGGCGCAAATGGAGGTACTTGCCATTGGTGTGATTACAAAAACAGGCCCTGATTTCTTCACTCTCTTTGGAAAAGAGCAAGAGGGGAAATTGCAAATGGCCCATAGTTTAACGCTCGATCAAGTCGAGTCAAAGTGGGATGCTATTGCCCCTGTCCCAGGTGGAGCAATCGACATCGATGAGGCCAACGCCTATATGTCGGCTCATGGTGGAACGACAATTGTGCAGAAAGTAGCCACCTTTCTTGACACACACCTCGAAATTCATACCAACCTCGTGCGGCTGGCATTTATTCTGATTTTTGTCGCAGTTTTTAAGGCGATCGCCCTTTTCTTACATCGTTATTTTACCCAACTTATATCGATCCGCGTGAGCCGTGATTTACGCCAGCAGTACTTCGAGCATATCCAGTCGCTTCCCATGAGCTTTTACCACGACTACGACATTGGCAGCCTCTCGTCGCGCGTTTCTGGAGATGCAGGCGTTGTCGCCGCAGCAATCAATTCACTTCTACTCAATTATATCCAAGCTCCATTTGCGATTGTTTCAACACTACTTGCCTGTTTCTATATCTCCTGGAAGCTCTCTCTTGTGATTTTTGTTGGCTTTCCGGTGATTGTGATCCCCATCGTTTATATCGCCAAAAAGATCAAAGCGATTTCCAAGCAAATGCAGCGCAATAACGAAGGATTTGCAGCTGTCTTGCTCGATTTTTTGGGTGGGGTGATGACAGTTAAGGTTTTTGCTATGGAAGCTTTTTCTCTCAAAAAATATCGTGAGCAGAACAATTTGATGGCCAAACTCCAAGAGCGTAGTGCCCGTTTTGGGACCGCTGCTCGCCCTATTCTGCACAGCGTCTCTTCTCTCTTTTTTGCCCTCACCATTCTCTCCGGGCTCTATTTTTTCCGCCTGGGCCCTGCCGAACTTCTCGTGTTTTGTGGCCTGCTCTACATTTTTTACGAGCCTGTAAAGAAATTTGCTGAGGAGAACAACAACATTTTTCGCGGTGTTGCTGCCGCGGAGCGGATGTATGAGGTGCTCGATATCAAACCCTCAATTGCTGATGCTCCCGACGCTGTGAACCTCGAAGAGTTCAAAAATCAAATCGAGTTTCGCGACGTTTCATTCCGCTACCGCGACGAGTGGATCTTGAAAAATTTAAGCTTTACAGTGAAAAAAGGGGAGACCGTTGCCCTTGTCGGACCGACAGGAGCTGGAAAATCGACGATTGCAAAGCTCCTTCCACGTCTCTATGATACGCAGCAAGGTGAAATCCTGATCGACGGACGCTCACTCAAAAACTATACCCAAAAATCGTTGCGCGAGAGTATTTCGTTTGTTCCGCAAAAGCCCTTTCTTTTCTTTGACACGATCCGGGAAAATATTACCTTCGGACGTCCCTTTACCGACCAAGAGGTAAAAGCCGCGGCAAAATCAGCCCATGCTGAAGAATTCATTGTCCGTCTCCCCAATACCTTCGATTTCAAATTGGAAGAATCGGGAAAAAACCTTTCAGGTGGGCAGCAGCAACGCCTTGCCATTGCCCGGGCGCTCGTTAAGAACGCTCCGATTTTGGTGATGGACGAGGCAACCTCTTCGCTCGACGCCGTTAGCGAGGGAAAGATCAAAGATGCAATCTGTGAGCTGCACGGAAAGTTGACACAGGTGATAATTGCCCATAGATTTTCGACGATTGAGCACGCTGACAAGATCATTTACCTAGAAAATGGGACCAAAGTTGCAGAGGGATCTAAAGAAGAGCTATTACAAAGCTGCCCTAACTTCCGTCGCATGTATGAGATGATGCACGCTACAGCAGAGAATCAGAGTGCTCTAGCTGTAGAAGTTTAAGAGTTTAGGTCTGTTATTCGATTAACAAATTCATCTACCAGCTCTCTTTCTTGGTGGTAGTAGTAGGAAAATTCTTCAGAATTAGGCAATTTCAGATAAACGACATGGATCTCAGTGGAAAGGTTCTCTCCATATTTTTTTACACGAATTGTGTGATCCAGGATGCAGCTGCTTCCCACCCCTTGTAAGTGGACCTCTGCGTAACACTTCTTAATAGCTAAATCAACCTCATCACAGTCATATCCCTCCCGTGCTTCATCTCGGCTTTTATCAGATGCATAAAAGTGAAGAGGGGCACTGTGATTTTGGAGGGCATAGACTATCTGACCATCGGGCAGCACAAAATCGTGTACTTGATGCTCGTTGGTCTCTGGAGGAGTTTGAAGAAAGTCATCGAGTTCAATTTTTGTCTTTGGATTCTCTAAGAGTTTTTCATAGATGTAGTCTTGATTGAGGTTCCAATCGGCTCTAGAAGAAGCTGCCATAATATTACCACCTGTCTCCGTTGCGCGTTGCGTTAAGATAATTACGTTTATTCTTACTGTATTTTTCACGACAGTTCACAGTGGTAAAGTATTCCACCTTTCCTACCCCATCTTCTTTATAGAGAAAGCAATAAGTTTGGTCACCATCTCGGTATATGTAAGTATTGTTCTTGAGCTCTTTAGCCTCATCTTCATAGGCCCCAATTCTGACATTCTTCGAAGGGACATACCAGCCAGGGGACTGGAATATGCTCTTGACTGATTCCAACTTTTTTTGGGATCGAAATTCTTTAAGCTCGGGCAAAACATTAAAGGTTTCATATTTATAGTTTCCATCCTCATTCCAAATCAGAACATAATGGCTATAGTGCTCAATCTTGATCTCTCCGTTCCAGCATTGGCTGGAAAGAGCAAGCGTATTTGAGGTTTTGAGTTCATTAATCAGAGCTATTATAGCTTGTGAAAGGGGAGTAATTGCATCTGTATTCCATCCACCAATTGATTCGATATACTCTTGAGCTACTCTCTCACTGAGAAAAGTGTGATAAGAGTCATTTGCATTGCAGTAGACAGTATAGAGAAAAACTTTATCCTCTGATCCATAAATTTTAACTTCAATTGGATCCTTGAAAGACCAGTAACTATCTGGAGGCATATGAGCTTTTGCTGGGTGGCCATTTAATTCCCAAAGAATCTTTTTTTCGAACTCATCGAAATCGAAGAATCCTTTCTGCACATTGTCTCGATCATCTTCTGTTTTGAAGAAGTGTGTTTCAATTGTGCCATCTTTATTAATGCGTATGGCATAGACCGTCTCAAGATTTTGTAACTTGAAATCCCTTTTCCGATACATACGCGAACATAAAGGTAGATTTTTCCACTCCTGAAGTTGGGTCCATTGCTCTTTGGTGAGATTCTGTTTGTTAGTGCCAATCAGCTTCAATAGGACCACATCGATGAGAAGAAGGGAGATTCCTGCTGCTAAGCCACCGTAAATGTATGTTTCTCCAACCGTCATAGCAAGAGAATTCAGACCACCTAAGTCAACGCCGTTTAAAGCTAAAACACCGAGAACACCGCCGATTATCGCAATCGTGGCAAGGGCTGCGGTGATAGCGACAGCTCCTGTTTTAAGTTTCTGGGTATAAGGGGTAGTTGAGGGGGTTGGGGTGAGTGTAAGGGGATGCATATGAAAATCCAATAATTAAAATTTCGGCAAGAGTATCCCAGAAACAGGGCTAAAAATACAGAAAATTTTTATGTTTGGGGGGAGGCCTGCCACTTCTCCAGCTCAATTGGATTATCGAGGAATATTTGTCGGGCTTGTTCATTTATAAAGCGCCTTGCATAAATGTTATCTCCAGCTCGTCTTACAATGTAATATTTTTTTTTACCAAGAAATGATAGATCGATGGATTCATAGCTGTCCTGGTCAAGCAGCTCACAAATCTCGTTCATATATGGTTTTATATATGTTGCATTTGAGTAAGAGGATAACTTTGTTAGAATATAGTTTTCCCGTTCTTCGCTGGATGAGAATTGATACCCTGCGCCTTGGATTTCTAAAAGGTATTTTCGTTTTCCATTTGTAAATGGCTCAGATGTGTGATAATGCTGAGCTGGAAGGCTAGGTGTTTCAAGATAGTTGGTAAAGCCATTTTGAAGCCCAAGTTTTCCAAACCCCTCCTCAGCCAATTCTATGGATTCAAAGGTGTAAACACTCGGATTTCCATTCCGATCTCTCACAAAGAATTTACAAGCCCCTGGCTTTTGTAACCTTTGGGGCAGTAGCCTGAATTTTCCTGCTTTCAACTTTGATAAGAGTAAGAGCATATGTTCATCAAGATCGAGCTCACTGATCGCTTGTTGCATATAGTGTGTAGCGGGACTCCATTGTCTGAACCTTACAATGAGCATGCCATTGATAAACAATAGAATGGCACCTGCAGCTGTTGCACTGTAGATGTATGTTTTTCCAACCTGCATCGAGAGCGCATTCACAGCCCCTAAGCCGAGAACACCACCGATCACTGTAATCACGGCGAGTGCCGTTGTGATATAGAACGCCCCTTTTTTCAATAAGCGGCAGGATTCGGAACGTTCGACAGAGGGGGTAAGGAATATCAAAAAAAAGTACCAATGCGCTTAAAGGTTTGCAGCCATTGTATAGGATAACGCACTAAATTTTAAGCGAGATTCTGCTATTTCCGGGTATAATCACCTAGCTTCTCAGCCGCAAAGAGCTCTGCTTTTTCTCTATTGGGGAAGAACTTGGTCTGGAAAGCAATTTTTGGATCAGGAGAACCACGCCGAATCATCGAAAAATTGGTTAGAAAATTCTCGATGACATACTCATTTTCTTGCAACGGCGGTTGTTCTTTTTCAGGATTGGATTTTAGAAAGTCTTGACAAGCGCGCTGGATGGCCTTGCCAAAGGTATTAAGCTTGGCCGCTTCCTCATGTAAATTTGTAGGATTCCTACCAGAAGCTTCCCTTACAGCATCGAGAAGGGCTTGATCGATATTGCTGATGCTCTTTTGTGCTAAGGGCACTGTTTGTTCGACTGGAGCAGAACGTTCAGGGTTAACCGTTCTCATTTTTAGGGCAGCGCAAATAAGAAGAAGTGTGGCTCCAGCGGCAATGGCTGTACCAGCATAGATGGTTGTGCTCCCAACCTCAGCTGCCAGTGCATTTACACCCCCAATATTTACTCCGTTTAAGGCTAATATACCAAGAATACCCCCGATCACTGTAATTGCGGCAAGCGCGGTTGCGATGTAAAGAGAACCCTTTTGAATCTGGGTACAGCTATTTGTTATACAGTTTGAAGATAGATTTGTAGGAGTCATAAAAAAGCCTATAGAGTTTTATTTTATAAGGAGTATGTCATATAACTCATTAATTGTTAAAGGTTTTTAATTTCCTCTGCAGAAAATTATTGCACGTTCAAGCAGACTGCCTTCACTCCTCCGCACGGCATATCCAACAAGTAGAAGAACGGCTCCTGCGCCAAGGCTTGTGTAAATCGATGTGCTGCCTACTGCTGCAGCAAGTGAATTCACAGGTCCTAAGTTTATGCCATTCAATGCAAGAGCGCCAATGACGCCGCCGATTATGGTAATCGTCGCGAGCACTATGATGTAAGGAGCTGCTGTCCTAAATAGGTTACAGGGAATTGTTGTGCAACCTTGGGGTATTCCAGGAATCATAAAAAATACCTATATATGTTTAATCTTTGTAAAGATTATACCATATAAGAATTAAATTTTAAGGGCTATTTTACCCTGGGTGTGGCCATTACGGCTTTGGCGGAGAGCCTCCTCGACCTCGGTGAAAGGAAATTCTTGAACGGGTGGAGGGGAGAGCTTTCCTGAGTCTAGAAGCGCAGAAATTTTTTGAAGTTGCTGCCCATTTGGCTCAACAATAAAGAACTCTCCGGAGAGCTCTCTTTGGGCAGCATGGACGGGGTCGAATTGACCTGCGATGGTTACAAGTCGTCCACCTATTTTTGCCGCGCCATAACTTGCGAGAAGGGTATCACCGCCAACTGTATCAAAGACAACATCGACACCATCGGGGTGGGTTTGGTGGAGCTTTTTGACAAAATCGCCTTTTGTGTAGTCGATGATCTCATCGGCTCCAAGCATATTGACGTAATCGCGATTGTGCTCGCTGGCTGTAGTGATTACATGGGCGCCGGTGTGTTTAGCAAGCTGAATGGCATAGCCTCCAACACCACCCGCACCTGCGTGGATCAAAATACTCTCATTTGCCTGCAGATTTGCGCTTTTGAAAAGGGCTTGCCACGCGGTGAGGCTGCTTAAGGGAATCACAGATGCTTGGGCAAAGTTTAGCGTGCGTGGTTTTGAGACAACGTGGTCGGCATCAAGGCAGATATAATCAGCATACGACCCCTCGTGGATGATTTCTTTGCGGCAATAGGCGAAGATGGGATCGCCAATGCGAAAAGCTGTCACCTCGCTTCCAACGGCCGAAACTTCTCCAGAGAGATCCCAGCCGAGGGTTATGGGAAATTGGTAGTCCATGCGCGTTTTGAGTAATCCCTCGATAATCTTCCAGTCGACGGGGTTGACACCGGCATATTTGATGGCGATTTGAACTTCGTGGGGCTTGGGCAGGGGGGTAGAAATCTCACTGATTTCAATTTTATCGATTCCACCGAAGCTATGGATGAGAGCAGCTTTCATAAATTTTCTCCGCAATGCGTTCTGATAGGTGTGCCTTATTTTTGCGTAGCTCTTCTCTTCCGCCAGGCGATGCGAAATCTGAAACGATTTTCCACATGCGACATTTTTTGCCAAGGTAGTTGGCGGCGTAGGCGATGCCGTACCCTTCCATGTCGACAACTTCCCACTTTTTGCCTAAGTGTGAGCGGTGGCTCTTGTCGTAGATGGGAAAATCAGATGAAATGAGTTTGCCCTTTCCACATTTAAGGGTGAAGTGGGGAAGGGTAGTTGCAACAATTTCTTGGGAAAGGGGGTCAAGGGGGCCTGAGGGGGCATATTTTCCAACGGTTTCGATTGTGAGTATCTCTCCAATGGGGAGTGTGTCTTGCAAAGCGCCAGCGATTCCAAGATTCCATACTTCATCAGCTTGGTGGGCGTGGGCAAAAACAGCAGCGCCAGCAGCGTGGACTCCCATGCCGCTTACTACGACCAACCCATGCTCAAAGGTATAATAGTTAGGAGATTCAGTTGAATCTGCTTTTAAGGCATGCAGGGTTGCAGCGGCTTCAGCAAGTTGGGCGAATACAATAAGTTTTCTAGACATAGGGTTTCAATCGCTTTTAGCCCTCTTTCGGAGAGGTTTTCTGTCTCGGAATTTACATAGGTTGCAATATGTTGCTTAACAATTTCAACTTGTTTTTCTTGGGATTTTTCAAGAATAAAGCTGTGCGATTCACTTGGGTTTGCTTTTGCGTAGGCAAGGGAGTCTTGTAGTGTTTGCAAAATCTCTTCTTTGTGGGGATAGTCACGCCGAATGGCCAAACATCCAAGGGGTAAAGGAAGTTGGTACCGTTCATGCCACATTTCGCCTAAATCGATAATTTCAAAAAAGCCTCGAGAAGCGTATGTAAAGCGGGTTTCGTGGATAATTAAACCGCAGTCTACAATGTCGTTTTCGATAAGGTCTGCCACTTCGTGATAGAGGCAAAAGTGTTTATGTTCGATGGGGGGAAGGAGTTTTTCTAAAAGGAGGTTGGCAGTTGTTCTTTTTCCGGGGATCGCAATCCGTTTTTTGGAGAGTTCTTGGAGTGAAAAAGGGGTTTTAGCGATGATTATAGGGCCACAATGCATCCCAAGGGCCGATCCAATCGGCAAAAGTTGATAGGTTTCACAAACTTCTCGAAAACAGTTGAAAGAGAGTTTGATGAGGGGATATTTTCCTTCTAGAGCGAGGGTGTTAAGCTGCTCGATATCGGCGAATGTAACCTGAGGAGGTGTTGCCACACGTCCTGTGATCCACGCATGAAAGAGATAGGTGTCATTGGGGCAAGGTGAGATGGCAATCTTCACAGAGAGCCAAGTTTCTCAAGGGCAGTTTTAAGGCTGGCGTTTTCGGGTTTGTCAAAAGCCCCTTCATTTTTGAGCCACTTTAAATAAGATTTGGGGACATCGGCTAAAGGCTTTCCTTGATATTTCCCAAAGGGCATCACATCGGCCTCTCCTTGGACACTGAGAAGTTCAAGGACCTTTTCGGCTGACAAATCGTCGATCATCGCACTGAAAACCTGATAGAGGATGCGCACATCATCAAGGGCACGGTGGGCGTTGTTCTCTTCAAAGCCGTAAATTTGGCGCAAATATTGGAGGCTGTGGCGTGGGAGATCGGGTCGGTATTTGCGGGCCCATTTGAGAGAGTCGACCATGTCAAAGTCTGGGAGCTCAATCTCGTGCCGTTTGCACTCATTAACTAAAAAGTGGCGGTCGAAGTTGTCGTTGTTGTGGGCGACAAGTGCAACATCTCCCTCGCAAAAGGCGATAAATTGAGAGCCTACTTCAGCGAAGTTAGCAGCCTCAGCAACCATTTCATCGCTGATTCCATGAATGGCAGAAGCCTCTTTAGGAATCGGCACGCCGGGGTTGATAAGCATCTCAAATTCGCGCTCTTGGACCGGGTCATAGGCGGCAATTTCGATGATCCGATCGGTTTCAGAGCGGACACCAGTTGTCTCAGTGTCGTAATAGATTAGGCGTTTACTCATCGTTCAATATGTCGTCCACTTTGTGGGTTCCAGATGCAATTGCGCCGATCGCGTGCATAAAGGTGTCGCACGCAAGACGCAAGGTTCCGATATACATCCCCAAGAGGTTTTCGTCCACCTGATCTCCAGGACAGGGGACTATGCAGCGGAAATACATGAGCTTTTGCTTCTCATCCATCCCAAAGCCAGGCATGTCGAGCTGTTTGTTCAATAGATGGAGCATCCGCGCGACCTCACCAAATTTCTCTTCATGGAGTTGATAGGGGAGATAGGCGATGAGCTGCAATAGAGAAGATTCAGTACGGATTCCAAAGAAAACAGGGACGTCGATCTCTTTAATTTTCAAAAGGATGTAGACTTGTTCAGTCTCTTCTTGAAACGTCGGATCGAGCTCTAGTTTTTTTAAAAACTGTTCGAGTTTTTCATGATTGAGGGGAAAATTCATGTGTTTTTTTCTTCCTATCGAGTAATTCTTCACGGACGATCTCAATATCTTTTGGAGCTTCGATTCCGATGGAGACCTGTCCTTCGCGCACTGTAATTACAGTAACGACCACATCGCTTCCGATACGTATTTTCTGATCTGCTTTTCGCGTTAATACTAACATCTGTTTCTATCCTCTGCCTGGAATCATTGAAGAGGGTTTTTCTTGTGTGATATGCGGATTATTCGTGTTGGGTAGAGTCGAAAAGTTCGAGTCATTAGGCATCTTATAGATACAACCGGTTAGCGTTACCAAAAGCGCGATAGTGAAAAGTCCGAATTTCACACTAAACCTCATTTGTTTTGCCGCGGAATATACAGAAAGGGAGGAGATTATCTCAATGGAAAAAATAGGTTCTTTGCGAGAGACCAAAATTCATTAAAGGCTCCTTGCAAAATCTGTCCAAAAAATCCTATGGCAAATGC
Source organism: Chlamydiota bacterium (assembly GCA_021772455.1). Taxonomy (GTDB): domain Bacteria; phylum Chlamydiota; class Chlamydiia; order Chlamydiales; family JAAKFR01; genus JAJACP01. The sequence goes on from JAJFLY010000022.1 coordinate 24,274, forward strand.
AATCGCCCCCATTCCGATTAATAATTGGATAGGGAAGCCTGTCCAAAAAATCTGTAGGGCAGGAAAGAACCTAGCAAGAATTGCAAAGCATAGAATTACAATGAATAACACTGTGACTGGAAAGAGGGCGTATGAGAGGGCGTGGGTGAAGAGGCGACCTGAGGCTTCGACAATTCCAAGGGTAAGGTTGGGAGGAATTGTCGTATAACTTTCATACAATAGGCGCAAAAGTGCGTGGTGGAGATCGAGGGCTAAAAAGAGGGCAAAGAGCGTTAAAACAAAGAGGCGTGAGATGAGTGGTTGTGAGGAGTTAGAACTCGGATCGAGGAGTTCTGTTGCCGAAAAGCCGGTCATCGTCCCCACAAGTTGACCGGCAAAAGCTGCAGCTTCAAAGAGCAGAGAAAAGAGAAAGCCAAGTAGATAGCCCACTGCCACTTCTTGAATGATCTGGGTGGTGAAGAAGATTGGATTTTCGACCGTTATGGTCATTTGCATTGAGAGAGGGGGGAGGAGTAATAGAGAGCAGCAAAGGGCAAGTCCAAAGCGTACCCAAATGGGGATGTTCCGTTTCGAAAAAAGAGGGGAGAGGAGGAAAAAGCCTCCTAATCTGGCAAAAAGGGTAAAAAATAGGGAGAGCTCATTGGACATAGTTTACAAGTGAGGTGACCTTATCCCACTGGTGGATCAGGAGGTTATTTGTAAATTTGGTAAGAATTTTGAGCATCCATGGAAAGAAAATTGCAAGCGCCAGCGCGAGAGTTAGCATTTTAGGAACAAAAGAGAGGGTCATCTCCTGAATTTGGGTCAGAGATTGGATTAGGGAGATTGCAAGTCCGACGATGAGGGCGAGTAGAAGGAAGGGGGCCGCGATCTCCAATGCTGTGTAGAGCGTATGGCGTACTATATGTGTGATTTGTTCTGGGGTCATTGATAGCCTCCGACAATTTGTTGGACAACAAGGCGCCACCCATCGACCACTACAAATAGCAAAATCTTAAAGGGAAAGGAGATCATAACGGGGGGAAGCAAGACCATTCCCATTGACATGAGTAGCGAAGTGACGACCATGTCGATGATGAGGAACGGTAAAAAGAGCAAAAAGCCGAGCATAAATGCTGTACGGAGCTCAGAAAGGACAAACCCGGGTATAATGCAAAACCACGGTACGGAATCAAGGTTATCCCCTTTCACCTCGATGTTCCCCATATCTAAAAAGAGTTCGAGGTCCTTTTCGCGGGTATGGTAGAGCATAAAGTTGCGCAGTGGGGGCCACGCCTTGGCCAAAAGCTCTTCGGGTTTTTTCTCTTCCGCTTTGGTGTAAGGAACAATAGCATTATCATAGATTTCGGTAAGCACGGGGTGCATGATGTAGCCGGTTAGAATCAGCGAGAGGCCGATGATGATTTGTGAGGAGGGGACAGAGGTGCTAAGTGCTTGGCGCAAAAACGTAAGGACAATTGAAATGCGCGTGAAGGATGTCATTAAGACAAAAACGAAGGGAACCAGAGCTAGAAAGATTGCGGAGCTGAGGAAGGGGACGTCATGCATTTCTTGAGCTAAGTCGCTTAAGTTTTTTGGCAAAGGTCTCTCGAATAGCAGTTGGCGCCTCGAGCAGCTCTTCTAGTTTTTCCTCCACCTTGACATCGCTTGCCAATTCTGTCACCACATGAATTCCAGCAGGTGATTCAGAAATAAGAATCCCTTTGCCCAGCACATCGATTAAGTAGAGAGAGGACTTGGAGTTAAGGGCGCGTCTTTCGAGGATTTTGATCCCTGTCGAACTATTTAAATGGTGGATTCGCGAGCGCATCATCCGCTTCATAAAATAGACAGTGACAAAGACAAGCACGAGAATGCAGCCTAGTGTGAGCATCATATTGACAAACTGGCCCCAGTAATTATAACTTTGTCCTATCGACTCTTCTGAAACTAAATCGGCTAAGAAAAACATTTTCACTCCTTTTGTGGTGAGCATACTCAATGAGAAGATTTAAAGGAATTATCGCTCTGGATATCGATGGGACGATCACGATTGAAAAGCATCGGATAGAAAAAAAAGTTGAGGATTTTCTCAATTTTTTGATTGAAGATGGGTGGCAGCTGATTTTTTTGACCGGTCGGACCTTCTCTTTTGCCTTCCCGATTTTATCAGGTTTAAAAGGAGAGTTCTATTTTGCCCCTCAAAATGGAGCAGCCCTCTACAAGATGCCGGAGCAGCGCCAGCTAACCACCCACTATCTTTCAACATGTGTGCTCCCAAAATTGCCTCCAAAAATGCTTGTTGAATCGGGTAAAGATCACGATGATATCTGCTATTATTGCCCAGAAGCATTTACCCAAAAAGAGCTTGAATACATTCATTTCCGTATCGAGATGACGCCGGAAAAATGGGTGGCGCTCGGTTCTTTTAATGAGTTGAAGATCTCAGAATTTGCTGTTGGCAAGTGTTTTGGCGAGGTGCCTCAGTTGGAGTTGGTAAATGTAACGGTGATTCGTGATCCGTTTAATCCGGGAAACCATTTGGCATTTGTTAATGCAGCAGATGCTTCAAAGGGGGAGATGCTTGAGGAATTTCGGCGCATGCACCCTCCCGAGCTGCCGGCCATTGCAGCTGGAGATGACTTTAATGATGTCGGCATGTTAGAAAAAAGCACGTTTAAAATCGTAATGCAAAATGCACCTGAAAAGATGCACGCATTGGCAGATCTACTTGCAAAATCTGCGCACGATCACGGGATAATCGACGCACTGAAGGAGGCGACAAGCTACTATGGAAGGAACGATTAAAATTGAAGAGTTTCAGATTCACTGCACGATGGGCGCACACTCCTACGAGCGAAAAATCGACCAGGTTGTCACGATTGATTTGGAGATGAAGCTTAATCTTGCCGAGCCTGTGCGCACCGATTCGATAGTTGATACGGTTGACTATGAAGCTGTATGCACTGTTTGTAAGGATCTTGCAAAAACACGACGCTACCACTTGATCGAGACATTTGCCTATGAGGCCCTTAACGCTGTTCTGGATACCTTTCCGTTAAAGTGGGCAAAAATTCGCGTGTGCAAGCCAGGAGCTATTCCATTGGCTCGGTGTGTGTCTGTTGAGTTTGAGAAGCACACATGAACCCCATCCTCGTCACCGGAGGCGCAAAGGGGTTTGGCGCCGCAATTTGCAAGGAATTGGCTGCACGTGGCCACGATATTATGGTCCATTTTCGCAAAAGCGAGAAGGAAGCAGCCTCTATTGTCGCGGCGTGTAAAGAGCTTGGTGTGAATGCCACGAAAATCTATGGCGATTTCTCAACACCAGATGGGGTCAACGCTTTTCTCCAGCAGATTGCCGATATAAAAGGGCTTGTGAATAACGTAGGCAATTATTTGATTGCTTCTCCATCCAAAACGGAAGAAAACGACTGGCACGCCCTTTTTCAGACCAACTTTTTTACTCCCATCTCTTTGATTCAAGGGATTTTACCAGCGCTTAAAAAGGAAAAAGGAGCGATTGTCAATATTGGAGTGAGTGGCTTGAACCGGGCTCTCATAAACGCAACTGCGTATGCGACGACCAAATCAGCGCTCTTGTTTTATACCCGCTCGCTTGCTAAAGAGCTTGCCTCAGATCTCGTAACGGTCAACATGGTCTCGCCGGGATTTTTAGAAACGGCGGTAGATTTAGATCAGGCGCCCAAGCTTCCTATGAAACGGCCTGCGACATTGCAAGAGGGGGCCGAGGCTGTTGCCTTTTTCTTTGAGCCGCGTAATCACTACATCACCGGACAGAATATCGAGGTTGCAGGCGGTTTTGGCCTTTAGTCCTCTAAGATCTCTGGTCCAACGCCCATTGCGTGCATTCCATTATCGACATAAACAATCGATCCAGTGATTGCCGAAGCTAAATCAGAGACAAGAAACGCGGCTGTATTTCCAACCTCTGAAGCATTCAGAGATTTTGGCAGGGGCGCTCCCTTCTCAGCGTACTCAATCATTCGCTCGATAAAGCCGATCGCTTTGGCGGCTCGGCTCGGTAGCGCTCCTGCAGAAATCGTATTGACGCGGACACCAAATTTGCGTCCTGCTTCCCACGCTAATATGCGTGTATCACTTTCAAGGGCAGCTTTAGCAGAACTCATTCCGCCACCGTAGCCAGGAACTGCGCGTTCGGATGCCATATAGGTGAGTGAGATGGAAGCTCCACCAGCGCGCATTAGCGGACCAAAATGTGCAAGTAAGCTCACGAAAGAATAAGATGAAGAGCTCATTGCAGCCAAGTACCCTTGGCGGCTTGTTTCGAGAAGAGAATTTTTCACCTCAGGGGCGTTGGCAAGTGAATGAATCAAAAAGTCGATCTCACCAAAATCCTTCTTCACCGACGCAGCAACTTCAGAAACGGTGTACCCTTCCGCATTTTTGTACCGCTTGTTTTCTTTGATCTCCTCAGGGACATCGTCTTGGGTGTCAAAAGCTGCATCAAGAGGATAAATTTTGGCAAATTCCATCATAGAGCCATCGCTCAATTTGCGCGACGCATCGAATTTTCCCGCCTCAAACGACGTTTTGAAGATCTTTAAGATCGGTGTCCATGTTCCGACTACGATTTCGCATCCCGCTTCCGCAAGTGCTTTGGCAATTGCCCATCCAAATCCCTGATCATCCCCGATACCGGCGACAAAAGCTCTTTTTCCAGTAAGATCAATTTTCAACATCGTATTCACTTGGGTTCATTTTAAGAGAATGATTTTACTTTATATGAGAAAATCTTACAACAGCTTCTCTTTCCACTGTCTAAAGTCGGAGGGGAGGGGAGCTGTTACGCAATACGATCCGAACTTCAGTTCCCTTGCATGGAGAAGGGGGCGAAAAAGCCCTGGAATTGCTTTGCGGTTGCCGTATTCACAATCTCCAATGACGGGATGACCGAGCGAGCGCATGTGGACACGAATTTGATGGGTGCGTCCAGACAAGGGGCGGCAACAGATAAAGGAGTATTTTTTTCCAGACTCTTCGCACTCCCAGTCTGTGTGGGACCAAGATCCAGCTTGAGCGAGCCCCCAAATGACAGCCCCTTCACGCGTCCCAATTTTTCGCATTTTGCCCGTCACGTACCCACTTTTTTTCTTAGGAACCCCTTCAACAAGGGTGAAGTAGGTCTTTTCAATTCTTCGATCTTGAAAGAGCTTTTCGTAGGGAGTGGGGTTGTTTTTAGCGAAGAGGATCACACCTGTTGTATCGCGGTCGAGGCGGTGGACAAGATGAACATCGAGCATTTTAGCCAGATCAGAGGAGGTGATATAGGGAGGTTTGTTGTAGAAAAGAACCTCCTCATCTTCAAATAGAACACGCTTCTCTTCCTTTTTAAAGACGGGGCGCTTGGCAGGCCAAATCACCACCTCGTCACCCTTTCTCACGCGGGTAGAGCTAAAGCGCTCAACATCGCCATTGACGAAACACCGCCCGTGCTCGATCGACCAACGGAGGTCCTTTGTCGGAAGCTCAAAGGAGTCTTTGACAAAGGAGAGGAGACGGCTTGGAACTGTAACTTTTAATTTCTTCATAATAAACAAGTTATTTTATAGAAAAGAAGATATTTCTTCCAGGCATTTCATGCGTTGTTTTGATTTTTTTTATAAACTTCCTGACCTCATTTCCATTTGAAGTAGAGAAATAAATTTGTTAACGGGATCTGGAGCTACCACGAATAGATCCTACTCAGTTAATAAGAAGATTTTCTAGAATCTTGCGTCATCTTGCGTCAATAGCTTGCGACATCTCGTGACGTCATCTTGCGTCAGTCAAGCAGCAAAAGGAAGTAATTAGGGCTTGAGAATGACACACACTTTCTCGTGATAAATGGCTAAATCGTTTATAAATAGCCTCTATGAAGATTTTAATCGTCAAAACATCCGCTTTAGGGGATATCATCCACACCTTTCCGGTTTTGAGTTATCTGCGTAAACGGTTCCCCGATGCTCAGATCGACTGGGTGGTCGAGACTCGATGCAAAGAGCTTGTACAAGCCCACCCTCAAATCTCCCGTGTTTTAACGATCGACAGCAAAAAATGGCGAAAAGCCCCTCTTCGCGAGTGGAAGGGGTTACGTGGGTGTGTTTACGATCTCGTCTTCGATTTGCAGGGGAATATCAAGTCAGGAGCGATTTTGGCGCAAACACGTGCCAAAAAGAAAATTGGATTTGGTTGGAGATCTGTTTCTGAATGGCCAAATGTCTTATTTACCTCTAAAAAAATCAATCCCCCCGCTGGAAAAAATATCCGCGAGGATTATCTCGCCGTTGTGAAGGGGTATTTTAAGGATGAAGAGCCATTTGAGAGCGAGCCAGTAGAGTTGCGGATCACAGAAGCGCAGCAAGCCCTGGTAGAGTCCATTTTATCAGATGCTATGCTCGTTTGTCCTGGCGCTGCCTGGCCGAATAAGCAACTCGGTTGTGACCAACTGCTCACCTACTTAAAGAATCTCGATAAGGGCCCTTATCTTTTTGCTTGGGGGAGTGAGGAGGAACGTGAATCTGCTCTGCAATTGGCAGGCCATTTCTCCGATAGTAGTGTCTTAGAGCGTTACCCACTTCCCGTCCTGCAGAGGATTATGGCAAAGAGCCAATTAGTGATTGCAATGGATTCGCTTCCGCTCCATTTGTGCGCAACGACCAAAACGCCTACAATCAGTTTCTTTGGACCTTCTTTGGCTAAGAAATACGCTCCAATTGGTGACGATCACCAAACGATTCAAGGAGAGTGCCCCTATGGAGTAGTGTTTGAAAAGAGATGCCCCAAGCTCAGAACCTGTGCAACAGGCGCGTGTCTTAAAAGAGCCAGCCAGCTTCAGGGATATCTGGACGAACTAGAGTCATTCGGCCCTTCAAATTAGTCCAAGCTGTATGAATTTCCCCTTTTTCAGTTTCGGCCCCTGCACGTTCTGTTGTAGTTGCTCTAAATCTTTCCAGACGTTTTAGGTCTTTTTGATTCACTTTATACCTTGTATAAAGGGCAAAGAGATCTACTTTATAGTCAGAGTGGATGATCCCATATTTTACAAAGTTGGAAAAATGCCTTCCGTGTGTTTCGGCAATTTCTTCAAAACGCTTGTTTTCAAGATCATCAGCGATCTCACGTACAGTTTCAATATCATGATAGTTGTTCCAATCCCATGAATCTACCACGTACATGAGGGGAGCAAAAAATGCATAGGTTACCGCCTTACCTAATAGGAGTGCTGGATTGCTATAATGTTGATAATCCTTCGAGCTGATCCCTCCTGTTGGGTATTTGAGATAGGCAAGTGTCCCTAATGCTCCAATAATAACCGGTGAAACGAATAATGCTTGTGTGGGGATGGGGCAGTAGGCGGCGGTATAATAAACAGTCCCTGCAAGGGCAGCAAGATTGAGTGTTCCAATTGCAACGATAACTATTTTTTTGAAAAATAGATCTCGTGTGCTTTTTGGAGAGAGATGGTCCCAATTGTTCTGGGCTTTAAGAGAATCAGTATTAATAGGCACTAGCATAATTACACCCTTGTTCAATGTTAATTATAACACTAACAATATTAATTAATCTCTAACAATTTAGAAAAATTTAAATGAGATTCAACTAATTCAATAGCTTTTTCGACTTTTGAAATATCTTCTTTACGTATTTTAGCGATAAATGTGGTGATCATCCGCATTGCCTCGAAGCTTGGGTAGCTGGCATAGAGGCTAGGGATAGCAGATTTTTTAAGCGCTTCGAGTAAGCTTGGGGTAGGAGGGTGGCGCCCTGTGAGGATGAGCCCTTGTTCGGGCTCTTGTTGGTGTTGGATCCGTTTTTCGATCATACACCGGATGATATCCTCTCTCGTAGCAGGGGTGACAATCAGCTGGTTGGAAAAGAGGCGTTCCTTAAAGGTTTCGACGGAGGTGGCTACAAGGCGCATCGATTCAAAATGGCGGTAGTGGTAGACCTCACCAGAGAGGAGCTTTGTCTTAAATAATGTCTCGAAATCCTCCATTGTGGGCGTGTTCAAAAATTTATTATAGGGTACAGCGCCGATTAGGGGGATATTCCAGCGGTCTAGAGCTTGAGTGATATAGTCTTCGATCATCTCCTGTTTTTCGGGGATTACCCGATTGAGAATCACACCAGCAATTTTTACTCCCATTTGGTCACACAATGCTTTATTGAGAGCAAGCTCATCAAAGGTGCTGCCAAGCCCTCCTTTTGCAATGATGACAACGTCGAGACCAAGCATTGCTGCGACGGTGGCGTTATTGAGCGTCACGATCGAGCCGACGCCGACATGACCCGTTCCTTCCACGATTGTGAAGTCGTTTTCTGATTGGATGTGGTCAAAGCCGCCTACGATTTTCTCTTTGAGCTTTGCCGAATCGACTTTCCCGTCGAGATAGTCTCGAGTGAAGCCGCGCGGAAAGATCACGGGGCTCATATCTTCATATTTGGTGGGGAGGTTGAAGTACTCCTTAAATAGGACAACATCCTTATCAACGAGCATGCAATCACCAACGCGCTCGTGCTGCTGCCCCACCGGCTTCATAAAGCCGAGTTTAGGGAACTTTTTTCTAAAGGCGGCAATCATGCCTAGACAAATGGTTGTTTTGCCGACATTTTGGCCTGTTGCTGCTACAAAAATTGCTTTTCTTGACATCTCAAAAAGGGTATCGTTTCTGCCTGTGAATAGCAATAGTATTAAAGAATGGTTTTTAGCGCATCGTCGTAGTCTCCCTTGGCGCGATTTGCCGACTCCTTACAGGGTGTGGGTATCGGAGGTGATGTTGCAACAGACCCAAGTCGCAGTCGTCATTCCCTATTTTGCTAGCTGGATGGAGGCGTTTCCAACAATTGAAGCGTTAGCTGGAGCTCCACTCGAAAAGGTTTTGAAAATATGGGAGGGGCTCGGCTACTATTCGCGCGCTCGCCATCTGCACGAGGCTGCCCAGTTTGTGGTGGCTAATTATGAGGGAAAGCTTCCTTCAGATCCAAAGAAGCTCACATTGATTAAGGGGCTAGGGCCTTATACACAAGGCGCGATCCGCACCTTTGCCTTTAAACAAAAGGCAGCGGCTGTAGACGGAAATGTTTTGCGCGTGCTGAGTCGTTTTTTTGCGATCGAAGAGCCGATCGACCTGCCAAAGACGCGTAAACAAATTACCGAGCTTACAGAAGCCTTTTTACCCGAAAAAGAGCCCTGGCTTGTTAGTGAAGGGTTGATTGAGCTAGGAGCGACCGTTTGCAAGAAAACGCCTCTTTGTAGCCAGTGTCCCTTGATGAAGGAGTGTCTCGCTTTTCGCCATCAGAAAACTGGGGAGCTTCCAAAAAGGACACCACGCAAAAAAATAACCTCTCTTCAACGCTATGTTGCCGTCATCAATTTCAATGGGAAGATATTGGTGCAAAAGGGGAAACAAGGAAAAGTAATGGCAGATCTATACGAATTTCCTTATGTAGAAAAAAAAGGAGAGCTGAAATCTGTATTTGAAGCAGAGCTAAATCTCGATTTAGAGTATAGTTATCCCCTCGAAGAGCAAAAACACACCTTCACCCGTTATCGCGTCCATCTTTTCCCCCATGTTTTGCGGGCCAAAGAGGCCGATAAGCGGTTTGAGTGGAAAGAGAAGGAAACATTGTCAGAGCTTCCTTTTTCCTCTGGACACCGAAGAGTTTTAAACCAGTTTTTAGAAAGATGAAAATTTTACACACAGAAGCATCGCCCGGTTGGGGTGGACAAGAGTTACGTATTTTATCAGAAGCTGAAGGGATGCGTGCCCGCGGGCACCAGGTGATCCTTGCGATTCAGGAGGGGGGAGGACTTGTGCAGCCTGCTCGTGAAGCCGGCTTTTTGGTCTATGAGATCCCCTTTAAAAAAGCGCGGATTTTTCAAGTCTTTTTCCAGTTGACCCGTTTGATACGCAAACATGGCATCGAAATTATCAACACCCACTCTTCGATCGACGCGTGGGTGGGAGGGCTCGCTGGTAAAGTCAGCGGTTGCCGCGTCATTCGCACGCGCCACCTCTCAACCCCCATTCGTAAAGGGATGAACAGCCGCCTTCTCTATAATTGGTTAGCCGATCACGTCGTGACGACATGCGAGTCGATCGTTGAAGTGATTCAAAAACAAGCACGTCTAAGCTCAAATCGATGCTGCAGCGTTCCAACTGGTGTGAACCAGGAAGTTGTCACGTATGATCCCGAAGATGTTGCCGCCTTTAGAGAGAGCATCGGTGTTGGACCTGATGACTGTTTGGTAGGTACCCTTTGCGTCTTGCGTGGATGGAAAGGTGTTTCAGATCTACTGCAAGCTGCCAAAATGTTGGAAAATGTCCCCAACCTCAAATGGGTTGTTGTCGGATCCGGGGCGAGTGAAAACCATTTCCTACGCGAGCGCAAGGAGCTTGGATTGAAAGAGCGCGTGATCTTCACCGGCTACCTCTCTCCACCATTCACCGCCTTAGCTGCTATGGATATCTTTTTGCTCTTAAGTTGGGCGAATGAAGGGGTGTCTCAAGCAAGCCTTCAAGCCGCCTATTTTGAAAAGCCCCTTGTGACAACTACAGTTGGTGGCCTTCAGGAGGTTTGCTTAGAAGGGGAGACGGGGATTCAGGTTTCCAAGCGCGATCCTAAAGGTGTTGCAAGTGCTGTTGAACGCCTTTACCAAAATCGTGATTTACGCACTCAATACGGAAAGCGCGCAAAAGAGCTCGTGCTTGAGAAGTTTACACTTGCGCACACGTTAGACGAGATGGAAAGGATTTACTCTCAATAAGGTGTAAGATTACTTCGTAGGTCTCGTCAAAAATTTCGACGTCTCTTTCAAGCTTTTCAATTTCTTCAAGGGAAAACCACTTCAGCCCGTCCGTCTCTTCACTATTGTGTATCAACTCTCCGCCGATTGGACGTCCCAGATAAATAAGGTCCATATGTTCATGGGCAGGGTGGCCATTATGTTCAGGAATATGTTCTAGCAGGCACATGTAGGGGCGCTCAAAGCTCTTTCCATTCCACCGCTGCTTAATCCAGATGTTTTCTTGGGGAATGATCTCGATCTCGAGACCCGTCTCTTCTCTTGCTTCACGAATCGCTCCCTCGGTTGGAAGCTCATTTGGCTCAAGGTGGCCCCCAGGAGGGAGCCACTTTTTCAACTTTTTGTGATAGATCAGCAAAACGCGCGCATCTTCAAGAATATAAATTGTTGCCGTCATCTGACGCATCAAGCTTTACCCTATACTTCGTCAACAGTGCTGCCCAAACTTGATGCATCACCGTTGCCATCATTTGCAGCAGAAGGTTGAGCTTCTGAAATTTTGAGGAGCGTATTCTCAAGTTTAAGCGTCCACGCACGCTCCGTAGCTGCCCGTGCTGCTTCAAATACACCTGTTTGCAAGGCTGTGAGCTCACTTCTCAATCTTAATTCAGAAGCCCGGCTGGTATTTCTTTCCCCTAGAATTGTTGCTCTGCTTGTAGTAAGGGCTGTGATGTGAGCTCCTTGTCGTTGCATATATTTCACAGTGACAAGAACAAGCAATCCAGCCCCACCACCGATTAGGGCTTGGGCAGCATTGCTCCCGATTGAACCTATTCCAGCAAACTTACCGAGATCGGCAAGACCATGTATCTGCGTAAGGGCTAAAACGCCAAGAGCTACGACAGTTATAACGACAAGAACATCAAAGCCTATCGCGACTTGTTCTTTTAATTGAAGTAACTGTGTTTCTGCTTGGTCGGTTATTTCGGGTCTCTCAACAAAATATGGTGCTACAAATAGGGAAGCCATAATCGATTTTCCTTTATTTCAATTTTATTCGTGCAGAGGAAAGTAGCAACCTATAAGGATTTGGTCAAGAAAAAGATTGGCACTTGGCTATGCTCCCTGATATAGTAGCTAAGCATTATGACAAACGAAGATGCAGTAGAAGAATTCAGAAAGTTGCTAGCGATTACCGACGATCTTTTGGGTCCAGACGGGTGCGCGTGGGATCGGGAGCAGACAGTCGTTTCGATGCGCGAATCGGTCCTTGAAGAGGCGTGTGAGGTAATTGAGGCGATTGACGAGGGGAATAACACTGATGTTGTTGAGGAGCTCGGTGACTTGCTCTACAACGTTGTCTTTTTCTGCAAATTAGGCGAGAAAGAGGGGCGTTTCAATACAGTCGACACCCTCCGAAGCATCCGCGAAAAGCTTATTGCCCGCCATCCCCATGTTTTTGGAGGCAAGAAGCTAGAAGACATGGATGCGATCATCGAGCAATGGGAGCAGATCAAAAGCCAAGAGAAGAGCCATCGCGAAAGCTTAATGGATGGGATCCCAAAAGGACTACCGGCCTTAGCGCGCGCCTACAAGATTGCCAAAAAGATGGAGCGTGCCGACTACGATTTTCAGGCCGAAGAGGAGCTCTTTGAATCAGAAGAAGAGCTTGGGAAGCTCCTCTGGATCGTCGTGCGCCAGGCGCGCAGACAAGAGATCAACCCCGAAACTGCGCTACGAAAAGAGATGGTCAACCAGGAAAAGGCATTTCGTGATTGGGAAAACACTACCGGTTCTTAACCAGCCGATTTTATCCAAAAAAGAGCAGTATGCAGAAGAGGCGCGCATCCGTTCTGAGCGGGCTTGGGCCGAAAAATGCACATCCACAGCCCTCGAAAAAGAGCGAATCTCTCGCATCGATGCCTTATTATCAACCCTCTCCTTAAAGGGAAAAGCGCTTGCCGATCTAGGGTGTGGGGATTCCCCCTTTTCACTTGAAGAGAGCCGGGTGACAGCTGTTGATGTAGCCCGGGCAGCTCTTGACCGCTGTCCGAGCCACATTAAGCGCATCAGAGGTGCCCTTCCCTACGTCCGCCTTCCTGAAGAGAGTTTTGATGGCGTCCTTCTAACCGATGTGATCGCCGAAATCGAGCCCCACCTCTATAGGCTCCTCCTTTCAGAGATCTCTGAGCTCATGAAAAAAGAGGCCTTTTGCATCTGTTCAACAGAGCTCGATTTTCACTCCGAAGATCCCCTCGGCCATTTCTTAGCCCTCCTTAAAACAGAGTTTGAAATCACCACCCTCAGCAAAAGCTACCACCGCCTCTACATCGGCTTTCGCGGCGCTCTCGATGCCCCCTCCAAATTTGTCCGCGCCTCATTTGACCAAACGTACCGCCGCCGCCAAATGGATGAAAGGGGTGGGTTTTTCCGCCTCTGGTTCTACCTAAACTCCCTCAAATGGCTATCCTACCTATGGCGCCCCTTGACCCCCTTAAAAAAAGCCCTTCATAACCGTCCACTCTTACTTTTTTGCGAGAAGATTTCAGAAATACTTTGGGGAGAGGGGGCGCTTTCTCATGTGGTTGCTCACTGCAAGAGGAAGTCGTTGCATAAACAGCTCTGATGCGCTATAATTTTTGCTTGCCGGGGACCTCGTGGAAGAATAAGTTCCGAACTAGGTCAGGATCGGAAGGTAGCAGCCTTAAGGAGTACTTAGCCTGCCTTGAGACACTCTCCGGCTTTTTTCGCCTTATTTTTGGCATCTTGGACGTTTCGTCGTTCGGGCATAGGGGAACCATCACCCTCTCTCCTCACCGGCCAATCTGCACAAAACTAAGACGAAAAAAACTAAGCCAGGTTTTACGGTCTCATTATTTCAAAATTCTCAAAGGATTGTCCGTATAAACAGCATCCACATCGAGGCGGACAGCCTCTTCCCAATCTTCCAAAGAATTGATCCCAAATAAAACAAGCGTAGGTGGGATAAATGAATTTTTCAATTCAGCAACGACCTCTGGCTTCCACAATCTAAACCCAATCGTACTTGTGCTCTCGCCAAGGGCAAAAGTTTCTTTTACGGTCATCACTCTCTTTAATTCAAACCCGATCCACGCTGAAGGTTCTGGAGGTGCAACTTCTTCCCCTTGATTCATCTTTAAAAGGCGTTCTCGTGTGATCTCCCGTTTTTCAAAGGTTTTCCAACTCGGCTTATGCTCATAAATCCATTCAATAGGCTCGCGATTTGTCGAGTAAAAGATCAGGTGCTCTGCATCCTCATCAGAGATAGAGTCCGCTAATGCCGTGAGTAACTTTTCGTAATCAGCACACTTTAAATCGACGATAATCAGCGACTCGGGGATAGATTCAAGAATATCCTCTAACTTTGGAATTCTTAGCCCCTTGCCACGGTAGGGAAAATTATTTTCAGGCTGGAATGTGTAGCCAGCGTCTAGGAGTGAGATCTCTTCCCAGTTCATGGAAGAAACGGTTCCCGAGCCATTCGTTCGAATACCTAGATCGTGGGGATGATAGACGACAATAACATCGTCCTTGGTCACCTGAACGTCTAGCTCAATGGCATCACACCCCATCTCCAGAGCTTTGGAGAAGGCGAAGAGGGTGTTTTCAGGGAAATTTTGACCCCCTCCTCTATGTGCGATGATGGAAGGAGAGGCGTGAAGACCGCTAAACAGGATAAGAAATAGTGTAATTAGATAGCTTCTCATATGGCACCGTTTAATTCTAAAAGGATCGAAACTATAGCAGGAGTCCTGCTTTTTTTAATACGTCTGTTTTTAGTGGTTCTAAAACGCTCAATTCTATATAGTTTTCGGAAACAATCATTAATTATTAAATTTTAGGGAAGGTTATGAGTTCAATAGGACAGGGCACAGGCTCAGCTGAAGATTTAGTTAGAGCTCTTTTGCGTGACTCTCAAGGTGAGCAAGCTCACCTTGCGCAGCATGGTCAACACCACGAAGAAAGAATCGTCGCGCTCGAAGGGGAGCAAGGAGCCCTAAAAGAACGTGTCGAAGAAGTTGTAGTGGGACAAGGCGCTCATGCTAGGTCGTTGGAAGATTTTGGAGCAGCATTTGCCGAATTAATGGAACTTGCTAAGGCAGGGGGAGCACTTGCTCGTGAAGTGGTAGGGGGAATCGGGGAGCTTGCAGCAGGGCACGGAGCTCACGATCAGCGTATTGAAGGGCTTGCTGAAGGAAATCGAGCCAATGGCGAACGACTTGCAGCCGCTCAAGCTGAGCGAGAAGCTCTGAATGGGCGCGTGGATGGTGTGAGAGACGACGTTGATGGGCTTGGTGCTGCCGTAAATGCCCAGGCACAAGAAGTACAAAATTTGCAAGGCGACGTTCACAATCTTCAAGGGCAAGCACAAGCTTTGAATGGGCGTATTGGGGCTGCAGAGGGAGTGCAAGCAGGGATAGCAGCAGCACAGGTACAGGCTGATGGGCAGCTTCAAGCGCTTCAAGGTGCGGTGAACCAACAAGGTGTTCAATTAGGAGCCCAGCAAGCCGATCTTAATGGCTTGCGAGCTAACCGAGCAGCCAATCGGATGCGTATGGCAGAATTAGTAGGGGAGATTGGAAATCAACAGGGACAAGCTCAGAACGGTGCTGCAGGACTTCAAAGGAACCGCGAAGAGATCGAAGCTCAAAGGGAGAAAGCCAAATGGCAGGCAATAGGGGCTGTGGCGTGCGTAGGTGCGATAGGTGTGATGAAAATTCCTTGTGGCAAGTTACCAGGAGTGGAAGAGCGTAATCTCAGCTTACAACACCATCTATATCATCGTCTAAGTCATTTTCCCTCTGGTTTGGATGCTGAGGCTTCTTTCAGACTTATCGGCGAACGTGAGATTGCTATGAACCGGGTTTCATATGCCATCGGTGCAGCAGCAGCAGCTTTAGGAACGAGTGCGCAATCAAATTCGAGTAGTGTGGCGAATCATGAAGCCAGAGAGAGAATTAATGGAGCCGCTCAGAATGGCTAATTCGACTCCAAAAACCATTTTTAAATTATTAAAGATCAAATATTAGGAAGAATAATGAGTACATCATCAGTATCAGGTACAACATATGAAGAATTAGCAAGTGGGCTTCTACGCGGCGCTCAAGAACAAGGCCAACTTTTCACGCGGGCTGAGCATCACGAAACAAGAATCGGAGAGCTCGAAGGTGGGCAAGGGGCGTTGCAGCAGCGCGTTGGAGAGGTTATAGTTGGACAAGAGGGGCACGCTGCCCAGTTGGAAGATTTTGGAGCAACTCTTGCTGAATTACAAAATCTAGCGAGAGCAAATGATGCTTTTGCTCATGAATTAGTAGGGGGGCTTGGGGAGCTCGCAGCAGGTCAAGTAGCCCACCACCATCGTATTGAAGAGCTCGCAGAGGGAATTCGAGCCAATGGCAAAGGACTTGCTGCTGCTCAAGCAGAAAGAGAAGCTCTGAATGGGCGCGTGGATGGTGTGAGAGGTGACGTTGATGCGATCGGCGCTGAGGTAAATGCCCAGGCACAACAAATTCAAGGGGTGCGAGGTGATGTTAACGACCTTCGAGGGGCAGTAAACGGTCTAAATGGACGTGCGGATGCTATTGAAGGGGATCAGGCTCAACAAGCCGCTGCACAAGCGCAGGCTAATGCGCAAATTCAAGCGCTTCAAGACCAAGTGAATCAACAAGAAGCTCAGATAGGAGCTCAGCAAGCGAATATTGTTGTTTTGCGAGAGCATCTAGAAGATAATGGCGCGCGCATGGCTCAAGCAGAAGGAGTGATTGAAGGCTTGCGACAAGAGGCTGAGGATGGCGCAGCTCAGCTTCAGAGGGCTCGTGTGGAGGTTGAATCTGCGCGACAACGCGCTAAATACCAAGCGGTTGGTGCTGTGGCGTGTGCTGGTACGATCGCCGCGTTGAAATTTCCAATCTACAGGGTCTCACCAATTGAAAACATTCTGCCTGATGGAAGATTCGTAGCACAGGTAAATTATTTAGAGGAGGTTGTAGGAGATCAGTTGCCTTCTGGTGTAAGGCGTGTCATGAAGGCTGTAGTCAATACTTCAGGAGGGCATAGAGAATTTATGGCTTACTATGTTCCCTGTGCTCTTGGAGCTGCTGGAGCGGGTTCTGCATGGAGCGCGCACTCCAATCATAATGCTGCCTACGCTCATATGTTTCCAAATGACGAAGAAGCTTAAGCCAACTAATTAAACAGATAAGGAAAAGATCATGAATCCAGTAAGACAGGGCGCAGGCCCAGTAGAAGATTTAGTTGGAGCTGTTTTACGCGGCGCTCAAGAAGAGCGGGGCCAGCTTGCTCTGCAAGGCGCGCAGCACGGAGCCAGACTCGATGAACTTGAAGCAACCTTGGGCCAATTGGCAGAACTTGCAAGAACTAATGAAGTTCTAGCTGGTGAAGCAATGAGAGGAGTTGGCGAGCTAGCGGCTGGACATGAAGCTCATAATCGGCGTCTAGGAGTGCTTGAAGAGGGTGCTCGAGTCAGTGGCGAACGACTTGCAGCTGCTCAAGCCGAGCGAGCAGCTCTGAATGGGCGCGTGGATGATGTGCGAGAGAACGTTGGTCAACTTCGCGGCCGTGTGGATGCCCAAGCACAACGGGTGAATGGATTACAGCGCGACGTCATCGGGCTTCAAGGGCAAGCACAAGCTATGGGTAGACGCATTGAGTTTGTAGAAGGAGCACAGGAACGGTTAGCTAATGCACAAGCACAGGCTGATGTACGTCTTCAGGTGCTTCAAGGAAGGGTAGATGTGCAAGTAACTCGGGCACGATTGCAGCAAGAGGCAATCAATGCGGCACAAGCGCAACACGATGTCGAACGAGCTGCTGTTGAGGCGCGAATGAACGCCCTGCAGGATCAGATTGGAAACCAGCAAGAGGCTGCTCGGGACGCTGATCAAGGACTTCAGAATGCGCGCGTAGATGCAGAAGCTCTACGGGAAAAGGCCAAATGGCAAGCGATTGGGGCTGGAGTATGCGCTGTAACCCCTGTGCTTACGCACGTTGTTAAACTTCCTTTTGATCGGCGTTCCGAGTCTTTGCATACTATTGCGTATGCTGGGTGTATAAGATGCTTTGGATATTTTGATTATTATGCTTTTGGGGCCATTACTTACGGAGGCGAAGTAGCTGCTGAATTGGTTGCTGGGGGTCTTGCAGTAAGTGCCTATCAGAATTATAATGCAGCGGAAGAACAAGAGGACGCTTAATTTAGTTTATAGTAAACAATTTTTATTTTACTTTTGTTTTTTAGTTTTAATTATTCAAGTGTTATAGTTTTTGGGGTTTAGTTTAATAATTGTTAGGGAGTATATGAGTTCAGTCGCACGAGGATTTCCAGAAGCAGATCTTCAAGCATTACAAGCGCTCGTTACAGCAAACGAGAATGCTGCACGCGAAGTTGAGGGGGCACTTGCATCCCTCGCAGAAGGACATGCTGTCCATCAACGGCGTATTGAACAGCTTGAAGGGGATACTCGAATCAATGGATTGGAACTTGTGCGAGTGCAAAATGGACTCGAATTACTTCACATCCTTGCTCGAGGTGCAATTAGGCAGAGTCATATACTCGGCGTTCAAGTACATGCTCAAGGAGAACGTGTTCATAGATTGCAAGACGCTGTTAAAGATCTTCAAGATCAAGTGGCAGTAGTTGATGAGGGCATTAGGGGAATAGAGCGTGCTCAAGAGATGCAAGCAAGGCTGCAAGAGGGAGCTGGTGTCTGGTATCGCATGCTTCAAATGAATGTGGATCAACAAGCTGCCCAGGCACAAGCGCAACGGGAAGCCATCGATGCAATGCGAGTGCAGCGCGATGCTGATCGGGTTGCAAATCGTGTGCGCCTAGAGGCTATGGAAAATGCGCTTCAAGGGCTTCGTCAGCAGGAAGAAGTTGCTGAGGTTCAGCTTGAGGTAGTTCGCGAGGAAGTTGAAGAGAAACTAAGTGAGGCTCAACAGGCCGCGATTTTTGGTGTCGTCTGTTTGGCCCTGCCGGTAGTTATGGATCCTAACTCGGTATTGTCAGAGTCTTACCAGCTTTCCGAGAGGTATCAACTGAGAAGGATACCAGACGCACTTTTAGGAACGCAGGCAGTTGATAGAGGTTTTGTTGGCAGTCGCATTCTTGGTGGGGCCAGTGTTTTAGAAGCTGTGCAAGAGTTAATTTCCTCCAGCATTGATAAAAAAGGAGATAAGGTATGAGTAACGGAGTAGAAGGACGCTCGATGGTGGCGTTTGATCCAAATTCTCAAGCGCTCGTTGCCCAGAGTGGTGTTACCCGTGAAGATGTTTTTCATATGCTGGCCCATTTGTCGCAAAATGATCCCGAGATGTATGAGGGAGCTATTATTCGTACATTGGGGGTTGCCAGAGAGAATTTCCCTCGACTCCAAAAGTTTCAAGCACGACTCCGTAGCCTGCAAGAACGCTATGCGGATCAAATGAATACTCTTGATGGGTTGCAGGAGTCTTCCAAAGTCAATAAGCAATGCATTTATGATATCGAAGAGAATACTCAAAGAATAGATGCTGAGGTTGCAGGAGTTTCATTTTTAAATGAAAGGTGCCGAGAAGGGGTTGAACAAGGTGAGCAAGAGGTCCTAGACCTCACCAAAGAGGTAAGAGCTCATAGGAATGACGCTGCATATCTATGTCGTCAAACATTTAAGCTAGAGGTTCAAAATGGGGTACGAGCTCGAGAAGCTCGTTTGTTAGCCGGCCAACTCGAAAGAAGAGAAGCTGAGTCTACCCAAAGAGACGAGCAAAAAGTTGCCTTGGATAGAACGATCGCAACGAATACTGCAGCTAATCAGCAACGTCGAATAGAAATCAATGTTTTGACAAATAATCTTGAGAGTCTTCGTGTTCAACGCGAGGTATTAAGCATATTCATAGACCTTAGCTCCATCCGAAGTCTTTTCTACGAAGAGATGAGGAATCAACATCAGGGAGCAGTTGCGCTAACAGCGATGGGAATAGGTTTTTTGGTTGCAGGTCCCTTCGGGCTGATCCCGGGCATTTATCAGGGTGGTCTTGTTGCAGCACGAGAAAGAAAGATCAGAGAAGAGCTGGCACGTATTGAAGTATCTGACCCGCGACTACATTATTGGTTGGATGCACTTCAAAGAAGTAATGTAGACGTCTGTTGCTTTGTAATGCCTTATAATACATTTCGTGAGATCTGTCGCGAAAATTTTGGGCGTTTAGAACGAATCGCGATAGCTAGAGTTAGAGAGAACAATAATCAGGGGTAATAGCATGGCTATAGGGAGATTTGGGGTAGAAGCTAGAGAACTTACGGAAGCACAACAAAATGCGCTTTGGGTTGTAGCTGATTCAGTTTATTCGACATTTAGTGTTGGATCCATATTGGAGGCTGTAGAGGCAGAGGTAGGGTGGTTGGAAGCTGCATGTGATGAGGCTGAGTATAGAATTGAGCGTGCGTCCGTGAATCGTCTTGAGCAAGAGTGTAAAAAAGTTGGTCTTGTGATGAGTGGACACATATCCGCGATCAAACTAGAAGGAGCAAGGGCGAGTCTTGCAAAGCACCTAGAAGAGCTCTCTCATCTCTCGCAACAAAAATCTGACCTCCAATCACAGCTTGCAAGGCTTGAGGTTGAGATTTCTGAGAAGCAAGCAAAAATAGATACTCTCAATGGAGTAGCTCAAACCCAAGAGGGAAATATTGCGGATCTTGAACTGCGGCTCGTGGGACTGAGTGGAATCATAGCGACGCTTGAACAGCAGATTGCCGCTTCTGAAGCGACCGTTCAAGCCTTGGTTGTTGAGGAACAAAGAGATCGTCAAGTACTGGAAGGTATGCAAGAAGAAAGTGCAGCCCTTACCCAATCCCTTGGAGTGCAAATAGAAGAGCTCAATGAAATTGATGAGGTGCGTCTTGGGCACGAAATCTGGAGAGCAGTGGGCGGGTTAGCGGTTGCAATCGGGGCCGGGGCTGTAGGAGGAAATCCAGCTCCCATCGTACAAGGTTTATTTGAGGCTTTGGCGGCAACTCCAGATGGCGGAAATGAAAATCCAAGAAATCACAACCTACCCGAACATCCTTTTCGAATGGGAGCCAATGGACGCCGTCGCTGGTAGGTACCTCTTATTTCGGGGGTCAGACCTTTAGGTTTTGCCACGATTTCAAAACGTTCTGAGGATTGTCTGTTTTGAATATCACCGTTTTTCACAAAAAGAGCATCTTTTTGTGAAAATATGCTTTTCTATTTCTGGGTAAGAAGCTCTTCGGTGGTGAGCGTTGTGGTGCTCAGGTCGATCGGGCGGCTAATATACAACCGAAACCAAATCTCTAGCACAAGCAGCGCCCAGAGTTGCTTAAACGTGCGGGGAATTAAGTACGGAAAGTTTAAGTGGTGTTGGATCCAGCGCGCTGAAATGTGCCCTTCTTCAACAAGTCGTCCCTTTAGGAGGAGCTCGAAGCATTTGCGGAAGCGCTCATTGGTGCGCCACGTATCCATAAAGGAGCCGTCACGCTCAGGGAAGGGGGGGCAGCCGTGGCAGAGTTTCTCCATCAGGTGACGGAGGGGTGCGCCGGGGGTCTTTGATTCAAACTTTATATCCTCTGGGATTTCTGCCAAGAGTTCGACTAGGCGATGATCAAGGAAGGGGTTGATGACGCGGACGTTGTGGGCAGATAAAAGTCTTTCAAATTGGATAAGTAGGCGGTCGGGGAGCTCGGTTTTGGCGTCGTAGTAGAGCGAGGGATTGATGCTGCCAGGTAGGGTACTGAGGTGGTGAAAACGTTGGGTAAAAACCTCTGGATCGAAGGCTTTGAAGAGCTTGGGTGAGATTTTTTTCCGCCCTTTCCCTTTGAAGAGTGCCGATTCCATCAGGTAGGAGACTTGGCTGCGGTCGATATCGACGTTGCGAAGTATGCGGTAGAGGTAATCACAGCGGATTGCTTTTAAGAAAGGGACAACGACGCGGTCGCGGAGTTTGGTTGGAAGGCGGGCGAGAAAGAAGGCTAGGGGTGGGGTGACTTTTTCTGCGGATGTGAAGTAACGGGAGTTTCCTCCTAACATCTCTTCCCATCCGAGATCTGCGTAGGCGTGAGAACACTCTGCTGAGGCGATTTTCCCAAAATGCCAAGCTTGAACGGCATAGGGGTCGGCAATCGGCTCATCAAGGTGCCACACGATTTTAGGAAGCTCGTCGAGAACCTCATCGGGTTCAATGAATTTGACTTGGTGCTTAAGAGTGAGTGTTTTGGCGACCTCGGTGGAAATTTGAAATTCTTGTGGCTCCCTTGGTTCAGCAAAGAGGGCGGTGTAAGTGCGTATGCGATCACGGGGAAGGGCGTGGCTTAAAAACCAGGACATCACCGAGGAGCCTAGATTTCCTTCTAAATATGAGCCAACTGTGCCCTCTTTTGGGAGGGAGATCCGGACTGCCTCTTCTAGCCGCTTGCCAAGCTGCTCGTAAGCTTCTTCTTTGGATAGTATTTTTTTCGATTGAAGGTGAGTGCTGAGGGACCAGTATTGCCGAATGACTGACCGGCGCTTTAGGTCAACTTTTAGGTAGTGGTCGGGCAGAAGCTTGTTAACTCCTTGAATTGCTGCAAGGTCTTGAGGGACAAATCCAAAGTATAAAAAGGAGGCTAGCGCTTCATTAGAAGGTGTTTGAGGGACAAGTCCTGTGGCGATAAGCCCTTTGATTTCAGTTGAAAAGAGCCAGTATTCTCCTTGAGCTGTCCAGTAGAGGGGTTTTTGCCCCATCCGGTCGCGGGCAATAAGAAGGATTTCTCTTTTTTCGTCAAAAATAGCGAGGGCAAAGGGACCATTGAGGTGTTTGATGAAATCTTCTTTCCAGGCGTCGTAGGCATAAACGATAAGTTCTGAGTCGTTGTCTGTCTGGAATTTGAATCCCAGTTTTTTTAGCTCTTTGCGCAACTCGTCTCTATTGTAAATCTCGCCATCAAGCATCCCTTTGACGTCTTTCGCTTCATTTGTGGAGATAGGGGTGTTCCATCCTCCGAGCTCAATGTTCTTATGGCTAAAGTAGTCAAATGAGGAATGGGAGGGGTATGTTGTATGCATTTCCCCGATTATTTCGGTGACTTGGAAGGCGCTGGGGTATATGATGCCGGCTATACGAGACATGCTATCTTGCTATGAATCAATACAGACTTTATGTTAACACTTTCCAACAACAACAACAACTGGAGAAAAATTTAATGGG
Organism: Chlamydiota bacterium; assembly: GCA_021772455.1. GTDB lineage: Bacteria > Chlamydiota > Chlamydiia > Chlamydiales > JAAKFR01 > JAJACP01. Next base: position 47,249 of record JAJFLY010000022.1, read on the forward strand.
ACGTTTTCTAGTCTTTTCAGGCCTACTCGCTTTAATGTGTACAAGTTGTGCCCCTAATTATCGAGACACAGCCTTCCTTCAAAGTACGGGTCGGCAAAAATCAATTGTTGCTGTACTTCCTGTGATCAACCACACTGTGGATGGAGATCTCTCTTGGGACCTATCGATGGAATTTACGGATGAACTTTGCAAGCGTGTTGATGATTCGCCAAAAGTTTATCTTCTACGCGATCATGGAAGTCGTGAGCTTGCCCGAAAATTAAGCACCCCAAATCCAGCTATGATTCCATCCGCTGAAATCAATGGTCTTGGTGCTGCGGAGTTTGTTATTGTGTCTGAGCTAATCAATCACCCAACAAGAAGTGAGCTTGGAAGTGAATTAAATATCTCTATGCGTGTGCGCGTGATCGATATACGTCATGATAGGCCTAAAGTGATTCTTCAGGAAATGATCAACAATGATCCTATGCTTGTTCGTGAGTTTGTCGTTTGCGATTATAGCAAAACCCCTTGGGGAACCGATGCATTCCAGCATACGCCTCTTGGGCTGGCGCATAACAAATTTGTGCGTGAGGTGGTCTCTCGGGTAGAAAATTACATCGAGGCAGCCCGCTAAACATGGAAGTGATGGATATTGGGCAAGCAGCAGGTAGTTTATTTTTTGCCTCGCTGCTTGTTTTAGTCACTTTCTTTGTGGCGCTTCGCCTGGGATACTTCCGACTTCCTGTCCCAGGCGATCGCCCTCCTGTTACAATCTTGCAGACGATCGGCGTTTTTTTGACCTATGTTTTGCTCGCTTTTCTGGTCGTGCCCCTAATAAATGCTCTGATTATTAACTTGCTTGGCAAACAAAATACTGTCTCACAAACATGGCTGGGATGGGCGCAGATCGTGTTGCTCTATTTGGTGTTTTTCTGCTTGCTCGGTTACGGCTTTTTGATCAAGCGCGAGGCTCTTCGCTACATTTTTTGGGGTGATACAGCTCCAAGCAAAGAGCGCGCAGCAAAATCAGTGGTAATGGGCTTTGTGAGCTTTATAGTGAGCTACCCTTTCGTCTTTTGGATGGGGATTTTCACCAGTTTAATTTCTTTGTGGCTATGGAATGAGGCTAAAATTGAGCAAGTTGCTGTCAAGCAGTTGAAACTGGCGATGGGGCATCCGGTGATGTTCAGTTTTATGGTCTTTTTAGTGGTGATTTTAGTTCCTTTTATGGAGGAGTTACTATTTCGGGGCTTTCTTCAATCGATGTTAAAAAGATACTTGGGGCGAATGGGGAGTCTATTTGTTACGGCGATTATTTTTGCCTCGGTCCACTTTGCTCCAAGTCAGGGACTCGGAAATTTTCAACTCATTGCCTCATTGTTTATCCTTTCGATCTTCTTAGGCTTCATCTATGAGAGGGAGCGCACTCTTTGGGCGCCAATTACCTTGCACGCAGCCTTCAACGGCTTCACTGTCCTTATGATCATTTTTTCCTAAATTCGCTGCAAAGCCTAAATAGCTCTTGTCGACTGTTGCTTAAGATCGCTGGAAACAATCCGAGGCGCTTACAAAAATATCTCGTTTTCACATAGTTACTGTGAAAAAATTTTGCAGCCACAACAGCAAAAGTCAGCACTTCCGCATTTTCCATTTTCGCTTGAATGTCGTCTTGTACGCCAAGGGTTTTCAGTAGTTCAGAGCTAACCACATAAACTACAGTTGCATAAAGTTCCATACTATCCTCCATTTTGATTTGGTAGAGCACTATAACAACAAGTTTAGGGAGCAATCAGGGTCAAAGGTGTTTGATTGGTTGCTGGAAGAAATATAGAGTCCCGTATATCATCTCTCCCGATGAGCTAACAAAGGAGGCTGTTATGGCTGCAGCAGATGTCTCGGGAAGAGTAACTCCAGCAACACAACCATACGATTTACCCTCCCCCCCACCTTCTTTACAAGTTGATCCAACGACCTCCGTAGCTGTTGCCGCTATTTCTCCAAGCGTTAGCCCTCAAGATGTTTTTCAAAAGCGTAGCGATCCCTATCCTACGATAGAGAGAAGAAGATATCCTCCACTAAGAGGGTGTGATACTTGCTTTTATATTGATGGAGAATGGGTTAGCGTGCGCCCAACTGGTATAGATTTTTATAGAAAAGAAGAGATTTATAGGCTCTATCCCTCGCGTGGAGAAGTCAATCTTGGTTCTGGTATTATAGCAGATAAGACCGAACTTGGAATTGTGATTCAGCAACAGGCAAATAGAGCGTGTGGAGCTGCAGCAGCAGCGATGCTTGTGCTGGATGCTACCGATTCTGTCGAATCTCTCGATACTCAACTTTTGCGTTCAATCAATGTTACAAGTGAAGATATGATCAAGCATTTGATCTCTACTGCGGATTTAATTCCTCTTTCTAGAACTATAGGAAAAAAAGATCTTAGTGCTCTTAGAGCAATGATTCAAGAGGATGGCTCAGCAATTGTAACAACTAATAATTATATCAAAGGGCATTCCATCATTGTCGATGACATCAGTGAGGATTTGCGCTTTGTTAAGTTGCGTGATCCCTACCACGGATGGGGCATTATGGTGCCTTTTGAAGCCTTTTTGGATGGATTCAGCGAGAAAAATGAGATTATTCAAATAAAAAATATTAGCACATAAGGGAAAATATTATGTGTCATGTAAGTTTGGTTTGTGGTCGTGGGCAATGTACACCCAAATAGCTTAGGATTGGGGGTTGGGGCGGTAAGTAGATTAGAGTGGAAATAGTGGGTCGCGCGCGGATAAGAAGTGCGCGCGCCCATTGAGTACTTTAGGAACCCCTGATCAACTCATTCCCCAAATATTGCAGCTAGAAGCGGATTTGGCAGTTGGTGTAAAGAGCTTTTTCATCAGCAAAGCGCCCTTCAACGGTTAAGCTCATTTTCTCGCAATCTACAAACGAAACACCGAGGGCATAACCGAGGTACTTGTCACTTCGCAGATTATGAAGTGTTGCATCGGGAGTAAATCCTGTAACAACATGATTGCCAAAATCGAGCTTAGAGTTGCTTGCTTTTATCGCGGCATAGGGGACGAGCATATAGATGCGATGGGAAATCCCGAGGCCAACCTGCCATTCATAGTATTTTGCATTAAACCCACCACCTGGGTACACACTAGTTGTGGCATTTTGAGTTAAGCGTGTGATGTGTGGGTTTGTATAAAAGTATTGAGCTTCCGCGCCAAGTGTTGTGCAACCAAACTCCCAAACGATCCCGCGCGCTCCGATACTCCATGAAAAATCGGTCTCTGTTTCGATCTCAAAGCGTCCTGTTCCACCGAGTCCAAATGCTTGATTGTTTGTGTCGATAAAGAGGTTTGATGCGCCAAGGGTGGCAAAAATATCGAAGCGATCCCAAAAATTTGCTGCAATGAAACCGGCGTTAGTATTGATTTTGGTGTGCTCGATTACTGAGTGCGGGCCATTTTCAAGCTCCATATGTCTGTTAAATACGTAATCGCCATAGAAGCCGAAACGGACGCTAAAGCCGTCGCACCAAGTTAGGCATGGGTCGGATGGATCACCGCAATGTCCCTCGCAAACTAAACCGTCGCAGAGTAGGCCTGCGTCAGATGGATTTCCAACTGGTAGGGCGTAAACGGCACCACAAGCTATAATCGTTAATGTTGTCATGAAGAGTTTTTTCATTCTCACCTCGTAAAATTCATAAGAGCGCAAAAAATAGCAAATTCAACCCTTTACATCAAATATTTACTCTTTTTTTTATTAGTATTCCAGATGTATATTGTGTATAATCTTGAAAATTTTTTGGGGAATTTACGTGGCGAATCCTACTTCACAATTGGACTATATTGGAATCAGTGATGTCGGATTGGTTCGCGAACATAATGAGGATGCATGGGCGGCTTATCCAGAGCGGGGTCTTTTTCTCCTTGCTGATGGGATGGGGGGGCATGCGGCTGGAGAAATTGCGGCTGATGAGTCGGTTTCTTACTTGCATGAGCTTGTCAATCAATGGCATTTGTTAACACAAACTTCCCTAGACGAGGCGGTTGCTTTTTTTCGCGATGCTTTCACAAAAGTGAACACCTCGATTTATGAAAAAGGGCAGCATGATCCCTCTCTTTCAGGGATGGGAACAACACTTTGCTCTCTCTATTTTCTCCAAAAGCATGCAATTGTTGCGCATGTGGGCGATAGTCGGATTTATCGGTTGCGTGATGGGAGCTTGGAGCAGTTAACAGAGGACCATTCGCTGGTCTCAGAGCTTGTTTCTCTGGGGGCTATGAAGGGGGATGATAGCGAAACATTTCCCTACAAGCACATCTTAACGCGCGCAATTGGAACCAACTCATTTGTCGAGCCGACAGTAAATTATCTGAAGGTCAATCCTCAGGACTGTTTTCTTCTCTGTTCCGATGGGTTAACAAACTATGTGACTGATCGTGAGCTTGAATCGGTATTGAATCAAGATCTCCCCCTTGCTAATCGCGGCGCGGCGCTTGTCGATTTAGCTAATGAACATGGGGGTGGAGACAATATTACCCTTGTACTTGTGCATGTAAACGATGATTTATCTAGATAATAACGCAACAACCTTTCTTGACAGCCAAGTTCTTTCTGCTATGGAGCCGATTTTATCTGGCAAAGTTGGGAATCCGTCGAGCATCCACCGGTATGGCCAGGCGGGAGCGGCTCTTCTAGCAAAAGCGACGAAGGAGGTTGCTGCTTATTTTGGAGTTCAAACATCCGAGGTGGTCTTTACCTCAGGCGCGACCGAAGCGTTGAACATGTTGATCCGAGCTATTCCCAATGGAAGCCATATCATCACATCTTCTTTAGAACATATTGCTGTGATCGAGTCACTGAAATTTTCAGGATGCGAGGTCGACTATCTCGACCCCGAAGCAAAAAATGGGGCAATTGCCCCTTGGCAAGTAGAAAGGGCTCTGCGCCCCGATACGGCGGCAATCATTCTGATGGCGGCGAATAATGAAACAGGAATCAAAACCGATTTGGAACCGATCGCCTCAATGGCTTTAGAGCGGGGAGTTACATTTATCGTCGATGGAGTTGCGCAATTGGGAAGGGGAGAGTGGCCCTTGCCTCTGGGTGTGTCGGCGGTCTGTTTCAGTGGGCATAAAATCCACGCCCCGACTGGCGTTGGTGTGGCGATTATTCGCAAAACGATGAAAACCCATCCACTAATTGTGGGTGGTCCCCAACAGCGGGGGAGGCGGGGAGGAACTGAAAATTTAGTTGGGATTGTTGGATTTGCCAAAGCCCTTTCGCTGCTGCCTAAATCAGGTGCGGAGATGGGGGCATTGCGCGATCGTTTCGAAGAGGGTTTAAGCACCCACCTTTCGGGTGTCTCCATTCACGGTGGTGATCAGCCCCGTCTTTGTAATACCTCGAATATCGCATTTTTAGATGTCGATGGTGAGACTCTCTTGATGCAGCTAGATTTGGCTGGCATAGCCGTTAGTCACGGCTCGGCTTGTTCATCGGGAACACTGGAATCATCGCGTGTTTTACTCAATATGCAAATTGAGCCAAAAATTGCCCGCAGCTCTATTCGTTTTTCACTGAGCCGGTTCACAACACCTGATGAAATCGAGAGGGCTATTAAGATTATCGTCGATGTTGTTGAGAAATTAAGAGCGCTTACGTCTCCAGGGTCTTGACTGTAATCAACTTGATTCCAAGAAGGGTGGTCTCCTCAGCGATCAGCTCAAACTCACCAATAACCACCGAATCGCCTACAGCAGGAGCATGCTCGAGTTGTGAAATCATCAATTGTGCAAGTGTTTGGGCTCCATGAGGTGGAAGGTGTGTGCCGTATTCGCGGTTTAAATCAGCAATTTTGGTGTTTCCAGAAAAAGAGCGGTGGATCATAGGGAGTTTTGCTTTTTGCAGAGCCTCTTCAACAGGTGGGTGTTCTCCAAAGATCTCTTCTATGATGGCATCCAAAGTCAACATTCCGATCGCAGAGCCATTCGGATCGAGTACGACGGCGACCGTTTGTCGATTCCGCCTAAATTGTCCAAGAATTGGGAGGAGTTTTGTCGATGAGGTGATAAACCAGGGTGGGCGAGCATTGTCACGAACATAGCGGTTGTCGGGAAGGTTTACAAAATCGCGTGGAATTGCAATAGAAACTATGTTGGAATGGGTCTTATGATACAGAGGGATAAACCGTTGTGAGGAGCTAGAGAGTTTTTTATGCAGGTCGGCAATTGTTGTGTTGGAACGGATCATTTCGATTTGTGAAAGAGGGGTCATCGCTTGAGAAGCTATTTTATTACGCAGGGCGAAAATGTTTGAGACGACACTATTAAATTCACTCTCTTCATCATGGCTTTCGAGCACTTTTTGAAGCTCGTCACGACTTAAAAAAACATCGAATGCCTTTTCCTTTTTCCCAAATAACAGGTGGACAAACCGTGTGAGCAATCCAATGAGCCAAATGATAGGGGCAAAAACACGGTGCGTGGCGTAGACGATAGGGATTCCGAACATGATGACATGTTCAGAAAAACGTCTGGCAGCAAAGAGGGGAGCGAGCTCAGCGAGGATAACCACAAGAAAGATCTGAGTAATGGGGGCAAATGCTGGATTGAGTCCGATCGCTTGGTAGAATTCCCGCGAACTCTGAGAGCCGACTTGAAGGGCGATATTTACCCCCAGCATAATCGTTCCAAAAAGACGCGAGGGCTTCTGCATGATATATTGCAGCCAGATTGCTCGCTTCATTCCTTTGCTGACATAATACTCTAGGCGCACGCGGTTAAAAGAAACGGCTGCCATTTCGAGCATCGAATAAAACCCTTGTATGGCGATGCAGAAAAAGGTGATACAAAACCACATTAGCGCGTTACTCATTTTTTACCCGCCGAATATAGATGCGCCGCACACGGTTAGCGTCGGCAGCGAGAACTTGGAATAAAAAACCGTTCCACACATGTTTTGTTCCGCTTTTGGGAATGTCTCCCAATTGTTCCGTTAACCACCCTCCTAATGTGACTAGATTATTTTCACTCGGCAGTGCAACGCCAAAAAGTTGCTCAAACTCGCTCAGCTCAAATTTCCCGCTGGTGATAATCACATTGCTTCCCGCTGGGGTATAGCGTGTCTTTTCATCCCTGCTATCGGTAATTTCTCCTACGACGACCTCAAACAAATCTTCTTGAGTGATGACCCCTGAGATCGACCCATATTCATCCACCACAATTCCCATCACGGTCTCCTGATGGAAAAAATGTTGAAGAAGAGTGCGGGCTAAAATGGTTTCAGGAACGTAGTAGGGTTTTAAAAGATGGGGAGTGAGATCTTTCCCCGTTTTGATCTGGCTGCGGTGGAGGAAGAAGTCTTTGGCTCCCATGACCCCCAACATATTTTGTAGATCCCCATCGCAAACTGGAACGCGTGTGCACTCTTTTTCGATAAAGAGATAGATCAATTTAGAGATCGGCTCGTGAATATCGTAAAATAAAATCTCGTGCCTTGGATGCATCCTCTCTTTCACGGTATAATCGGTGAGCGAGAGGTAGCCCTCGACAAGTTTTGTTTCATCGAGGCTCAAAATTCCCGAGTTCTCAGAAGATTTGAGGACATGGCGTAGCTCATCTTTTGAGATCTCCTTCTCTTTTTTCAGAAAAAAGAAGAGGAAGTGGGAGATGTGGGTCGTAATAAAGGTCATGGCTCGAAGGAGGGGGCCTAAGAATTTTTCAAGCTGGGCGACAGTGTTGACAACACGGGGAGCAATCGCTTTGTTGTAGGAGAGAGCGAGAGTTTTCGGAATGATCTCACCAATAAGTAGAGTGATCAAAAGGGGAACTCCCACCTTCAGTAACCATGTTGAATAGGTGCCAAAGAGGTTGGCGGCTGTGTTCTGGATCAAAATATTGGCGCCAATATCGCAGAAGAGGAGGGTCACTAATAGATTGCGGGGGCGAGAAAGAACTCCAGCGATCAATTGCTTGCGCTTATCGCGGCTCTGTTTGTAGAGCTTTACCTCTGTTCCAGAGAGTGAAAACAGCGAGATTTGCGACAGTGAGAAAAATCCCGATCCAAGAGTGAAGATCAACAAAAACAGGATGGAAATCATGGTGGTGAAATAAAGTGTATTTTAGTCTGCCCTTCAGGAACAAGGCCAAGCCGTCTCATTAATGTGAGTTCAATAAAGCTTTCATCCTCTTGACTTGCGATCTGTAATTTTAAATTCTCTTGATTTTCAAGAGCTTGATCTTTTTCTGCTCTAAGAAAATGTAATTTCCCCCTTAATTTCTCCTCTTCTCGTGTTTTGAGTTGGGCGGCCTGGTCATAGGCAAAGCAGCACAAGAGAAAAAAAAGGATCGCCCACCACGATTTAAGGATCACGACCTCAAATAAACGCGATCTAGACCCTTGGGATTGTGATTCCGGTTTGTTTCTGATATTTCCCATTCCGTTCTGCATATGATGTTCTGCATATCTCCTTAGCTTCAAAGAAAATAACTTGAGCAATCCCTTCATGGGCATAGACTTTTGCCGGCAGGGGAGTTGTATTCGAAATTTCAATCGTTACGTGTCCTTCCCATTCAGGTTCAAAGGGAGTGACATTAACGATAATCCCACATCGGGCGTAGGTAGATTTTCCAAGACAGATAGTGAGAATATTTCGAGGAATGCGGAAATACTCCACACTGCGCGCTAATGCGAAGGAGTTGGGGGGAATGATGCACTCATCGGCTTGGATATCAACAAAAGAATCTTCTGTAAAATGCTTAGGATCAACAATAGAATTGTAGACATTCGTAAAAACTTTAAATTCGTCAGAGAGGCGAATATCGTATCCGTAGCTAGACTGGCCATAGCTCACAATTTTTCCGCCCTCTTCATTTGAACGGACCAGACCCTCAACATAAGGTTCGATCATTTTTTGTTCGACCGCCATCTTCCGGATCCAGTTGTCTTCTCTCACGCTCATATGTTTCTCCTTTCTTTCAAATAGGTATAGCCTTTGAATCAGTTTTTTGCTAGTGTAACGTCTCAGATGAAGGAAGAAGAACACCATTTTATTGAATCGACGCTCGCAAAAGAGGACCACAACTTTGAAGTTCCTCTGCGCCCCCAATCCCTCCCCGAATTTTTGGGTCAGGAGGAAATAAAAGAGCGTTTAGACGTTTTTATGGGTGCAGCCAAGCAGCGTTGCGAAACGCTTGGTCACTGCCTGCTTTCAGGGCCACCGGGACTCGGGAAAACGACCCTTGCCAATATCATCGCCAAAACAATGGGTGGCTCGCTGATCGTAACATCGGGTCCTATGCTCGATAAACCGGCCGATTTAGCAGGGATTCTAACTAATCTTCAGGAAGGCGACGTCCTTTTTATCGACGAGATTCACCGGATGCAGCGGACTGTTGAAGAGTACCTTTATCCTGCCATGGAAGATTACGTTCTTGATTTGATGATTGACAGCGGTCCTAATGCGAGATCGGTTCAAGTTAAGCTCAACACTTTCACACTTGTCGGTGCGACAACTCGCTCTGGGCTTATGACAGCTCCTATGCGTTCACGGTTTGCATTTACATGCCGTTTGGATTATTATCCGCCGCAAGTGCTTGAGAAAATATTGGATAGATCTGGACGACTCCTCGGACTCGATTTTGATCGTGCTGGATTGTCTGAAATTGGAAGGCGCGCGCGCGGAACCCCACGTATTGCTAATAACTTACTCCGTTGGGTGCGTGATTACGCCCAGATGCGCGCTGGGAATCAGGTAAATAGGGAAGTTGTTGAGAAAGCGCTTGAGATGTTAGCCATTGATGCGCAAGGATTAGATGAAATGGATAAAAAGCTTCTCTCCGTGTTGATTGATCATTATGATGGGGGGCCAGTTGGGCTTAATACCCTTGCGCTGGCGATCGGTGAAGAGGGGCATACAGTGGAAGAGGTTTACGAACCCTTCCTCATTTTACAAGGATTTTTAAAACGAACCCCTAGAGGGAGGGTCGCGACTGACCGTGCCTATACCCATCTGGGGAAAAAGAGGAAATAACACATGCGTGCATTACTATTTTGTGGATTATTGTTGGCTCTGCCGCTTGGCGCCGCGCCCGTTCGCGGACCGAAAACACTCCCATCGGGTCCTAATGTTAAAGTACTTCTTGAAAAAGATGCGAACTCAGCCCTTCTTGAGGTAAAAGGAGCTTACCGTGTTGTGCGCACTGATACGGGCTCAACCTTGAGTTCTGGCAGCTTTGGAAAACGTTATGTTGTCCACGCCCTTCAAGACGGCATACGGTGGGGCGAAGAGTATCCAGACGTCTTCCAGATTTCCATTATCCCGAAACATGCCGATACACTGGTCTATGTCGATGGGATTCAATATAAAGGATCGGTTTCCATTTATCATGTGCGTAACAATTTGGTAACGATTGTCAACGAAGTGGCAATCGAAGATTTTGTCAAATCGACTCTAGCCCTCCAATTTGATACACCTATGCATACAGAGGCGCTCCGTGCGCTGGCAATTGCAGCTCGTACAGAGGCATACACGAGCTTTCAAAATGGACAATCGACTAGTCGTCCTTGGGACATTAATGCTCAAGATGCGGGATATTTTGGATGCGGAGTAACACAGCAGCGAAATGGAGTTGAGGAAGCTGTAGACTGGACACGTTTTATGGTTTTGGAATCTCTGCAAGGAATCCGTCTCTTTCACACCGAGGCTGAAAGGC
>JAJFLY010000023.1 GCA_021772455.1 Chlamydiota bacterium
GAGTGTCGTCTTGTACGCCAAGGATTTTCAGCAGTTCTGAACTAACCACGTAAACTACAGTTGCATAAAGCTCCATACTATCCTCCATTTGGATTTGGTAGGGCACTATAACAACAAGTTTAGGTAGCAATCAGGGTCTAAAGTCCGCTCCTCTCGAAACAAAGAAATAATAGGGCGATTGTTCGAAAAAAAATTCATATTATGATGATAGGAGTGATTGATCGGTTCAAAACCGAACAGAGGTTAGTTAAGATTGGTAAAGATCAGTCTAGAACTTAAAATAGTTTCGACCCTCATCCGTAAATTATAGAAAAAATCGCCCTGACTTGACTCAATCGCAAGAATAACTAGATCCTCATATTCAGCAGTTGGGAAAGTTTCTCGCAGGTTGTCCGAAAACATGTTATATCCTTCAGTGCAAATTCTGCGAGCAATTCTATGAACTTTAATTTCTGTTAAATCGGAGATATCATAGTTTTCAGCTAAGTCCAGAGCGTGTAAACTGGCTACATTTTGGTGATTTTGTGTAGTCATATGGAATAAAAATCTATCAATCATTGAGACACCTTTTTGTTAGCAATTATTTTTCCTTGTGCTCGAAAGATCAAAATAACGAAGGAAGATTGTAAAAAAAATGTTTTTTTATAGTCAATTTATATAAAATCCGTGAGCTATGCGTAATTCATTTGGACAGATTTTTCGGATCACAACGTGGGGCGAATCGCACGGCAAAGCAATTGGTGTTGTCATCGATGGCTGCCCAGCTGGTTTGGAAATCTCTGAAGAGGAGATCAACGGCGAGCTCGAAAAAAGAGCGCCAGGTAGGCAGGAGCACACTTCTCCACGAAAAGAGTCCGACCATGCTGAGATCTTATCGGGCATTTTTGAAGGGAAAACGACGGGCACACCAATCTCGATTATCATTCCTAATCGCGATGCCGATTCAAGCGCATATGAACCGATTAAACATCTTGTCAGACCGGGTCACGCGAATGCCACCTATGTGAAAAAATATGGCATTTTTGATTACCGCGGTGGAGGGAGAGCATCAGCTCGCGAAACGGCATGCCGCGTTGCCGCAGGGGCGATTGCAAAGAAACTACTTGAGCAAGTTGGGATCCGTGTTGAGGCAGTATTGATCGAACGAGGCGAGATCGAGGAGGGCGATTCGGTAGGAGGGGTTATTGAGGGGCGCGCTCTTGGGGTGCCGGCAGGGCTTGGCGAGCCTGTCTATCAGAAGATGGAGGCGATGCTCGCCCAGGCGATGCTCTCGATTCCAGCGAGTAAAGGTTTTGAGATTGGTGAGGGGTTTGGGGCTGCGAAGATGCGTGGCTCGGAGCACAATGCGTGTCCAACTGGCGGCACGCTTGGAGGGATCACCGATGGAGAGTCACTTCTTTTTCGCGTGGCGTTTAAGCCGACATCGAGCATCGCTAAACCTCAAAAAACGACTACACTTTCTGGGGAGGAGGCAACATTGACTCTCCCAAAAGGGTCGCGCCACGATCCTTGTGTTGCGATTAGAGCGGTTGCTGTTGTAGAATCGATGTGTGCCCTTGTTCTGGCAGATGCAATATTAATGAATCGCCTATGTATCATGAACCTATCCTAGTAGAGACGTTTCTCTCTTTTTTCTCTGAATTGACCATCCGTCATTATATAGATGGGACCGTGGGAGCGGGTGGGCATGCCCATGCTATTTTAGAGGCGCATCCTGAAATCGAAAGGTTGTACGGTTTTGACCGTGATCCTGAAGCGTTGGAGATTGCGGGGGAGACGTTAAAGCCTTTTCAGGAAAAGACAACGCTCATTCACGCAAATTTTTTGGATTTTAATCGGTATGTTCCAGAGTCTGTTGAGGGGATCTTTCTTGATTTGGGGGTTTCGTCAATGCAGCTCGACCGTCCCGAGAAGGGCTTTAGTCTATATAAGGAGGGGCCTCTCGATATGCGGATGGATCCTTCGAGTGATCTCGATGCTGAGTCGGTGGTTAATTTCTGCTCTGAAAAGGATTTGGGAAAGATTTTTCGCGATTATGGGGAAGAGCCTCGCTGGCGTGCGGCTGCTAAAGCAATTGTGGAAGCGCGAAGAAAGAAGCCTTTGAAAACGACGACCGATTTGACAGAAGCGCTTAAATCTGTTTTGACGTGGGGCGGTAGAAGGGGTAAAAAAATCAATCCGATGACTTTAGTTTTTCAAGGATTGCGCATTTATGTAAATGATGAGCTAGGTGGGCTTGAGAAGGCGCTGCCGAAGGGAATTGAGGCTTTGGCGCCGGGTGGAAGATTTGGTGTATTGACTTTTCATAGTTTAGAAGATCGCATTGTGAAACATACGTTTCGCCAATTTGCAAGCCAAGAAAAAACGATCAAAATTTTGACGAAAAAACCGCTAATTGCCGACGCGGAAGAGATCAAGCGTAACCCGCGCAGCCGGTCGGCTAAACTCCGTTTTATTGAAAAGTTATGAATTTTGGCATTTTTATTCGTGTGTTTTTGTGCATTTTGACGTTGGGGAGCGTCTTGTATGCGTATATCAACAAACAAAATCATATCACCGAATTGCGCCTGCAGATTCCTGTAGCGGCAAAAGAGCTTCAGGTAGTTCAGCAGGAAAATACGCGCCTCAAATTTGAGATCGATCAGTTCGAAAATCCTGTCCATTTAATGGAGCTTTCCAGATTACCTCAATACAGCCATCTTAAATATCCGCTTGTGAATGAGATTATCACGATTCCAGTTCCAGGTGGAGATGCGCCGTGAAACAAAAAAAGCGGCTTGTAATCATTGCAATAGGTACCTTTTTTCTTTTTTCACTTTTGATCGTGAACTTCTTTAGAATCCAAATTTTAGAAGGGGAGAAATGGACGAATACCGCGCTTGCGCAGCACGAATTTATCGTAAAAGAGCCGTTTAAGCGTGGCGCGTTTTATGCAAATCCAACCTTGAGAGTTGGACACCCCGAGTCGCCTCAACCGCTCGTGTTTGATGTAACGAAATTTCATCTCTATATCGATCCTTTATCGATTCCGGCTGAATATCGCGATGAGGTTGCAACGCTTTTAAGTGCCTATGTACCAGTTAAGCGTGCTGATTTAGATAAGCGCTCTCGAAGTCGTAGACTCGCTCTTTGGCTTGACCGCGAGACGCGCGATGTGATTTTAGGTGAGTGGGTCTCCTTTGCAAAAGAGCGAAAAATTGCGCGCAATGCCCTCTACTTTGTTACCGATTATCGCAGATCTTATCCCTATGGACAGCTTTTGGGGCAGGTGCTTCATACGATTCGAGATATGAAAGATGAGACGACCCATGAAGGGGTGCCCACAGGGGGGCTCGAGGTCTATTTTAATGAGCATCTAAAGGGAAAGCTTGGAAAACGAAAGCTCCTTCGCTCTCCGTTAAACCATCTCGAGATTGATAAGGTGATCGAAGAGCCAGAAGATGGCTCGGATGTCTATCTCACCATTAATCACTGTCTGCAGGCGATTGTTGAGGAGGAATTGGAAAAAGGGGTCAATGCGGCACAAGCAAAGGGTGGATGGGCTGTGATGCTTGATCCAAATAGCGGTGAGATTCTTGCCTTGGGGCAGTATCCCTATTTTGATCCTTCCCACTATCAGGACTATTTCAATGATCCGGAGAAGTTGGAAGATGCGAAGGTGAAGGCTTTGACCGATGCTTTTGAGCTTGGCTCTATTATGAAGCCGATCACGGTCTCAATTGCGATGAAAGCGAACTTAGAACGGGAAAAAGAGGGAAAAGCTCCGCTGTTTGACCCTAAAGAGAAAATGGATACTACCCGCTCAACTTTTCCTGGTCGGGGGTCGCGTCCTTTGTATGATCCGACGCATCACAAAGCGCTCAACATGGCGATGGCTTTGCAAAAATCTTCGAATGTCTATATGGCGCAGATTGTCGACTTGGTCATTCAAGCGTATGGCAATATGTGGTATCGCAATGCTCTTGTCGACATCTTCGGGTTTGAAAAGAAAACAGGTATTGAGCTTCCAGGTGAAGCGTGTGGACTTGTTCCAAGGCCTGGAAAGCTCCACCCAAATGGCGCTCTTGAGTGGTCGGTTCCAACGCCCTACTCGCTCTCGATGGGATATAATATTCTTGCCACAAGTGTGCAGATGCTTCGCGCCTATGCGGTTTTTGCGAATGGGGGATTTTTGATCGAACCGACGCTTGTTCGCAAAGTCGTGGGTAAAGAGGGTGTGGTTATTGACAACACAGCACTTAAGCCCAAGAAGCGTGTTTTGGAAGAAGAGATCGTGGAAGAGGTTGTGAATGGGATGAAATTTTCCACTCAGCAGGGAGGCGGAGGGAGACTTGGAACGATTAATGGCTATACGGAAGCTGGGAAAACGGGGACGGCAGAAAAAATAGTTGGTGGCGTTTATTCCAAACAACGCTATATATCTTCCTTTATCGGTTTTGCCCCTGCTCAAAGTGCTCGGTTTGTCTTGATTGTTACAATAGATGAGCCTAAGCCCATCCGACTTGAGGGGGGGGCAAAAAATTATCTAGGGGGGCATTGTGCGGCGCCTGTTTTTGCAGAGATTTCCAAGCGGACGCTTGAGTATCTCGGAGTGCCTCCTGACGATCCTCATGGGTATCCTCAGGGGGACCCTCGTTATGATCCCGAAAAAGCCGATTGGATACAAGAAGTGAGAGAGCTAAAACTTTTATATGAGAAATGGAATCGTCCTTAAAAATTTAATCAACGACCTACCCGTAGAATTCTACAGGGGAAGAAAAGATCTCTCTATCACAGGGCTCTGCAGTAATTCTAAGATGGTGGCACCAGGAAACCTCTTTATCGCTAAAAAGGGAACGTTTGATGATGGAGCTAAGTATATAGATGAAGCTCTTGCAAGCGGAGCTGCAGCCATCTTAACCGATTTGCCAAACCCCTTTTTGAAAGATGTTGTCCAACTTGTAACGCCCGACGTACGGGCAGTTGAGGCTGAGATTGCTGCGCGCTATTATGGAGATCCTTCGCTCTCCTTATTTATGGTTGGAGTTACCGGAACCAATGGGAAGACAACAATCTCGTATCTGGTGAAGCACATCTTTGATGCTTTTAACGCTCCTTGTGGGATGATTGGAACGATTGAATATGTCATTGGGGATCATCATTTTGCAGCCGAGCTCACCACTCCTGAAGTGATCACCAATCAAAAGCTCTTAAGGGAGATGGTCAAGCAAGAGTGCATGGCTGCTGTGATGGAGGCCTCTTCAATCGGGATAATGCAAGGCCGCGTTGCAAAAATTGATTACGATGTCGCGATTTTTTCAAACCTCTCTCCAGAACATCTCGATTATCACCAATCGATGGAGGAGTATGCTGAGGCCAAGGCAGCCCTCTTTAAGGAGCTTAAATCCGAGGGTGTAGCTATTTTGAATGGCGATTCTTCTTGGTCAGAGGAGATGCAAAAGGAGTGTCGTGGTCGTATAATGACCTATGGCTTATCTTCTCAGTCAGATTTGTATGCCCATTCTATCGAGCTATTGCCCGATCAAACTAAATTTTCTGTAACCTATCAAGGTCAAACCCTTAACTTCTCTTGGAAATTGATCGGACGTTTTAATGTTTATAACTGTTTGGCGGCTATGCTCGCTGCCCTTTGTAAAGGGATTCCTTTTGAGGCGCTTTCCCCTGTAATTGCCAGTTTCCCATCTGTTTCGGGCCGGCTTGAACAAGTGGAAAATTTAAGTGGCCTGCATATCTTCGTTGATTACGCCCATACTCCCGATGCTTTAGAAAATTCTCTTCAAACCCTATTTGAGGTGAAAAAGGGTAAAATTTTCACAGTTTTTGGCGGCGGAGGGAACCGTGATCGCTCGAAACGTCCTCTGATGGCAAAAGCTGTCGAAAAGTATAGCGATTTTGCCTTTATTACATCCGATAATCCGCGCAATGAAGACCCCCTGGCTATCTGCCAAGAGGTGGCGCAAGGATTTACAAAACAGAACTTTGAGATTGAGATCGATCGTAGGGTCGCAATAGGACGCGCGATCGAGATGGCTTCTTCTCAAGATTTGATCCTCATTGCAGGCAAAGGGCATGAGACGTATCAAATCTTTGCTCATCAAACTTTTCCCTTTGATGATCGTCAAATAGCTCAAGAAATTGCAAATCAGGTAACAGCATGAGATATCTTTTCTTAATTCTTTTAGCAGGTCTAGTTTCAGCGTGTGGAACGCGTGGCAGTTCCCCCGAAATTTCTGCACTTCATAATGTGAGAAAACGTCCAATCCAGAGGCAAGAAACTATCGTAATTGACGCTGGCCACGGAGGTAAGGATGGGGGATCTCTCAGTAAGCGCGATGCTTATGAAGAAAAAGTACTCACCCTCGAAACGGCTCATATGATTCGCAATAGCTTGAATCAGCTTGGCTATAAGACTGTCATGACCCGCAATGACGATACGTATGTCCCATTGAGTACGCGTGCTGAGATTGCTAATTCCCTTAAGGCCGACCTCTTTGTGAGCATCCACTACAACTACTCGCCCAATCGCGATGCCAAAGGGATTGAAGTCTATTACTACAAGGAAGAAAAAAATCCAACTGCTAGTCGCATTGTTCAATCTAAATCGTTGTGTGATAATGTCTTAAGAAAAGTAATTGCGCTTACAGGGGCCGACTCGCGTGGGGTAAAGCAGGCGAATTTTGCAGTTGTGCGCGAAACCAAGATGCCTGCGATTCTTGTTGAGGCTGGGTTTTTATCAAATCCAGGTGAGCGAGAACGTGTGTGTGACCCCAGATATCAAAAGGCTATTGCCCGGGGAATTGCCCAAGGTGTCGATCAATATTTTGAAGCTTTACGTTAGATATACACAGGCCCTATGACCCTGATTGCTACCTAAACCTCGTCTAGGAATCGTTTGAGTGCGACAGATACAACTGCGGAGCTGAAGGCAAGGGTTCCTCCCTTGCCGAGGCGACGCAGGCAGTAGATGGCGTGCTCAAACGGTTCCTAGACGAGTG
>JAJFLY010000024.1 GCA_021772455.1 Chlamydiota bacterium
AGACCCTGATTGCTACCTAAACTTGTTGTTATAGTGCTTAGATGCATTCAGATGCGTAGGCTCGATGCGAAGACAAGGGTTCCTCCCTTGTCGAGTGTCGAGACTTAGCAGATGGAGGCATCTAAGCGCTATAACAACAAAAAGTTTTATACTGCTCTACCAAATCAAAATGGAGGATAGTATGGAGCTTTATGCAACTGTAGTTTATGTGGTTAGTTCTGAACTGCTGAAAATCCTTGGCGTACAAGACGACACTCAAGCGAAAATGCAGAAGTGACCGTGGTATTGGTCAACACCCCCTGGATGGGCAGATAATTGAAATCCTAAACCAATCATTAGAGCTAACACAAATATGAAAACATACTTATTCATAACAGCCTCCTATTTTAAAGAATTCATCAAGCACAAAACATTAGCATGCTCGTATCCATTGGACACTGAAACGCCCGTAAATGTTCATACAGATCCAAATCATAGCCCGTCACGATCTCGTGCAGGAGGGCTTTCGGGGGATTGCTAATGAATACAGGTTAAAACCAGCTCTATCAGAATGAGGCGAATACTTAACCGGTGTGTTGAAAAAAAATAACACCTGCGCGCTAAGTGAACAATCCCAAAACTGTACAAGAATCGGGGATTATTGGTAGTCTCTATCCCTTATGACTACACCTATGATGCAACAGTGGCAGGCGTGCAAAGAGTCTGCAAAAGATGCCGTTTTACTCTTTAGAATGGGCGATTTTTACGAGGCGTTTCACGAAGATGCCGAGATTATGGCAAGAGCTCTCGATATCACCCTTACAAAACGGGGAGGAATATCGATGGCAGGCGTGCCGTGGCACACTTGCGAAACGTACATCGATCGCCTAGTCGCCAAAGGCTTCCGCGTGGCTGTCGCCGAGCAGATGGAAGACCCTAAACAGGCCAAAGGGATTGTGAAGCGGGAGGTTGTGCGCTTCATCACACCAGGGACGGTCATCAATCTCCCTGATACAGCAAACAATTTTATCGCCTCAATCGCCCAAGTAGGCTCCATTTTTGGGTTGGCATTTCTTGATTTGACGACAGCTACTTTTCAAGTTATTGAGTTTGAAGATACGAGAGAACTACTTAGCGAACTCTATCGCTTACGCCCCTCCGAAGTTTTGAGTCTCGAGGCATTTCAAAAAAAACATGATGCGCTGCTAGACGAGCTGGACGGCGCCGTCCTCTCGATTGGAGCAAATTGGCAATTTGAGCATAAGGCGGCATATGCTTACTTAACCAACCATTTCCAGGTTCACCATCTCGATGGATTTGGCTTGAAGGGGATGGTGGCAGCTATTAATGCAGCGGGGGGGCTACTCGCCTACATCCATGACGATCTCAATCTTCCGATTACCCACATCCGCGATATCAAGCCTTTTTCAACAGATGAACTACTCTCTCTTGACAGGGTGAGCCAACGCAATTTGGAGCTGACAGAGTCGCTTCACGGCTCCCCGAGGCACACTTTAATGGGTGTTCTCGACCAAACTTACACACCGATGGGTAAGCGGCTGCTCAGGCAGTGGATCAAGCGTCCTCTTCTCGAGGTGAAGGAAATCAATGCCAGGCTAGATGCTGTAGAAGCCTATTATTACGCCCCCGAGGAGCTTGCCGAGCTACGCCAGCAATTGCGAGGGGTGCGCGATTTGGAAAGGTTGATGATGCGCATTGTCGCGGGGTATGCAACGCCGCGCGATTTACAAGCGCTTGGAGTTTCTCTCGAGCAATGCGACCCTATCCGCAAATTACCTTCCGAAATTTTCGAGCTTGCACATACTCTTCAAGAGGCACTGAATGAAGAGCCTCCGGTGCGGATTTCCGAGGGAAAAATCTTTCGCGATGGTTATCATGCTGAGCTCGATGAATTACGTGGCTTGACCAAAGGGGGGAAGGAGTGGCTCGCTAGATACCAGACCAAAATCAAGGAAGAGACGGGTATTAAAAACCTAAAAGTGAGCTTCAACAAGGTTTTTGGCTACTACATCGAGGTGAGCAAGGGTCAGGCAGACCTGATGCCCGATACGTTTCAGAGAAGGCAGACGCTTGTCAATTCGGAACGGTTCATCTCCCCAATCCTAAAAGAGTACGAAACCAAAGTGCTTTCGGCCGAAGAGCGGATTCACACGTTAGAGCAAACTCTTTTTCAAGCTCTACGCGAAAAAGCGGCAGCATTTGAAAAGAGTGTCTTTGAGATCGCCAGCGAGATTGCTAGACTCGATGTTCTTGCCTCACTTGCTGTCGTTGCCAAACGGCAAGATTATTGCCGCCCTCTTATCGACACAAGTGATGCCCTCCACTTTGAAGAGGGGCGCCACCCCGTAGTTGAGTCTGCAAATAAAGAGATGTTCATTCCTAACGAGACAACTCTCGACCACAAAGAGCGGTTGATGTTGATTACTGGCCCGAATATGGCGGGGAAATCAACCTACATCCGCCAGGTGGCTCTGATCGTTATCATGGCGCAAATGGGCTCATTTGTCCCCTGCACCAAGGCTCATATCGGTGTGATCGACAAAATATTCACCCGAATTGGAGCGAGCGATGACTTATCGCGTGGCCAATCGACATTTATGGTGGAGATGAGTGAAACGGCCAACATCCTCAATAATGTTTCTTCCCGCTCGCTTGTGATTTTAGATGAGATAGGGAGAGGAACGAGCACCTACGATGGGGTGGCAATCGCCTGGGCGGTCGCTGAGCACCTCCTTACAACTCATGCCAAAACGCTGTTTGCGACCCACTATTGGGAACTTACGGATTTAGAAAGGGCATTTGAGGGAGCGGTCAATTACCATGCAACCGTTCAAGAAGAGAGAGACGAAATCGTCTTTATGCACAAAATTGCGCGCGGTGGGACCGATCGGAGCTATGGAATCCATGTTGCCAGATTAGCGGGCCTTCCGTTATCGGTTATTGGACGTGCAAATGAGATCTTAAAGAAGCTCGAGACGCGCAAAGAGAACCTTAAACGCTTGAAAAAAGAGTCGCATGAAAAGCAACTCACCTTATTTTGATACGGAACAGCTAAAACGTTTCCCTCCGTCGCCCGGTGTCTACATCATGAAAAATGAGGCCGGAAAGATCCTCTATGTAGGGAAGGCCAAAAACCTCAAAAACCGCGTGAAGCAGTATTTTGCAGCAGGTGGTGATGGACGGGAGATGGTCCCCTACCTCACAGCGCAGGTCGCTGAAATCGACACGATCGTCGTCTCGTCTGAAAAAGAGGCGCTGATCCTTGAAAACAATCTGATCAAAAAACATCGCCCCAAATACAACGCGCTTCTTAAAGATGACAAAACCTATTTCAGTTTGATGATCAATCATAAACATCGGTGGCCAATGATTCGCGTCGCCAGGTTTAAGGGTAAAGCGCCCCCAGGAAATCTCTATTTTGGCCCTTACACGCATGGATATGCCGCGCGCCAAACGCTCGAACTACTGCGCACGCTATTTCCCCTCAGGCAATGTTCAGATCGCGAGCTTATGTGCCGCACCCGCCCATGCATTTTGTACGATATGAAGCGGTGTGTTGCTCCCTGCGTGGAGAAGTGCACAAAAGAGGATTATGACGCGCGTGTCAAGGAAGTGATCAATTTTTTACGAGGACGCGACAAAGGGATTCGTAAAAAGTTAAAAACTGAGATGGAAAAGGCTGCGGAAGCGCTTGAATTCGAAAAAGCCGATCGAATCTTTCAAACGTTGCAATACATCGAACAGACTTTGGAAAAGCAGCAGGTTGAAAAGGCAGGAACAGCCGATCTCGATGTGATTGGAATTTATCGCGAAGGGAACAACGCGGCTCTCGCGCAGCTCCTCTTTCGAGAAGGGAAGCTGATTGGCTCTAACGACCACCTCTTTACCCACAATGCGCAAGAAGATGGGGAGCTCCTCTCCTCATTTCTTTTACAACAGTATGGTGAGCAAGAAGAGCTCCCTGATGAAATCGTCCTTCCACTCGAGGTGAGTAAGACGCTCGAGGCGCTTCTCAAGGTGAAGCTAAATCCAGCAAAGCGGGGGAACAAACGGGCTCTTTTAGAGATGGCGTATGCAAACGCTGAGGCCAAATTCAAACGTGAAGCGAATATGCAGGAACAAATGCTTCTCGCAATGGAGGAAACCCTTCATCTAACAAATTATCCCGAGCGAATCGAGTGTTTTGATAACTCCAACATCTCTGGAACCGAGCCTGTGAGCGCGATGGTGGTCTTTTCAGCCGGCGAAAAAGATTCCAAAAGCTACCGGAAATACAAAATCAAGCACGCTGCACCCTCAGATGATTATGGCATGTTAAAAGAGGTGTTAATGCGCCGCTATAAGCGAGCCAAGGAGGAGGATAACCTCCCCGATCTTCTCGTTATCGATGGAGGGAAGGGGCATCTCAATATAGCCCTTGATGTCCTCTCATCGCTCGATGTGAGCACGATCGATGTGATTGGGGTTGCCAAAGAAGAGGGGCGCCATGACCGGGGGATGACCGCTGAACAGATTTATTTACCCGGCGAAAAAATACCTCTTATCTTAAAGTCGAACTCCCCTATTTTATTTCTGCTCCAACAAATTCGCGATGAAGCACACCGATTTGCCATTACTTTTCAAAGGCTTAGACGAGGAAAGAAGAGCCTTGCAAGCGCTTTAGATACTCTACCAGGAATTGGGCCGGTTAAAAAACAGCGTCTGCTGCGCCATTTTGGAAGTTGGAAGCGTATTTTAGAAGCGTCACCCGAAGAGTGGAGCCTCGTACAAGGGATCACGAAAAAGGATATCGAGACACTACTAGCCGCACGTTCCCCATCCACAAATGACAAGTGAGGTCACGATATTGGCAATTTCAAGGCCAAATGCTGCGATAAAAGCGAGGTGACCAAAAGCATTCATCGACCCTTCGCTCTTCTTGGACCTGTCAAAAAAGATAAGGAGGAGCGCGATATAGGCAACACTGCAGGCAAAAACCAAAAACGACCAGGTATAAAGATTTAACCCCCAGAAGGGTAGTCCAAACTTAGGTGAACCTGGACAAATATGTAACGCGATCTGTCTTAAGGCAACCGCTCCCCCAAACAGAGCTGAGATAAGCGATAACCCGTAGTGAAGGGCGCGCCGCCCAAACCGACAGTTCATCAAAGCTCCCGTTGCCACCCCAAACATTCCCAGACGTTGAAGGAAGCAAAGTGGACAGGGTGTTTCATCCTCAAATACTTGAATAGCACATGCTCCAAGTAAGATCGATGAAATAATCAGGACAAGTAAGGCGTTTAAATTTCTTTCCATATTACAAATTGATATTGATGACATCGGTCATAAGATGCCAAAAGAGTAAAGTTCCAAGAACTAATGCCGCAATAAAGAAGGCTATTGCCCACTTTTTTTGCTTAAAGAAGACGCAACCAATACTAACTGTCATTAATAAAAACAAACCTGCTATCATAATTTTATTATAAAACAGAAAAAATAAAATTCGCAATAAAAATAATTCTAATAACCCAAGAAAACCAATGAACCTCGCCAACTTTGCCTATAAGTAATTTAAGCAAGCAGTAGGCGATATAGCCAACAGCGATACTGAATGTAAGTGGGATAAGTATGAGAATTAGAAAAGCTGGAATCGAAGCGGCAAAAGGGGCAAAGTTGTGCTTCCAGCTTTACGGTGGTGCTGTTTTGCTTCAGCTGAAAGTAGCTGTCAAGAAAAGCTAACATTAAAGATAAAAGGGTCCTTACATCCACAGTACTTCAGAAGGGAGGCTGAAAGGTGTGTTTCAATTTCCTCGAGCTTCTGCTCGCGCCTCATTTCTGAGAGATACGGGATAGTAGCCAAAATTTCAACCTTTCCCTTTTTGTGGAGAATCACATCGCAATCGATTGTATGGTTGGGAAAGAGCGCTTGCAAACTCTCTTTAGCAAAATGGCGCACAAGCCTTTCGTGGATTGCGACCCCACCCATTTTCAGCAAAAGATAGCGGCGACGCACCAGTAATGGAAAAAAGAGGAGCAAGAATACACCGAGCGACAGCATGGTGATGCCAATCGCCTTTAGATTGAGTACTGCATCGGGAAAAAGTAACAAAAACAAGCCGCAGAACACAAAAAGAAAACTTAAGAGAAGAGCAATTAGCGAGAAGAGAAGATGCTCAATACGCATCGACTTCATCTTCTTCTAAAAGGGCAGCAGGATAAATCTCACCTTCTTTTTTCTCTTCTTTCTCCTCTTTGATCTCCGAAATCAACCCTTTGACAACGACGTGGACAGTCGCCACATGAAGACCTGTCAAGCTTATAATCTCTTTAACAACCTTGCTCTGTATTTCCTCAGCCTTTTCAGGAATTGAAATGCCATACCGCACATTGATCTCAACTTTGACCTTCACCTGATGATTTTTGCTGTCTTGTTCGACAAAAATACCCTTTAAGCGATCACTATCAGTTCTGCCCAAAAGGGTATCGATCAAGTTCCCTCCGAGTAAACCGACATTTTCGATCTTACTGAGGCATTGTAAAATAATAACTTGAATCACGCGCGTTTCGATGTCCCTACTGTACACAGTCTCGGGTACTTCAAATTCTTTTGTATCAACAGTACTATCCATAACAACCTCGTGATTGAAAAATAAAGGGCTTTCGGCTAAAATATATTCCACTTATGGGAATAATGCAACTTTTGAATCTAATTCTTTTTTGGGTTTTCTTTGGCGGCGTCGCCTCCTATCTGGCAAGACGGCGTGGACGCAACCCTTTGACCTGGTTTTTTATAGGCCTATTTTTAGGAGTCCTTGGCATTTTGCTTGTAGTCGTTTTGCCAAGCCCTTTAAAGAAACCCCTTGCGCCTCCTCCTCCACCCGTTCCAAAACGAAGTGAGGAGTGGCTTAAGATGTGGTATTACCTCGATCCTACCCACAGCCAGCAGGGGCCATTTGAGTTTCTAGATCTGGCAAAGCTACGAAAGGAAGAACACCTCTCAGAAAGGTCTTTTGTCTGGGGAGAAGGGATGAAAGAGTGGAAGCAACTCTCAGAATTGCCCCACCTCACCCAAGAAATGGATCAAGCGTAATCATCTCCGTTGTACACATACGCCCAACTGTGAAAATGATGTCTAAGGGTACGAGGGCAAGCCCTCCAATGATCGTGCACTCCACAATTCCTCGAACAATAAGTCCACTGTCTCCATCTCCACGCACACCTTGTACGATGTGCATGATCCCTGCAATGAGATTCCCGATCACGGGAATCATGTTCAATGCTATGGAGATATTATATCCAGTGGTTGAGATATCCCTACGATCTATTAACAAATATGATGTATCAAGGTTAACCGCGTATCCGTGATAGCCGATATATTCGGCACTATCGGCATGAAAAATCGCTGCCATTTCCACCACCTAATAAATTAAACTCACATTTATTATAAGGAAATAAACAAAAAAGAGTAAATGCTTAAAAATTTATTAATATTTAAAAGAGAAATTTTGGTGATTTTTGTCCCAGTTGGACAATCGCGAGCGAAGAGAGTATTTGTCATACGGCGAGCGAGCGATTGTTCTAATGGGGCAAAAAGCAGCCAAAAGAGAAGAAATCGCTCGCTTTACTACGCTTTTACCAGCTGGCTTTGGTGACGCCTGGTACCATGCCCATTCCTGCAAGCTCACGGAAACAGATACGTGACATCTGGAATTTGCGTAAGAAGCCGTGAGGACGACCCGTTAACTTGCAACGGTTTTTAAGACGGCAAGAAGAAGTGTCCCGGCGCATCTTATTGAGGGCGGTGCGTGCTGCTTCTCGCTCTTCTTCACTCAAATTTAAATTTTTGCCTTTACTGCGAAGCTCAGAGCGGCGCTCAAAGTTCAAACGAACGAGCTCTTCACGCTTCTTTTGCCTTGCAACTGCTGATTTCTTTGCCATTTTCTACCTTTCTAAAAAATTATCTTTTTTTCGCGGGACCCTTCTGACGCTGCTTCCGGTTGGGGTCTTTTTTATTAATTACATAAAGACGCCCACGTCTACGGACTAGCTTATCGCCTTTTGAAGGGTCGGCTTTAACTGAAGCTTTTACTTTCATGGTTGCCCTACTATTTTCAGAGAAGTGGGTACTTTACCTAAACCTGATATTCTTTGCAATTGTCATTTTTTCTGAATTTTGATAAGCTCCCTACTCAAAAGCGAGG
Organism: Chlamydiota bacterium; assembly: GCA_021772455.1. Classification (GTDB taxonomy): domain Bacteria; phylum Chlamydiota; class Chlamydiia; order Chlamydiales; family JAAKFR01; genus JAJACP01. Next base: position 8,181 of record JAJFLY010000024.1, read on the forward strand.
AATAGCAATGAAAAGAACCTACCAGCCAAGTAAAAGACGCCGTAAGAACGAAACTGGATTTCGCAAGCGGATGAAAACAAAAAATGGCCGTAAGACCATTAACCGGCGCCGTAAAGTTGGACGTCACGAACTGACTCCGTGCTAAAACAGTACTTTTTCCCTAAGACATCTCGCCTTCTTCGGTCGCGCGAGTTTCGTCTTTGTTCGAAATATGGATCTCAGAGGACAGGCCAATTTTTACATATGGCCGTTCGCCAAACGAAATATCCTGGAATTAAACTCGGTCTGACAGTTTCCCGCCGCTACGGCAAGGCTACCGACCGCAATCGCTTTAAACGGCTGATGCGCGAAGCTTTTCGCTTGAGTCAACACGAGCTGCCCGGTTGCATGCAAATCAATGTCCATCCTAGAACAGCCGCACGCACCGCAACTCTTGCCGATATCCAGCAAGAGTTAACACGATTACTCTCTCAATAAACCAATAAATTCTGTCGATTGCAAATCAATGCAATGCCAGAATGCAGCCCCGATAACTAACGGATTTGGCTTTTGATGTAGTGTAGCGAGTTCTCTATCTCAGGTTGGAAGGGTGTAGGGGCATTCTTATAAGCCGTTTCTGCATGTTTAAGCGCCACTCCCCACTCATCGGTTTCAAGATAAAACTGGGCGATCATCATCTCGATGCGCCAGATATTTTGAGAATCGGTATCGCGAAAATGCTCTAAATAAGCCTCTAGAGGCTTGATCGCTTCGCATGGATCTTGATGCTTTGAGGCGCCCTCTTGAAAATCGATCATAGCAACGGTAAAATGAATCTCGTGATCGTTGCTCTTTAGCAATTTTTGCCTAAGCAGGGTCACATCTTTCCCCTCCTCAACAAACAATCGATATTGCTCCACTAAGAAAAAGGGTACTTCTATTTCGACGCCGGCCGACATAATGGCAGAGCGCGCTTCACCTCTCATCATAATCTGAGCGAGCTGATAGAGGCGACGTAAGACAGCTTCGTCCTTAGGAAGAGCCTTTAACCCGCGGCACAACTCAATATTTTGTGCCATCCCGTGCAAAAGCTCATTTGCCAGCTGCTGCCCGCCTTCAGGGCTGTAGCCCATCCGCACGATGATTTGTTCATCAGAATCGAGGAGGATGAGTGTTGGATACTCTTCAACAGCGAAACGGCTTTTAAGCGCCTCGTTTTGCTGTCGTACAGTTGAAGAGAGAGTCGTGTGTATCGGAAAATCGATCTCTATACAGTGAAACTGAGTGCCAATTTTCTTTTGAAAGTCTTTTGAATCGAGAGTTTCATTTTTCATCTTCATCGCTAATCCCGACCAGTCGGAACCGGTGAAAAAGAGTAGAAGAGGCTTTTTATCCTCGCGGCTCACCTCTCTTGCTTTCGAGTAATCTGTTTCCCACGCGTAGGTGGAAGAAAAAAGGGTAAGAAGAAAAAATAGTAGAAGAGTACGCATGTTATGACTCCGATAAAGCAAGCCCCCCTCACTTGGCGCAAGGGGGACGGTGTTGTTACTTCAACAGTTGCTTAAGATACTCAGCATAAGTCTTACCACCGCCTGGGCGATAACCTGTCTCAGCAATGAAATTCCCGTTTGCATCAAGTATGATGACTGTAGGATAACCTGTCACGCCATACTTCTGCTTCAAATTATTATTTACCTGTTGTTCCTCTGGAGGAAGGGGCTTATTCATCGGAAAATCAATCTCGGCAAAGATAAAATCATTTCCAACATCCTTTGCAAAATCAGGTGAGGCAAACACCTCTTGATCCATCTTTTTGCACCAACCACACCAATCAGAACCGGTGAAAAACAGAAGAAGGGGCTTATTGGCTTTTTTAGCCGCTGCCTCTGCTTCATTGTAGTTTTTATACCACTTGATTTGCCCTGCACTCTGTGTACTTGCAGCTGGAGGCGAAACCTTTCCATTTTGCCCAGCAGCGAATGCCGGACTCAAACATAGTGCTAATACGCACGTCGCGAAAAGATGCTTTCTCATTTATTACTCCTCTGAGGTTAAAAAAAAACTTGCCTCTAATTTACAAAAACCAACAAAAATTGGTAGACTTTCTTTCTGATACAATACAACCTACTAAAAATGAAATATTTCTGTCCAACAATCGTGATCCGCCATCGTAAAGAAAATCTTAAAAAGTGCTCCCTGCGAGGTTTAGAAGAGAGAAAAGACTTTTTATTTTACTCATACCCTCTGAAAACGCAGCCTCCGATTGATGGATATGTGCTATTGACCGTGGATGCCCCTCAAATTTTATCTAAAGAGGATGGACAACGGGGTCTTTTGCTCTTAGATGGAACCTGGAAATTAGCGCATAAAATGGAAAAGACACTCTATATTCCCGACACGATTGTGCGGCGCTCTTTGCCAGACGGACTCGTAACGGCCTATCCTCGCCGCCAAGATGAGCTCCAAGGGCTTGCATCGATTGAGGCGCTCTACATTGCCTACCTACTTATGGGACGCGATCCAGAAGGATTGCTAGATAATTACCACTGGAAAGAGCTCTTTATGGAAAAAAATCGCTCAATCACTATGATATGACTCCATGAAAGAGTGCCAAAAAGAGTTTACGGTTTTGATCAAAGCCACCCTCGACTACTTGAAAGAGGAGTGGGGAGAGCATATCCATATGTCTGTGAAAGAGCCGCCTCCTCAGAAGAAAGTCGTGGTTGTGGAAGAAAAACCGGTCGCACCACAGCCTCAAATAGAAAAAAAGAAAGAGGAGCCAAAACCTAAACCTACTCCAAACTGGATACTCAATCCGATGCCCCCGCCAGAGGTGCAGCCTATGCAATTTGGCTCTATTTTTAATTCTATTCCGCTCGACATCCCCGTTCGCCTTGTCGTCACCGACCCAAGCGAAACATTTTTCTTGGAAAATGTCGCACGTGCGCTCACCAAAACGATCGCTCCTGCCGCCCTTTTTTCGGGTAAACTCGATCTTCTTTTGACAAATCATAACGTCCAGCTCGTCCTCGCCCCCTTATCTCATTTGAAGAAAAGGTTTCCTCAGGTAGAATTGCACCAATTTTTAAAAATCGATGGTCCCACTCTCCTCCCTTTGGCCGACCATTACGATCTCGAATTGAAACGGGCTTTATGGAACACTCTCAAACAAAGTACGCTTCGGTCCTCTTAGATGTCGCTATTGAAAAAGCCCTCGATTATGGAATTCCGGACACTCTCGAAGTAAAACGAGGCATGCAAGTGCAGGTTCCATTGCGCGGCCGCTTGCGTAGTGGCTATGTTGTGGAAATCAAAGAGAAAAGCTCTTTTTCCAAGACTCTTCCGATCCATTCCATCCTATCTGAGGAAGAGCTGTTAAACGAAGAGCTTTTTGAGCTTGCCATATGGATGAGCAAGTACTACTGCACAAGCTTGCAGCAGGTGCTGCAGCGCATTCTTCCCGCAAGCGTCCGGAAAAATGTCTCCCACAAACAGCAATACAAAGTCACACGCCTCCTATCGAAGGAGAAATTGCGCGCATTGTGCTTAGAGCTTCGCGAATCACATGCTCTTCAAGCCATGGTGCTAGATGTTGTTCTGATGGAGGAGAAAGGAATTTTACTCACCGAGCTACTTGAAAAAACAGGGACATCGAGAAGCCCCGTTCAGACGCTCGTCAACAAAGGGGCGCTCCATCTCGAACAAGTGCGAGTCGACAGATCCCCTCTTACCGGGCAGGAATACTTCAAAACCGAGGCAAAACCCTTACACGAAGAGCAGGCCGAAGCGCTCGAAAAAATCTGCAAAACCCTCGAAGAAAAGCGCTTTGAAACACACCTACTTTTTGGAATCACCGGAAGTGGAAAAACAGAGGTCTACCTCCAAGCAATCGACCGCGCGCTCAAGTTGAATCTGGGAACGATTATGCTCGTTCCGGAGATTTCACTTACCGCGCAAACAATCGAACGATTTCGCTCCCGTTTTGATGATTCGATCGCCATTTTGCACCACAGATTATCGGATGGGGAGCGGTATGATGAGTGGCATCGTATTCGGCGCGGCGAGGCAAAAATTGTGATCGGCGCCAGGTCAGCCCTTTTTAGCCCCGTTAAAAATCTAGGCTTGATCATCGTCGATGAAGAGCACGACAATGCGTATAAACAAAATGAAAAACAGCCGTGCTACCACGCCCGAGACGTAGCTGTCGTACGCGGCAGAATGTCGAAAGCGGCAGTCATTTTAGGAACAGCAACCCCAAGCTTAGAGAGTTACTATAACACCCAAATGGGGAAGTACACGCTCTCAAAACTTAACTCACGAGCCACCAATGCCCGCCTTCCAAAAGTCGAAATCGTCGATATGCGCCGTGAATTTGAAAAGGCTGGAGGCTACACAACCTTCTCTGAGCCCCTTATCAAAGGGATTAAAAAGCGTTTAGAGCTTGGCGAGCAAACAATTTTATTTTTAAATCGTCGAGGCTACCACACCTCCCTTTTTTGTCAGGAGTGTGGCCATATTTTCACATGTCCCCATTGTGATTTGGCCCTCACTTTTCACCGTGGAGAGGCACTACTCGCCTGCCATTTATGCGACCACAGACTCAATCCAGTCCCCCGAGTATGCACCTCCTGCAACGCTCCAGAGACACTCAAATATAAAGGAATCGGAACTGAACAGGTTGAGCGGGCGCTACACGCCCTTTTCCCTGAGGCGCGCACCCTACGTGTTGATGGTGATACCACCCGCCATAAAGGGAGTCATGAACGCTTTTTTCGAGCGTTTAGCACTGGAAAAGCCGACATTCTCATCGGGACGCAGATGGTGACAAAAGGGCTCCACTTTCCAGCGGTCACGCTCGTAGCCGTTTTAAATGGTGATGGGAGCCTGCACATCCCCGACTTCCGCGCCTCCGAAAATGTTTTCCAATTGATTACGCAAGTTGCAGGGCGCTCTGGACGGGGTGATTTACAAGGCGAGGTGATTATTCAAACGCAGATGCCCGAAAATTTAACGATTCAACAGTCTGCCAAACAAGATTTTGAGATGTTTTATCAAACCGAAATTGCGACGCGCGAAATGTTCAGCTTCCCTCCCTTCTCCCGTCTTGTCAAACTCACGTTTAGTGGAGCTGATAGCGCTCTTACGGAACAATCAGCCAATCAAGTGCGCGATGTATTGATCAAAGGGCTTGGTAAAGAGTATTTAATCCATCCCATTGTCGCGTGCGGCCATGCAAAAATCAAAGACCAATTTCGGTTTCAGTGCCTGATTCGTGGGATGCATGTCCACCCAATCACCACGGTCATTCAGCAGCTATCAGGAGTCCCTCGGCAAATAAAAATGCATGTAGACATCGATCCCCTTTCGACTTTTTTCTAAATGGGTTAGACTAGCAGCATGACCATTCACTCAAAAATCTTTTGGATATTGACCGTTGGCTTTTTCCTCCTAACAGTTGGCTATTGTCTCTATCCCTATTTTTGGCTTGAACAACACCGAAGCGGAAAAGAGTATCTAAAAAATGACTGAAAAGCCCCATTACCACCAACACGAAGAATTTCGCAACCGAACACAAAAGCTAAACGAAATCCGTGAAGCAGGTGTTGAACCTTACCCCCATCGATTCGACCCAACTCACACGGCGTGCCAAATTTTGGAGACTCACAAAGACGACCCAATTGGCGATAGTGAGGCGGCTGCTAAAGGGGAAACACCACTTGTTTGTGTCGCAGGACGATTAGTTCTCTTTAGAGCAATGGGAAAAAATGCCTTTGCCCATATCCAAGAGGCGACCCACAAAATTCAGCTCATGTTCAACCGCGACCACACCCTTGTCGAAGGCTTGGAAGGAGAAGAGGTCAAGCCGCTGAAATTTATCGAAAAAAAAATTGATCTCGGCGATTTGATCGGCGTAGAGGGGCATATTTTTAGAACAGGTAAGGGTGAGATCACCATTTTTGTAAAAAAGATGACCCTCTTGTGCAAAACGCTCCTCCCCCTTCCAGAAAAGCATAGTGGATTGATCGATAAAGAGATGCGCTACAGAAAGCGGTGGCTCGACCTAATCTCCCATGATGAGGTACGCCACACCTTTCTTACTCGAAGCAAAATGATGCGCATCATCCGCGACAACCTAAATGCTCAAGAATTTCTCGAGGTGGAAACCCCCGTTTTACAAAATATCTATGGCGGAGCCGAAGCGCGCCCCTTCCATTCCCATATCAATGCTACCGACCAAGATGTTTATATGCGTATCTCCCTTGAAATTCCGCTGAAAAAGATTTTGGTCGGCGGGATTGAGCGGATTTATGAGATTGGCAAGGTCTTTCGCAACGAAGGGATCGACCGCACCCACAATCCCGAGTTTACCATGCTCGAAGCGTACGCCGCCTATTGGGATTACAACGACATGATGAACTTCGTCGAAAAGCTCATCGAGCAGATCGCCCTCGAACTATTTGACTCCACAAAAATCGCCTACACACTCAACGAAGAAGAAGTTGTTGTAGATGTGCGCGCTCCTTGGAAAAGAATCACGATGAAGGATAGCATCAAGGAATATGCCGGTCTTGATGTCGACAACCTCACAGACCTGGAAATTCACCGTGTCCTTCAAAACGAGACCGAGATCGACCCAAAAATCATCGCAAAAGCATCTCGCGGGGCGCTCATTGCCATGCTTTTTGATGAATTTGTCGTTTCAAAATTGATCCAGCCCCACCACATCATCGACCACCCAATCGAGACAACACCCCTCTGCAAGCCCCACCGCAAAGCTGAAGAGAGAGCAGAGGGAATGGTTGAGCGCTTTGAAAGCTTTTTCCTTGGGCAAGAGCTCTGCAATGCCTACTCGGAGCTTAACGATCCGGTGATTCAGCGTGAGCTTTTAGAGGCACAATCGCTTAAGCGCGATGCAGGCGATGAAGAGGCTCACCCTCTTGACGAGGAGTTCCTTGAAGCGATTTGCCAAGGGATGCCCCCGGCGTCTGGAATAGGAATTGGGCTTGACCGCTTGGCGATGCTTTTCACCAACGCCACCTCGATTCGCGACGTCCTTTACTTCCCGATCATGAAGACAACGCAGCTATAAGAATATTAAGGTTTTGGTGAAAGATGATATTCTATGCAATAGCTTCTTTGGCCATTCTCGCACGAATCCCGCCAGACTCTTTAGCTTTTGTAATAAGGCTCAAATATGAATGAGGAAGGACCTCTATTCCCAACACTTGAAACTAAGACAATTAAATCTGACTCATCCACAGAGATCCCCTTTGCTTTGCAATAATCTGGATATGAAAGACCACCTTTTGGAGGCAACCTCTCAATAAAAGGCAAAAATAACTGCTCTGATTGATATGACCTCTTTGTCAGCGGAAGTTCAGGGCCTAACGGAATGGAATCCGATTGATTGATATAATGCGCGTCATACTCAAATACATGTAAGCCATCTACACGCGATAATAAGCCTACAAAATCGAGCTCATTCCCACCCTCTAAAAACACTTTAACTCCATCAGGTTTAATATTTTGCATTAAAATCAACTCCATATAACTCAGTAGATCTAGTTTCAAACAGAGTCTTCATTGCCAGCTTGCGCGCATCTGAAATAAAGCTACTATCAATCATTCCCATAATTTGTGGTTCTAACTGTTTGATAAGCAATTGAAATGCGACTACTAAACTAGAGTAACCCAGACGACACCACTGGTCGGCATAATCTTTCATTGTAGGTTCATCGGTGCTATCAGTAGGAATTGCGCCTATAGGATTCAGTTGAAACCTGAGAAAGCGTGGACTTTCAATACCTATATGGGATGGATTGTCATAAAAAGGGGCAAGACAATACCCTTTTGGTGTTTGAATAAGTCCTAAGTTTCTTCCATGTCTATCATCATTTCCAAAGAGAGAATCAAATAAAGTCAATCGAATAAACTGATTAATTGATTCGCCTTGAGAGATTTGTGCAAGGTTGCACTTCAGTACATTGATTAGCCCTGTGCAACTAAAATCTTGAGGTTTCTCTAAAAAACGGTATATATGAACTAAATCAGAACGTGGATAATCTTGCATAAAGTTATAACTTACAAAAGCATCACTTTCGTTGTTATAGCTGATTAGAAAATGCTTTGGGACAGGCAAACCTATAAGTTGAGCAAGTTGATTGCTCAGAAATTCTGTTTTAGGAAGCTCTGGGAAATCTTCCTCACCAAATTTCAAAATATATTTTCGATCCCCTAATCTTGCTGAATATTTTCTAAAATTCCCATGAAAGCAACTTATGATCTTTAAATCACTATCCTCTCCACTTTGAAAAAAACAATCTTTCGCAACATATTCAAATTTAAGTGGTGAAGACACATTAAACCATTTAGAAAAACATTCCGAATGCAATCCTTCATAAGCAATACATTCCAAATCATGATGACATTTATAACAAACGTCGGACATAGCACTTCTACCTAAAAATAAATTTTAATAATACCGAGCATAAGAGGCTCTGATTATTCCCCCCTGCAATAATTTGAAATTATCCCTCGATTAAACCAATAAAACACGCACATTTTTAGACGATTCAGCTAATCACGGGGATAAGGATTGAGCGAGCTCGCAGCCACGATCTGTCAAAGAAATTTTTTTTGATGATGTGTACTTAACAAAATTAGCTTGCATCAATCCTCTGAGGATATTCTGCACCAAACGGTCGCTAAATTTAAGCTCCTTAGCAAGAAGAAGGGGATCGTACGAACCCTCCAAATCATCTTGAAGCCTGCGATAAAGCTCCACTAGGTACTTCTCATCCTTAGTCATTTTTTTTCAGCCTTGGACCGTGCGCCGTATCTTCAATAACATACCCACTTGCAGTGATCTCGTGGCGAAGCTGGTCGGAAAGCGTCCAATCTTTAGCTTTTCTAGCTGCTTCACGCCTCTCAAGCATCTCCTGCAGATAAAGTGGAGCTTCTTCTTCACTCTCAAAATTTAAGACACCAAGGACACGGTTAAACTCTTGCATGACAATGATCACTTCGGAAGCGTCTCCCCCATTCATGGAGCCACTATCATACAAGCTATTCACGGCATGCATCATATCAAAGATAGAAGCGAGTGCAGCTGAAATATTGAGATCGTCGGCCATTGCCTGACTAAAACGATTGATCGTCTCTTGAAGCACATCTCTGCAACTTTTTGTCGGCTCTATCTTGAGATCAGCAATCTCTTGCATCCTTTGGATAAAGTCGTTGAGGCGATGAAGAGAGGTTTTTGCCCCTTCTAATCCGTCAAAGGTAAAATTAAGCTGGGTGCGGTAGTGGGTGTGCATCAACATATAACGCACTTGCATCCCATTGTACCCTTTATCGAGCAGATCACGAAGGGTGTAGAAATTGCCGAGGCTTTTCGACATCTTTTTGTGATCAACGATTAGATGTTCCGAGTGAAGCCAGTAGGCAGCGAATCTTTTTCCACAAAAAGCTTCTGACTGGGCGATCTCATTTTCGTGGTGAGGAAAGATGTTATCGACCGCTCCCACATGAATGTCGATCGTCTCTCCTAAAAGATGCATCGCCATCGCCGAGCACTCTAAATGCCACCCAGGGCGCCCTTTTCCGAAGGGACTTTCCCAAAAAACCTTCCCATCACGCTCAGGATCGTACCCTTTCCATAGGACAAAATCGCTCACATTGTCTTTCTCATACTCATCACATGCCACCCGCGCATCGCCGGCACCGACTTTCAAATCATCGAGTTTTAGGTGAGACAACCGTCCATAATTAGGGCACTTCTCGATCGAATAATAGATGCAGTGATCTTTGCTCTTATAGGCAATTCCCTTATCCAGAAGCTTTTGGATAAAGTCGATCATGTGGGTGATGTAATCGGTGGCAGCCGGATAGTTCTCTGCCCGCTCAATGCCGAGCGACTGAATATCGGCAAAAAAAGCATTTTTGTAGGGCTGGGTAAAGTCATCTAGCGACTTGCCAGTTTCAATCGTGCCACGAATGGTCTTGTCGTCGACATCGGTGAGATTCATCACCTGCGTCACTTGATACCCAAAAAACTTGAGAGTGCGCCTTAAAATATCTTCAAAGACATAAGTGCGAAAGTTGCCGATGTGAGCGTAGTGATAAACAGTGGGCCCACACGTGTACATCCGCACATGATTATTGGTTTGAGGCTTAAAGGCCTCTTT
>JAJFLY010000025.1 GCA_021772455.1 Chlamydiota bacterium
GTCCAACTCGAACAAAAATCACCAAAAGCTCCATTTTTACGCTCTCAAGGATATAACACATGCACAGTAGAGTGAATTGAAGTGAGTTTTTGAGCCAACTCCGATACCGCACTCCTATATCCATAATGCCTCTTGAATATCCCAAAAACTGTCTCTACTTGACCTCTGATTCGGCAAACAGCAACGCTGTGAACGCACACCCCTCAAAAAATAGCTTAAAAAAAGAAATCTCTATATAGTCTTTTAGATTAATAGAAGCAGCGATTCCAATAGCTACAAAAGGAATAATGCAATGGCAGCTATCAATCCCTATAGTTCACACTCTGATTTTGGACACCTCAGTTCAAACCAAGTTCAAGATAGAAACATAGAGCTCCTGAGAGTCTTATTTCCAATAGGCAATTACCATGACGAATCCAATGTATCGGCATTTCTAATTACGGCATCTGGAGGTAGTGCAATGTTACTTCTTGGAGATGCGCTCGCTTTTACAAACTTGAGAAATCCGTGTGAGACCATGCGAGATGTAATGCCAGTATTGTTTCGCTGTGGGCCAAGAAAATGTTCTTTTGTTTTATCTCAGGCCATCCGCGACCATGGGCAAAGTATCCCGAGCTCTCCTCCGATTGTAGCTTTACAAATCGATCCTGATGAGCGCTCCTATCTCGCTCAGTACTGGTCCCCTGCTTATCAAGGAGAACATCCCCATGGTGAACTCGCTCGTTTGATTCGAGGAGAAGAGCATGAGATTTATCTCGGAGGTTATCGTGTTAGACATCTTCCAAATACTTGGACTCCTCCCCAAGGAAATCCCAATTGGGCTGGAGCCGCTTTTGAATCGGTAGATCGAGTGATTTATGCTTGGTTACACGAATCAAACCCCAATGCCCTTCAAAGCGCTCTTGATACTTCGCAAAACAAGATCGATACCGTTCAACAAGCACTGCAAAGAGTGCAGCAACAAATCCAAACACATACCACAGCAGGTAGATATCAGGGGCGCCTACAAGACCGCTGCGAGCGAGAGCTAGCAGATCTGCAAGCAACTCTTATACTACGGCAAAATGAGCATGAATATTTAAATGTTCAGACAGTAAATTCCGCAAGGCAAGCAACCTTACAATGTGCAGTCACAATGCAGGTGGGGGATACAGAAAAAAAAGAGCTAATAGTCAGGCATATTAGACAGGAAATTGTTGATGTTCTAGATCGTGTTCATCAGTCAAGAGATGTCTCTTGGGGTGATTTACAAATCAATCATGGTACGATGCGAAACCTCATGCTCCAAAAGTTCAATGCATTGCTGTCAAAACTAGAGGTGCTTGAAAGAACTCAAGGTATGAGAGATTGGAATGAGTTTAGATTAATCCTACTGCCAAAGCGACAACCCCAAATACAAGAAACATTTGCAGCATTTTGTGAAAGAGAGCTTGGGCATCAAAATGCCCCTACAGCAACAGAATTACCTCAACTTGAACATAGGTGGAGAGAATTATTGCAGGAGAGATTTCAGTGGGTATCAGAGCAAATACTAGCTGCAGATAATGAGCTTAGAGGAACAGAGCATTTTGGTTTCGCCAATGTAGATAATAATATCCTTGAAGAGCATCGGGATCGCTATATTCGTGTGTTGAAGGCAGCTAATATGTTCACTTTTGAACTCGCAGCTCAATTAGAACAGTATTATGACGAACGTGAATGCGTGCGTCAGTCTATCCAGCATAATACCCTTATTCATCTTGTGAAGCGCGTTACAGACCAGGGCAACATTCTTTTTAGTGTTTGCAACCCTCCGCTAAATCCTCAAGATCGACCAGATCGAAATGACCGATTGAACGCGGTTCATATACCTGTGTTCAACGCACCACTTCTTGCGCATAACAGCGTTGCTCCTGTAGCTCACTACGAGGCCCCCGAGCCCACTAACCAAAGATGGTTACTGATACTCGCAACAACAGCTGCAGTTGCTGCGGCTGTTGGAATTGCGATATACGCCCGTAATACTCAATCTAAAATATTGAGAGGGTAAAACTCGAGAATTAGATGCAAAAAAAATCAAATATCCAAGACACGAAATCTAGGAGAAAATTATGAGCTATGGTGCAACAGCAGGTGCTTATCAGGACCCAACTATTGTGCATACAGATATACAAAGTGGAGATTTCCCAAAATTGAAAAAAACTCCCGCTATTCCCCCTCAGGTGGTAGCTTGTGCCCTTATACCTCTTGCATGTACGATTGCCTCAGCTGCTGCATGGGAATTTGGGGATGCTATCTCGCCAATTTTTTCTGCAGTTGCGCTAGGAGGAACTGTAGTCTGTGGTTTTTATACGTGTTTTTGTGCCGCTGGAATCACTTACATGGGTTTCCAAATTCATAAAACGCACAAAGACCATGAACGGGTTAACCCCCATTTGTATGAAGAGGTGTAAAAAGCTTTTCTATTCCCGAGGTCCATCCAAAAGAACGCCCCACCCTTTAATATCTCTAATATACGCACGCGTAGTTTCAAGATGTGGATGGAACTTATCATTTGGGAAAAGCCTCTCTAACATAGATAGAGCCTTAAAATGTTCTTCCTCTGCCCTATCTCGCTCTCCTAGAGCCTTTTGAGCCCTTCCTAGATTATTCAGTGAAAGGGCTACCTCTGAACTATCTTGCTTATGATGAATTGTACGGAGTACGTGGTTCTCCTCCTGATACATCTGCAATGCTTCATGATGTCTTTTCATCTCCATGAGAGAGTCGCCTGCAGTCCTCAGCAATGCAGCAAAATTCGGATGAATATGATCCCAAGGTAATTCCCTCCAGGAGTTCAGTGCTTCAATAAACCTTGCAACAGCCTCATCTCTTCTCTCCAACCCATTTAGGGCATGCCCTAAGTCGATTATGGTTGTGAGAATATACGGGTGATCATGCTTTGGAGAGAGTCTTCTCCATATTTCCAGAGCTTCTTCAAATCTCACTCGAGCATCTTCGTAAGACCCCAAGGCTAAATTAATACGGCCAGAATTCGTTAAGCACTCCGCAACATCAAGGTGATCCTGATTGGAAAAAATCTTTCTACGTATTTCAAGAGCTTCTTCATATTTTATCAAAGCCTCTCTTGTATTTCCTAATCTAGCTCCCAATTCGTGTAACGATGTTGCAACAGAACTGATAATTCTCTTACCCTCAACATCTTCATAGTTAGTTGCAATCTCCTGTATCACCATCACTGTCGCAAGTTCAATGTCCTTCTCTTTTACGGCTACCTGTAACAGATTGAGACCTTTCTGATTAGTAAGGCGACATAAATCTACATTTAAAGAGCGAACTTGAGACCAGTTTCCCTGCTTACAACCCATATAAATTGCATCAAAGCACACTTGCTGCGTAAGGGGGCGAGCTTCAATCGCGTATACATTAGCAATCCTTTCGAGCTCTTCTTGTGGGAGTAACCCTGCTTCCAGATAGGTTGGAAGGTTATCAGAAGGTGCAGTTGAGATGTTCATTTCTGAAGGTGGAGCGCTTGGCATGGGTGCCGTTGGAGATGGTACATTCCATTCAATTTTATTAAAATAGTCTGCAAGATATTCCTCTACGCTTTGTTTTATATGTCTTGGACCTGGGATAGGAATACAACGATTTGCCAATACAACTATTTGCTCGATGCAACTGCTTATTTCGGCACTTATTTCAGTGCTACAACCAGCAAGAAGCCTACTTCTTGTAAACCCTTCACCTGTATAGAGGCTGGATATCCCTTGAATTTCACTAAAAAGACATGCTTCCCTAAGGAAAATATCCGTCACATGTTCATTTTTGGGAGCCGAATTGGAGAAATTGTATTCACAAAAGACGCGGTATTCATCTAGCCCTTGGAAGAGCTGTCCACAAACATCTTTTGCGTAATCGTTCTCCCCTCCTGATGGCGCTCTCATCGCATTTGTTTCTATAAATCTTCTCAAAAAAGCTCCGAAACCAGCTTTTCCTTGGGAAGATTTCTCCTGGGAGATCTCTTCCCGAACCTTTGTTTCCAACGCTTTGGCTGAAACCCATTTATCGGGACTATTGGAATTCGTCTGAAAAAACATCATCGCATTCTTGATCGCATAAAAGTCGACTTTGCCAATTTCTCTTAAGATATTTTCGAGCTGTTCGATTTCAGTACGGACTGTATTCTCATACTCTTGTTGTTCAGCAAGAGTTCGGCTTGAAGAATCCGATAAGCTTGTTTGAGCCTGATGACGCTTCTCTATCAACCCATTTATCATTCTCGTCATGGTACTGTGCATAAAATAAAGGTGGGCATACCTTTGAAGAACTAACGCAGCATCTGCATAGGTACGATCGCCGGAGAAAACCCCACTTAATTCTCCTGGATTGTAAAGGGCTGCACGCTCCACTAATCGTTGAATCACTTGTGTAGTCGCAGCAAGTGCAGGAGTTCGAGCCTCGTTCCCTCTCTGATGAAAATGGGTGAGCACTCCATCCTTAGGTTCAGTGTCAGGATTCAATGGATTACAGAGAGCCATGATAACCACCTTTTTTTTCGAATAATTTAATCCCATGAGCGTTAACTCATAAGAGAGCTTAAAATAACTAAATAGCCAATACCATTCTGGATTTACGTGCAATATGTTAAGAAAAGAATTGATTTAGCAGTAGAAAATTTTGAAAAATCTATCTAGATCCCGCTGCTGGTTGCTTACCTGCTTCTTTCAAATTCGGATACCTGAAGGTCCGAAGAACCTGTTCTTTGATGCCCGGATCAAGAGGGTAACTCTCAATATCTCGAAGAAAGCCCATCAGTGAATCATTCCGTGTCACGACACTTTGCACTTGATCATTTAGCTTCGGATCATTCACAAGCAAGAAATGGAAGGCCACACCATGACCATGTTCTGTTTTAGCTAATACATACCCACTAGAGACAGGAGCTTCTTTTTCTACTAAAAATCGTGCATGATTATCGGAAAAGAGGTGTATATCACTTCTCTCAGCATTAGGGGTGTAAATACCAAGGGAGAATGTACTTTCCCTTCCATGCACAAGGGTCTTTATAACCCTCTGAGAATGTGTTGGGGATGTTGTATAATTCATATCGATTCCTTTTGTTTGGCACATCGCAATTTTCACCGATGTTTGAAGACCAACCCCTCCTTCTGTTGTCTCAACTGCTCGTTGACCTATCCTCGGACCAAGGCGATCTCGTTTAAGTTGGGGATCACGATGGTTATAGTTCCCTAGAAACATTGCATGAAGGGAAAAATTGTGAAAAAAGTTTCCCATCTCGTTATGATTCTTGAATATAACAAAGAAAAGCTCCGGGTTTTCTGTTCCTCGCAACAGTTTTTCAAAAGAGGGATGGAATGCACCCAACTGTGACATGGGAAGACGGACAGCCATAAAATGGTCGTCAGGACGATATTTGGTTTTCTCATGTTCTCCAATGTGTGGAATCCTAAGATATTGACAGCCTCCCCCCAAATCCAAATTAGCTGCAATTGGGCGTTCACCGTTAAGAGAACCGTGAGGAAGAGTTAAGTCATAAAGAACGGCTCCATCCAGATCGACCATTTTCGTTGCCTGCTCAAGTCGAAGCGTCCATGTTGCTTCATCGTCCAGCATAGTTTCTGGGATTTCAACTAATTCCCGAATAGGTTGATTTCTATATTCCTGAATTGGAAAGAGCTCGTTGCGCTGCCCTGCTGGAGCTTTACCAGGCCCCCTAATCCTCGCGCTTTTTCCTAGAGTCGCTTGAACACGTTCCAAATTAGCCTGCAAGCCAGGAAAAGGAGGATACGTTTGCTCCTGAGCAAGTCTTGTTAGCATATCTTGAGCTGTTTGGATTGTTTCCTGAGCTCTTATTTTTCTTTTCATTGCTCTTAGTACATTCCCCACGTTCAGGATTGAGGCTACGATGTATGGATGCGGATCTGGCAAATTTCGAGAGTGAACCTCCAGCGCTTCTTCAAACATTATCCAAGCCTCTTCAACTCTGACAAGCCCCTGAAGAACCCTTCCCAAATTTGTCAAAGAGAATGCGATATCTTGATGATCATTTTTCGGATAAAGTCTCCTACGTATTTCTAAGGATTCCTCTAGGTGTATTAGAGCTTTTTCTGTATCTCCCATTGAAACCCCTAAACGATTTAATATCGTTGCGATTTCAGCAATAACTGTTCTACCCTCTTTATCTTCAAAATTGGTTGCGATATTTTCTCTAACCATGTCAATTGCAAGTGCCAGGTCTCCTTCCTCAATTACTTCCTCAAGAAGAGAACGACCATCAGTGTTGGTGAATTGCCATAGTCCCTCCCCTGCAGAACGCACCTGATCCCAATTTCTTTGCCTGCAACTTGCTAAAGCCGCATCAAAACAAGCTTGCTGAGTGGGAGGATGAGTTGTGATAGAAAATGCTTCTACCAGCCTATCGATACCACCCTGTGGGAGCGCAGATGCTTCTTGGTAAGACGGAAGTTCATCCTCATTTAGAGAAGCACTAGGAACATCGCTGGGTGGAGCACTAGGAGCTGGAGCATTGGAAGCTGGAATATTCCAGTCTATGCGTCGAAAATAATCGACCAGATAATCATTTAGTGTTTGCTTTTGATTGCTCGCCAAAGGAATCGGGATATTGCGTGAGGCAATACAAGCAATATGTCGAATACATCGACCCACCTCTTCAGAGAGAGCCCCGCTGCAATGGTCAAGAAGCGAACTTTTTACAAATCCCTCACCAGCATAGCTTTTTTTCATTCCTCGTGACATACTGAAAAAGCACGCTTCCCTAAGGAAAATATCTGTCACATGCTCCTGCCTTGATTGTGGAATTGAGAAGTTGAATTCACAAAAAAATCGATTTTCATCAAACTTCTGAAAAAGTAATCCACTAACATCTCGAGCATATGCATTTTCTTCCCGAGTTGTTGCTAACTTAGACTTTGTTTCAACTAATCTTCCCAAAAAGGCTCCTAAACCAGATTTTCCCTGATAGGACTTTTCAGCGGATATATCTGCCCTAACTTCACTATCTAGGGATCTAGCAACAACCCAACTATTACATTCACCAGAACCCGTTGGAAAAACCATAAGCACTTTTTTAAGCGCATAAAAGTCGACCCTCCTCAACGTATTAAGCAACCCCGTCAACTGCTCGATCTCATCGTTGATTTTACCACTACGTTCTTGCTGCTCAGCCAAAGTAGATGGTGGAAATTCTAGTAACTTAACCAAAGATCGCTCCCGTTGTCCAATAAGACCTTCAACCATTTGAGTCATTCCACCATGTATAAAATAGAGGTGGGCGTATCTAAGAAAAATTGAAGTACTATCCACATACGTACGACCTGGAGTAAAAGTCACAAGTAACTCTTCAGGCTGAAATGGAGCAGCCTTCTTTACCAAAAGTTGGATTGCTTGTGTGGTGGAACAAAGTGTCGGAGAACCAGATTTATTCCCCCTACAGTGATAAAGCGTTCGTTGTCCATTTGCTGTACCAAATTTCAAGGAACCACTGGCTGCCATGATCGCCTCCTTTCTTTTTTAATCCTCTAAACAATCCAGATTCAGAACTTAGGACCATCTTGGAGAAAAATTTTAAAGAATATGCTAAGAAATATTTATGTTTTCTGATAGATTTTTTTTCCAAATACGCATTTAGACTGGTACTAATTCCAACCCCAATTCAAGGAGGAAAATAATGACTTATGGTTCTACTAACAACGGAGCGGGAACAGTGTCTCATCAAAATCCTACCTTTGTTAGCCCAGCTCAAGGCAAAAGGGATTTGCCTGATAAAAAAAAGCCAAATTTCGTTCCAGTAGAGATGATTAGCGGTATTATTGCACCAATAGTGTTTGCAGGTGGTTCAGCCGCTTTATGGAAGTTTGGTGACAGTACAATAACCACTGTGATTGGAATAGGAGGGGTAGCTTTGGGAGGACTTGCTGCAGGGGTATCTACGGTTGCAATGATTTACGTTTACTGTGAGAACAGATCAAATTATTACGCATATCATCGCATAAATCCTTATCCTGTGCATTATGATCTACCAGGTCCCTCTGAAAGGCTATATAGTGGCGATGAGGACAGCGATCTTTTTGGACGCACGCGTGGTGAGGATAATGATGGCGAAGGCGGGCTTAGGCCAACGGAAGCGTCCGAGGTGTAATTCTGCACGTACGAATTGACCTTGCCCCGTAAAAAAGGATATCGTCTCAAAAAAGTGGTAAACCCGCAGGCAAAACGAAGAGCAATGCATTCAGCAATGGAAAAGCATAAAGCAAGCCAAAGAAAAGCTTGCAAGTTGGTGAATTTGCACCGGTCTGTTGGGCGTTATGCTCGAAAAAAAGATGGGGATAATCAGCTGAAAGA
>JAJFLY010000026.1 GCA_021772455.1 Chlamydiota bacterium
CACTCGTCTAGGAACCGTTTGAGCACGCCATCTACTGCCTGCGTCGCCTCGGCAAGGGAGGAACCCTTGCCTTCAGCTCCGCAGTTGTATCTGTCGCACTCAAACGATTCCTAGACGAGGTTTAGGTAGCAATCAGGGTCAGAGCGTTTATTAGATTATTCTGTGAATAATAATGTGTTTTTATCTCTTTTTCAATTTTTTAATAATATCTTTAAATTATTATGTTATAATTAACATTGTAATTATAAATTAATAAAAAAAGAGGGTTATATGCCGTCAGTACATTCAAAGTTTAGTCCCGTTATTGAAGAAGTCAGTTTTGATAGAAGTAGTGGATTTCGTTCTATAGACGATGGAAGAGGCTCACCGACGAGTAGCGATGGAAGATATTCCCCAGCTAGTAGTGATGGTAGAGATAGTCCTGTGAAGTTCGTAGTCATGAAAGCATTGAAAAACAGTCAGACTATGCACAATAATACTCCAAAGGGAGGTTCAAGAACAGGGATGGGTGGACGACACGGCGCTAGTTAGTTGTATTAATTCGAAAGGTTTGAGGGGTCATGGCAAATGCCTTTCCTTGCTCAGAATTCCAGAAGCTTTTCTCACTTTGCTCATAACAGACAAGCAGCTGGTCTCCTGGTAGAATCTTCTTTTTTACAAAATAGACAACCGCAATGGGTGCGGGTGCGATCCCGTAGGGGTTTTTTGGAATACGCACTGTATATGCGGCGAGATTTGGCTTTTCTGAGTGGTTGATAAACCGGGTAAAGTTCCCTTTTTTCCATGCATCTAATTTAAAAGTGTAGTGTCTCTTAGGGTGAAAATGGCTTCCACTATCCCACTTTTTTTGCTCCCCTTTATCTAGAAGAATATCTTCGATCAGCGTGAAGGCGTAGGAGGAGGGGTCGTGGGTGTATTGGGGAACCAGTGAGATCTCTCCGGCGTAGGGGGCGATCACCTCTTCTTTAACCAGCGGCTCAGCATCGGGGTGTAAAAAAATTCCATAGCCAATCTCAGGACTTATTTTTTTGCGCACAAAATGTTTGGGAAGTTGCCCCTTCTTAATCCTCTCGGAGATCGCTGCAATTTCTTCCAGCTCACCCTTTGATAGGGGAGTGAGGGTGCCAAGCTCCCTTTTGATCTCACGTCGAAGTAGAGGGGTTAATTTGGGATCGAAACAGGCCTGGACCAAGTTAAAATTCATTGATTACTCCTCTCTAGGGGGGCGGCGGAGGCGTTTTTTTTGCGACTCCTTCATTTTTTTTGTTTGGTCTTTCTTTTTTACGGAGTAAGGAACGCAAGTCGCTTTACGTCTGGGCTTTCGGTAGTTGAGCTGGGTGACCTTCTCACGCAATTTTTCGAGACACTCTTGTTTATTGAGATGCTGGCTGCGCTCCTTTTGACTGGTCACGGCGATCCCTGTCGGAAGGTGGGTCAAGCGAACAGCGCTATCGGTCACGTTCACATGTTGCCCACCACTTCCACTTGCTCGATAGGCTTCAACGCGGCATTCGGTGAGAAGATCTTGATCTTTTTCGGGAAGCTTGATTTTGATTAAGCCAAGCTTTTCTAGCCTGGTCATCTGCTTTATTTCGTACTCTCGCTTGGATGCCTCAGAGCGATTTGGGAACGTTTCTTTGTAGACAACCTTTTCAGGCTTAGAAATGCGGAAAAAACGGGCGCCCCCCTTCTGCTGTTCATGGCTTTCAAAGCGGCGCTTTAAGTCATTTGTGATACCCGTATAGAGGTTTCCTGACTCGGTTTGGATAATGTAAACGATCCATGCATGCATGCGGATTTCCCAAATTTAGCCTTCACTCTAATTTTTCGATAAATTAGACTGCAAGACATGAATACAAATACTACTGCGCTTCTTACCGAATCTGTTGAAGGCTTTTTAAGCCAAAACGGAAAAAACTTGTTTGAGGGTGAGGTTCTTTTTCACCTCGCTCGCCGCTTGCCCAGTCACTCTACTGCCGTTGAAATCGGTTCCTGGAAAGGGAAATCAACGATTTGGCTTGGCAAGGGGATTGAGTCTAGTCATCAGCAAGAAACAGCTCTCTATGCAATCGATCCCCATATTGGCTCAGCTGAGCATAAACAAAATGGGGAGAAAATTTGGACCTTTACAGAATTTGAAAGCAACATTGCAAAAGCAGAGCTGCAGTCGATAGTTAAGCCCCTTGTCATGAGCTCTGTTGAAGGTGCTAAGCAGATAGACAAGGAGATCGATTTTGTCTTTATCGATGGCGCTCACGATTATGAATCTGTAAAACTCGATTTCGAAACGTGGTTCCCTAAAGTAAAGGTCGGTGGAACGATGGCCTTTCATGACTCTTTTATTGGGTGGCCGGGTGTGCAAAAGGTGGTTGATAAAGAGCTCTTTTTATCGAATAGCTTTAAGCATGTGCGCTACATCAATTCGATTACATATGCGATTAAAGTCGACAAGCTCTCGTTTTTTGAAAAGGTGCAAAACCGCTTTGCTTACAGTATCAAATATTTGCATATTTGGAGCTTAAAATTTCCTCAGCCATTTAAAAGCTTTGTAAAAAAGCTTACGTGGCGCCCCTGCCAAACAGCGTGGATGCGGGATTTATCTAAAATCGATACTTACTCAGAATAGATCTTTCTAAAGTGTTCATCCCAGTAGTAGAGGTGTCGGGGGTTGAAATCCTCTCCATTGGGCCATTCTAGATTATTGAGATCGAGCTTGACCTGATTAAAATACGACAACTCCTGCAGAGCATTCCAAATTCCTCTATTATATTTTATCTCTTTGAAATCAATTACTTGGACTTTTCCATTTTTGAAAATAACTTCGATGACAAAGTCATCAAGAATGGTAAATCTGGCAATATTGAAAGTTGAGGGGTCCTCGGTAAATATTTCTTTCATTGTGGTTTCACCTTGTTTTTAAGAGAGTTCATTGAGCTCAGCCCACTTTGTGTAGAGATTCTCAATTTGATGTTCTAGTTCGGCGATTTGCTCACACGCTTCTTGAAGCTTTTGAGGATTGTCCTCTGGGAGCGAACTGCTTAGTTGAGAGAGCTTTTCCTCATGCAGCCCGATCTGTTTCTCGATTTGCTTCGATTCGTTATGTTTATTTGGAGCTCTTTTTTTAGGCGCTTTTGCAATTTTTTTGGGAGCCTCTTTTTTCCACTCCTTGAAGTCAGAAAAAAACTCTCCGGTGTTAAGGGAGAAAAATTGAGTGCAGGTTTGCTCGAGTAAACACCTATCGTGTGTGATTAAGACAACGGCCCCTGAAAAATCGTTTAGGTTATCTTCGAGGGTTTCAAGAGTGGGAATGTCGAGATCATTGGTGGGCTCATCAAGAAGTAAAATGTCTGCCTGTTGGAGCATGAGGTGGGCAATGGTGATGCGCGCCCTCTCACCCCCTGAGAGTTTTTCAAGCGGCATTTCTAGAGAGCTTGGTGAGAAGAGAAAGCGTTTGCACCACCCGTTTATATGTATTGGATTGCCGCGAAATATTACATAGTCCCCATTAGGCGCAAGTGCTTCGCGCAGAGTGAGGTGGAGAGGAAGTTTAGCTCGGTGTTGGTCGAAGTAAACAATCTTTAGGGCATCTGCTTCTTTGATGGTCCCTTGAGTGGGCTCAAGTTCTCGTGCTAAGAGGCGCAGCAGCGTCGTTTTTCCTGAGCCATTTGTGCCGATCAGGCCAAGACGCATTCCCGGAGAGAGGGTGATGTCGAGGTTTTGAAAGAGGGAGTGGAAGCCTAGATTTTTTGCGACAAGGAGCTTGCGGGTCTGTCTATCAGAGCCTTCGAATTGAATTTTTGCAGATCTTTGGGTATTGCGTTTTTTTAGATTGGCGTGCTCGGTAAAAATATCAGCCGCTTGATCGATACGGGCTTGGGACTTGGAGGTGCGCGCTTTGGGAGTTTGGCGAAGCCAGTGGATCTCGCGCCGTGCCTTGGTGGCAACCGAACGCTCTTGTTGGATTTGCCCCTCTAGAAAGAGTTGTTTTTTCTCTAGGAAATTTTCAAAAGAGCCGTCGATAGAGAAAAGTCCTTCGGGGTAGCTTGCATTGATTTCGATGGTGCGGTTGGTCATTTTT
This sequence comes from Chlamydiota bacterium, assembly GCA_021772455.1. Classification (GTDB taxonomy): domain Bacteria; phylum Chlamydiota; class Chlamydiia; order Chlamydiales; family JAAKFR01; genus JAJACP01. The sequence goes on from JAJFLY010000026.1 coordinate 4,079, forward strand.
TGTAGAAAATAGCGGTCGTGGCTGACTAAAATAAAGGTGGAAACCTCCCGCAGCAGAAAAATCTCAAGCCATAAAACCCCTTCAAGGTCGAGGTGGTTTGTCGGCTCATCAAGAAGGAGGAGATCGGGATTTTTTAGTAGTTCTAATGCAATTGCGAGCCGTTTTTTCCATCCCCCCGAAAGTTTTGCTGCTGATTCTTCGTTTCCTGTAAATCCCAATTTGCTGAGCCACGTTTTTGCGATGTGCTCAGAGTGAGTCCACTCTTGTAAAATCTCGAAAGGAGATTTATCGGGAAAGTCCTGCGATTGGGAGACGTAGCCGATTTTAAGCTCTTTTTTTAATGAGAGAGTTCCGCTATCTGGGAGCTCCACACCTGCTAAAATCTTCAATAAGGTCGATTTTCCAGCGCCATTTGGCCCGATCAGACCGATGCGGTTGCCCGCAAAAACACTCAATGAAAGATCCCGGAAAAGGCGAAGGGATCCAAAAGATTTATCGATAGATTGGGTATTTAAAAGCAAAGACATGAGAACATTTTAACAGAGTTCTACTACATTTGGCAGTGAAAAATGCGAGCAGGTGGAATGTTTTGCCAGATCATATCAACTTCTGTACAATAATTTTTTACAAAAGTTCTTTTTAACATCAAATTGGCACGAAAATCGACTTGCGGCTCTCCTGATAGGTAGATTTTTTTGAGCTTACTGAAGCCCATATACTCAAAGTAAGAGATATACCCCCCGGGTTTGACCAGGCTTTTGTACTTTAACAAAATTTGATAGACAAGAGGGGAGTCGAATGCGTTCAAAGGAAGGCTTGAAACCACAACATCATACCCTGTCTGATCAAAATCTAGAATGGAGGCTTCATAGATTGTGATGTTGGGTTGATGCCCGAATTTACGAGAGAGCTGAGTGCAAAATTGATGATCAAGTTCGACAATGTCAAGGGTATCGTTTACTCGCAGTTTTTTGACAATTTGGTGCGTCAAAGCTCCTAGGCCAGCTCCAACCTCGAGGAAGCGGATGGGGGAGTTTTTGGGTTTGCAAGAGTGCTTGATCATTTGAGTCGCTAATTTTTTTGAACTCGGGAATATTGAACCGATAGAGGAGGGGGTTGAAATAAAACGTTTAACGAACAGATAATAATTTTCCATTTTTTTTGGGGTAAAGTTTAATTGTATGGTATCATTGGGCAATTTTATGATCAAACGCCTTTCGAAACTATTATCTGAACGTGGAATCTGCTCGCGCAGGGAAGCAGACCGCTATATTGAAGCCGGTCTTGTTTTGGTGGATGGAGTGGTTGTCTCGACCCTCGGAACGAAGGTTTCTGAGGATGTGGCCATTGAATTGTTGCCTGAAGCAAATCAAATGCAACAATCCAAAGTTACCATTCTCTTGAACAAGCCGATCGGGTGTGTCTCAACTCAGCCTGAAAAGGGATATCGTCCTGCAAGCGACTATATTACTCGTGACAATCAAGTCAAAGGGAGGCATTTTGATCCCTCTCACCTCAATAAGCTCAGTGTTGTGGGGCGGCTCGATATCGACTCGAAAGGGCTTTTGGTCTTCACCCAAGATGGAGTTCTTGCAAAAACACTTATCGGTCCTGATTCTCAGATGGAAAAAGAGTACCTTGTCCGCGTTGAAGGATATGTAACGGATGATGCGCTTGATGAGATTCGAAGAGGTCTTGAGTTAGATGGAAGACGCTTGAAACCCGTTGAGCTCGACGTGTTAGAACCTCAGCTGCTCAGGATGATTTTGGTCGAAGGGAAAAAACGTCAAATCCGACGTATGTGTGAACTTGTCGGGCTTCGGGTCGTATATCTAAAGCGGGTCCGTATCGGAAATGTCTGTTTGAGCGATTTGCCCGAAGGGAAATGGCGTTATCTACGTGCAGATGAATCTTTCACTCACTGAGCACCTTCTCCTTGATATCAGGCCACATTCCAATAGCGGCTGTTTGAGAGGTGCGGCTATAGAGAATCTTACGCTCACCAAAGCTCTGAGTTTTTTGCTCGAGATTCCGGATAATGGTCTGCATAGGTGTTTGTTGGTTGGGGAGGCCGTTAAATCGTGGGGGACAAAGATCTGCCTTGCTAGACTTTTCTTAATAGGGCAGAGCAAGATGGGAAAAACGCCGGGTTTTTCCATTACCTCTCTTAGAAAAGCGTGTGCTTTTAAGACGGGTATACAACAGTCTTGAATCATCAGATGAAATCACGTATGTTTCCATACGTGATTCTGAAATTATTTAGAAGAGTAACGGCGTCTTTTGTTATTAAAAGCGGGACGCTTGCCTCGAGGGCCTCCTCGATTATTCTTATCGTCGCGAAAATCTCTTTTCTTAGCTTTTTTCACCGTACCGTTATCCCGAATACCAATCTCATCGGGGCCGTTGATTGGTGAATCGCTGAGCACCATTGATAGGAGCTTACATGTCAAAACTTCGAGATCCATTTTCTCTTTTAGATGCTTGAGAAGTGTTTCGCGCACATCTTCGTTGAGTGTTTGATCGGTGATCTTTTCCATCAACTGAGAAACTTGCGCTTCTTTCACATCTTTTTTGCTTGGGATGTAATTCTGCATAAGCTCGCCACCGGAATGTTTTTGGAAGCGCATTAACTTGAATAGTTCATTCGGTGTAACGAAGCTAACTGCTTTTCCCTTTTGCCCCGCTCTTCCTGTCCGGCCGATTCGGTGTACATAATTTTCTGCATCACAGGGGATGTGGTAGTTGATGACATGGCTCACATCAAGGATGTTCAAACCTCTTGCCGCGACGTCAGTTGCGACGAGAATATTTGTCTGGCCTGTTCTAAAATCCTGCGTAACACGCTGCCTTTGATTCTGCTCCATATCTCCATGGAGACCTTTAGCACGAAAGCCACGGTTGATAAGAAGAGAAGCAAGTCGGTCAACCTCTTTTCGAGTTTTGCAAAAGATGATCGATTTGACCATTTGTTGCCCTTCGAATAAGCGGATAATAGCATCATCGCGCTCAGTATCTTGAATAAGGTAATAGGCTTGAGAGATGTCAGCGTGCGCTGTTCTATCAGGTGAGGTTTTAACAAAGACAGGAGTTTCAAGAATCTCACGAATAAGTTTTTGAATGGCTGGAGGCATTGTTGCAGAAAAGAGAAGTGTTTGTCTTTTTTCTGGCAAAAACTTAAAGAGCGCTTGGATGTCTTCTAGAAATCCCATGTTGAGCATTTCGTCAGCTTCATCAAGGACCACTGTTGTTGGACGGAAATTAGGCAGCCGCTTTGAGTTTAGTAGATCTAACATACGCCCTGGAGTGGCGACGAGCACTTCGGCTCCGTTATTAAATGCATCGATTTGATTTTTGTACGACTTTCCCCCGCAAATGGTGACAACTCTAAGTTTTCTACTTTTGCCAAGTCGGTAGAGCTCATCGGCAACCTGAAAAGCAAGTTCGCGAGTTGGGGTTATTACGAGGATCTGCGCTTCGCCAGATTTTTTCATAAGTTGAATGGAAGGAAGGCCAAATGCAGCCGTTTTTCCAGTTCCTGTTTGTGCTTGCCCTACAACATCTGCACCAGACAAAATAAGAGGGATCACCTCTTTTTGAATGGGACTTGGTGTTACAAACCCAATTTCTTCGAGGGTTGTTAAAACGGGCTGCTTAAGACCTAAGTCTTCAAATGTTGTGTCGGTCATTATTTTATAGTTCCTTGAAATAATTCAGTGTCGGAAAAATTATATACTTTACAAACGTTAATAAACAGTTATTTCTTGCCTTCTACCAAAATGGATGAGGCGAAGGGGCAACTGCTGGGAGGTGGAGGTTGAAATATTCAAATTCCTCGTTGTCGGTAATGTACTCCTGTTTGCTCTCTCGGTGATAGAATTTGATATTCTTTTTTCCCCAACTGTAGCGAATAACGAGGTGAGAATGGGGGGGGTCTTCTCTGTATACTCCCTCATCCCAGTTTAGATCGCCTAAATCAAAGGCTATGGGAAGATCGTGGGCATGGCAAATAGCACACTCTAGATCATAGGTGTCTACAACACGGATATGGTGTTGAATGAGTAGTTTTCTCAATTGTTGGGCTAAAAGGAAGGGAGATAGGAGTACAGGAGCCTCATTCAGGGCCTCTGAGATTAAATCTAGCTGCGCTACTTCCATTCTAATCTGGAGCTCGCTAAAGATTTTTTTTAAATCCAGGTTAGATTTGGGAATTTTTCCAAATTCATCATCAATAATATTTTTTGCACAATGGGGAGCATCTGATCTCATGAACTCAGCGTGGACCTTCTCATATGTGAGAGAGCTGATCCTTTCGAAACGCTCTTTCCAAGTCTGTTTAGCCACGTTGTCATATGCATAACGCTCAATTACGGCGTCCAGGACTTCTTTAGGGATTGGGCTTCGCATAAGAGTATCGGCTGGACCAAACACATGTATTTGAACAAAATCGGTAAATTTTAGTTTCGAATCAAAGAGACGATGCATTTTCTTTGGAGAGATTGTCCAAATATGGTGTCCAGGTGTGAATGCTAAGAAGCGTGGTGTGCTCCGGACAAAATTTCTGTCGAGGTTTCTTAGTACAGGCCAAAGCCTTCTCATAAAGTCATTGGGAGTTCCGCTTCCATTCACAAGATGGGTGATGCCTTCAAATCCAAAGACATGGCGAAGAACCTTATGCGGATTTCCTCCGAGCTGCTTAAAAACAAGAAGATCAGAGTCTCGCAAATCATAGCCCATGATCCCTTTTTCATCGATGAGATGAGCCGCATGTCTTGCGATGCTTATATCGAACTGATTATCCAAAATCGAACCTTTTATCGAGGCCGCCTTTTTTCCATCAGGTTCAATTTCATCTACAACCCCGCATATCGCTTTTTGTAGGTCTGCAAATGAGTCGATGAGAATATATTCACCAGATTCGAGATAAAATAGGCGCATAGAGTTTTTAAATACATGCACTAGGTTTGGCCGATCTCCCTTAAAGCCTCGTATTTCTTTCGATCCAATTTTTATGACGCCCTCTGGAGTTAATTCGACGTCTGTTTCAGAGCAATTTTCAAACCAGAGCTTTTCACCCAATTTTTGGCGTATCGTGCTGTGTTCGATGCCACTCAAGATTAGATCAAGAAACTCCTCTTTTGTTTTGGAGTAGGTGAGAGATAATTCTGGGCTATTTAAGTTGGAAAATTCCATCACTCCAAGAAGCAGATGGCTTAAGGTATTGTACTTGTATGCGTGATAGAGACGTTCTGTATAAGGGAGTTGGGTATTTTCATCGTCAGCGTTAAGGATCATTTTCAAGCACGACCTTAGCTGGTCCTTTTCAGTGGATCCAGAACTACTCTTACTACTACTCATAGTTGAGCTGATGTGTTGGAAAGTTGTTAGTGACAATGCATCCTGGGTGGGGAGCTGCAGGTGTAAATCTTTTGCGTAGACGAGTCTTTTTTCAAGTAGGGGGGGCAGCGGAATGCTTATTCGGTTATTGAATATATAATGTCCCTGTTCAAGCAATTGAACGAGCATTTCCACTGTTTTGTAGGGGGCATTTTCTGTTGCGTAAATTAATGAACCGATCGCATAGCAATTATTTCGGTGGGCTTGACGGATATCGCTGAAAAGAAACATGAAACAGTCCCAAAAAACATGGGGTGTGTGTACTGGGTCGTTTGGATTGAGTTTGAGGTCGATGCGGATTGCATCCTGCAGATTAGGATGAACTTCTATATCTCTTCGAAAAAGTCCTATAAAAGCTTGATTTGCAAGAATTTGCTTTGTAACGATTAAAATATGGTCATGGTGCTCGGCACGTAAATCATTTGTCACATGGAACTGATTAGATTCCAGAATGGCAATCAAAGCATGCAAGCCCCCTTTATTGTATTCCTGGCCTGAGGTCATGGCCATATGGGCAAAGGCGCGCAAGAGATAATGCGTTTTCCCAGAGGGGATTCGGATGTTTGGGCACGCCGCCTCATGCTTCTCGACAAGGGAATGGACCTCGTTTTCAATTTCATGAGCTCTGAAGGCAACCAATGAGCGTTCAGTTGATGCAGGGAAAGGGCGCTCTTGCTGGTTTATGTCGAGGTAAAAAAGGATCATTCCTAGTTCACCCATTTTTTCAGTGAAGGTGCGAGGATTTTTTAAAATACATGTGATGCGCGCTCGCACAGTTTCAATAACGCGATTTTCCGGTTTTTTTTCGTAAATCAACGTCTCTATTTGTAGAACAAGCTCACGTATTTCAAAGAAATCTGTTCCGTTTGTACCCATTGAAGGAGCACGAAAATCGTATGTATAATGAGAACTGATGGATGTTGTGGTTGGGGCACCAGAGTCTTTTTCCCCTTTCCCTTTAGAGTCTTGAAAGAGTGACTGGCGTGCTAATGACTTGACTCTTAAGATCTTTGGAGGAAAATAGTCGATGTCACCTAGGCTGTAATCCTTCACTGCGGCTTCTTTGCCCTTTCCGCGAGATTTACCACTTGGTCTGAGGGGACTTTTCCAATCTATTGGATTTGATATGAGTTGCCCGGTTGGGGAAACTGGAGCTGACATCTTAACACCTTACATCTTAATGACTGGAAGATATTAACACACTGAATATTAAGAACATAGATTTATGAAAAGAGATAGCTATAGATAACGCAAACAAATTTATACAACGTAAGTTTATTGTTGTAAATGGTTTAAATTAAGATTTGCCTCGCCAGACAGGTACTCCGTTTTTTTCTCGAAGCTTGAAGAGCGTGTCGTTGATTTTGATGGATGAGGCGATCACGTAGACCGTCCCATTGAGCTTTGTGAGAGATCCAACCACAATAACCTCCTCGCCAGCGTAGAGGTTGATCCCTTGCAAGTCGATGTACCATTCTGGGCCTAAGTCGACAACAATCTCACCCTTCACAGTGCGTAAAAAAATTTGTTTATGTGTGTTTGGTCTCGTAACATCGCTATATGTTTGAACGCTAACTATCTCTCCTTTAAATTGTTGTACCATTTTAGGATTGAAGTGAGGGGAAGGGTTACCAAGTAAAAGTGTTGGTAATAGAAAAAGTGAAAGTAAAAAGGTGCGCATAGTCATATTTCTCCTTGTTCCCGGAATTTACGGCAAGGCGATAAGTAAAGCAAGTAGGAATCATTCTCTTTATTTAAAGCTTATATTAGATTTCTAACGTGCTGAAAATTAATAACTAAACATTTTTATTATTTATAATGATTATTTTATTCCATAAAACCTTAGTTTCTTAGACAATAGGTTTATGGAAGAAATTTAAAATTAATCCTCTTAGGAGAGTTTTATGAAAAATAAGTTTGTTTTTTTGAGTACAATTGTGTCTGCAGGACTTCTTTCGTTCACAGGTTATGCTGCTGACGAAAGACACCCAGATATGCCGTCTGGTGGTGAAAAGTGTTACCCTGGCAATCCTGATTGTCCTAACCGCATTCAAAGCGTATCCGATTCAAATGGATCCACTCCGGCTAAGAAGCTTAAGATGCAGTCGGCTGAGAAGTTCCAGGGAAGTGTTGAGAGCGTTAATCGCGAGAAGTATCCTGATGGGAAAATCTTCATTCAGATTGTTCTTAACACTGACGAAGGTCAAAAGAAAATTCTTGTTGGACCTGCGAGTTATGTAGATCAATCAAAAGTGAAGCTTCAAATCGGTGATAAGATCACTGTAAAGGGTTTCCGCGTTGGAGCTAATGGTAGCGAAGTTATCATGGCAAAAGAGATCGATAAGAATGGTCACATCCTTGAGCTTCTTAATGATCAGCGTCAACCTATGTGGAGCAACGGCAACAGTAGCTCTTACAAACATTAAATCTTTTTCATACCCGGGTCCTCTCTTTGGACTCGGGTAACTAAACGCAGTCTAACCGTTTTTTAAGACGATGGATTGCATGCGTTCCCAGCAAGAATGTGAATACAATCACCATAATTAGACAGATCCAATACGGAAGATATCCCTCCTGACCGAGCGCAGCTGCTCGCATCCCTTCCATGATGTAAACCATGGGATTAATCAAGCTCGCATACCCAATTGCGGGAGAAAGGGCAAGGGCGGCCTTCCAGGAGTAGAAATAGGCACCAAACATCCACATTGGGTTAATCGCACGCATCCAAATCGAGCCGATAGAAGAGATATTGCGCATCAAACTCGTGACCCACAAAGCAAAAAAGCCATAGAAGAGATTGGATGCGAGAAATATCGGAATTAAGCGGATGTAGGAGACCTTGGACAAATCAAAGCGGGTGTACATCAACACCTTGCCCATAGGAAAGAGAAGGGCTGTTAGCGCGGCGGAGGTTATTGCCCAGAAGACGGCAAAATAAATAAACACCATACCCGCTCGAATTGGAAAGACAAGGATTTGAGAAATTGTTCGATCTCCATCGATGTCGGCAATCATCATGCCCACTTTACCAACCACCTCGATCAACCCAAAACTCGCAATACATCCAATTAGGATAAAGGGACCATATTGGGGGTTTACCCACTCTTCGGTCATTAAATAGGCTGCTACAATGACATTTGTAAAGAAGAGGAAAGCTGTGTCAAAAAACTTTCCTCCAAACTCTCTCTTAAATGCAGTTAGATCACGTTTAAGCAGTTGTAAAAAAACAGTAAGCGAGAGTTTAGTCATTTTTACTCACCGAATTAAAAATTTTAGCGTTCGGGTCATCGACAAATTTTAAAAAGACCTCTTCGAGGTTATTTTTCTCATGGTGACGTTTCAGGTTATCAGGTGTATCGATTGTCCGGATCGAACCATCGTGAATAAGGCCGACGCGATCGGATAGCGCTTCCGCTTCGTCGAGATAATGGGTTGTAAGTAAAACGGAAATGTTCCCTTTGCGTAGCTCAGCGATTGTCTCCCAAAGTTGCCTTCGAACATGGGGATCGAGTCCAACTGTTGGTTCATCCAAAATAACAAGCTGTGGATCATGCATCAATGCACGAGCAATTAAAAACCTCTGTCGATACCCTCCAGAGAGCTGTGTTACACTTGAGCGGGCATACGCCTCTAGAGCAAACTGTTTTAGCAAAGAATCTTTCTTTGATAGGGACTGAGCTTTTGAGAGGCCATAGCAGCGACCCGCGAAGACGAGATTCTCTTCCATAGAGAGCTTTTTTTCGATGTTGGGATTTTGTGGGCAAAACCCGACAATCTTACGGAACTCGAGAAGATCTTCGTAGATCGATTTTTCTTTCCACAAAACGTCTCCGTTGGAAGGGGGATGGAGGGTTGCAAGGATCGAGGAGAAGGTTGTTTTTCCAGCTCCATTCACCCCAAGCAGGCCAAAAACTTCCCCTTTAAAGAGCTCTAAGGAGACATCGCGAAGAGCCTCTTTAATCGCCTTTCCATCAGAGAAATATGTTTTTGAGACGTGCTCTGCACGTAATAAAGAATCGCCCATAACGCGAAAAATGATACCAAAGAAAGGGTATTATCGCTAGGGATTTGAAGTGTAAATGACCGGATCCGACTCCAGGATGAACTCTTTGGAGATTTGAATCGTTTCTCGGCTCGTCATGATCCAATTGTGGCTCACATAAAGGACGCGGTGCTCATGAGGGGTGGGCAAATGGGTTTCATCAACCCGAACCTTTCCATCATTGGGGCCTCTGACGAAGAAGGCTGAAAGGCGGCTCCCCTTAGACCCTGCAATGACCATTACATCTTTGGTCGAGGGAAAATTTCCGATGCTATTCATCGCCTCTTCATCGTAGTCGAGTAGCTGTCTTCCTGCTTTTTTTCCAAAAAACCACCGGATTGCTGGGCATTTGTGGACTCTTTTCGCAAGTCGCGCTCCTCTGTTGGGTGGGGCGAGCAAAATTGCCTTTCCAAACTTGGCCTCTTCAGGACATTCGGGGTGGTTCATGGCAGCTCTTACGATAATACCGCCAAAAGAGTGGGTGAGAAAGTGGATTGGCTCTCCAGGTTTTTGCTTGGCAACGACTTTGAGCACCTCAACTAAGTTATCGGCATGTGTTTCGATCGTCTCTTTGCGGCTCTGATAGTCCCAGAGGTAGACGTCGAGTCCTTCTTTCTTAAAGGTATTTCCAATTGGGATCATGCATTTGTATGAGCGAAAAAAGCCGTGTAGGCAGACTAGCGACCCCTCTTGGGCGCGAAGAGTGTTAAAACAAAATAAAAATAATAAAATAGCGATTATGTTCTTCATTATAATAATTAAATTATAATGAATGTAAAATTATTAGTTAAACTATTTTTTGGGATCGAAAGAAGTTGTTGCAGACCAGATGACACTGTGCTTCATAAGTAGCTGGAGAAGAGCTCCACGCTTCATAACCCAGAAAGCATCATAATCTGTTTCATTGATCTTCATAGTACAAAAATTTACAGCAGAGCGTAAAAAAATCTCCAAATTCCTGACTGAGTTTCCAGATTCAAAGGTATAAGGATTGAGATTGTGTGCAAAGGCTTCTAGTTCAGGTGGATCGAATTGGTTAGCGAACATGCTACCTGAACGCATAAGTATTTCTACATCGAATGTTTGCTTCATAAGTTTTTTGAGAAGGAGGTCTAAATTTTCTGGCATTTGTTTGTAGATTTGCAGGAGTTGATAGAAGGCATCTTGTTCAAAATTAGATGGATGGGCAATTTGATTGGGATCAAGTAGGCTTGTGGAATCGACATGGGTCATGACAAGACGTATGCCTTCCTTTTCAAGCGTTTTTTTCGCTATATTAGATGGAGAATCAATGACAATCGTTAGAAACTTAAGGGATTGGGGAAATTGGTCAAGCATATCGAAATCAAGAGAGTTCTCTTTCGTATGTATAATCAACTTTTCCAGCTGAGGAGTAGCCGCCCAAAGGGAGCGAAGAGAGGCTTCAGATAGACTGGGGACGGTGATTCTAATAGCATGGACAGGGCTCTGAATAGAAGATAATGATGGATCAAGGGAACTTACAGCGATCTGAATAGATTTTAGGTGTTTAGCTTTTTTAAGTACTTTTTTAAACGTCTCGCAAGAATATTCTTCCCTAAGGCCTGATCTAAGGTAAAGTACTCCCAATAAACTCCTTGGATGGTCTAGCGCCTGCTCAAAATTGTTTTCCCCTTGAAGAGGTCTGAAAAATTCGTCGCATAAGGATAGATTTAGTGGCCGTCGTGCCTTTCGGATCTGGGCTCGCATCGCTAAATATTGTAAAGAAGGAAGGGGAGGTACTAATGTGTGTTGTTTCGTGCGCAAAAACTTAACTATACCATGTTTAGTAACTTCAGGTTGAGGTGCTCTAAACATGGGTGGAGCTTGAGGAGTGGGCTCATCCTCGACCAGGTAGTGGACGAGGTTATAGACAATGTGGAAAACAAATGCCGCAGGGATACTGGCTAAAAGCGAATTGGTGGCAAGGTAGCAAACCCCTCCTGTCAACACGGCTAAAATAACTGATGCGACCGTATAGGCGGTCACCTCCCATGCAGAGAGCTTATCATCGTCCCATGGGCGCATGATGTGATCGCAAACTTGTATGCAACAATCACTCGGATCGGATGTTCTAGATGTAGGGTACATAATTATTAAAACATTATATCTTAATGTTTTATAAGTTACAAAGAGTTAATTTCACCACTGTTTCAACATGCATTGTCTGGGGAAACATATCAAAAGGTTGAATTCCATCGAGTTGATAGGATGGGGTCAAGTAAGCAAGATCTCTTGCTAGAGTGGCCGGATCACAGGAAATATAAATAATTTTTTTAGGCAGCTTTTTTAGCAGCGCATCCAAAACAGCTGGCTCACACCCTTTGCGCGGTGGATTGAGAAAGACGATATCTGTGTCGAACTTGCCGATTAGCTTTTCCACAAGCCCGCACGTGAATGTGCAGTTTGAAACGTCATTGAGCTGGGCATTTTCCATAGCATTCTCAATCGCTGGAGCGACACACTCAACCCCATAGACATGCTTGGCATGATCGGCTGCAAAAAGAGCTAAAGTTCCCACACCACAATAGGCATCAAATACAGTTTCGTTTGGCTGGATAGAGGCAAGACTTATCGCTTTTTCGTAGAGATGTTCAGTTTGAGCGGGGTTGACTTGAAAAAACGAGGATGCCGAGAGTTTGAATTTCTTATTCAATAAGCGTTCAGTAAGATATGGCCTTCCTACAAGCGGGCGAAAGGTCTTTCCTAAAATGATATTGTCTTTTCGTTTATTAACATTCTCAACAACACCTTTAATAAGAGGGTGGGCTGCCATGAGCTCTTTTCCAAAAGCTTGAATCTGATCAGAGAAGCGTCCATCGGTGACAAGGACAACCAAAGCTTCGTCATTAAAGATCGCATTTCTGATCAAAACATAGCGTACAGAAGGGATATTTAATCGTTTCGAGACGAGCTCTAGGATCTCTTCGCCTTGGGGGCACTGGATAAAACAGCGCTCAATGGGAACGATCTCGTGGCTATTCTTGCGGTACATCCCGATCGTTTTTTTCTCTCCATCCCAAATGATCGGGAGTTGAATTTTGTTACGGTAACCAATTGATGTAGGGGAGGGGTGACATGGGAGAACATGTGGCTTCTCAAAGCCGCCAATCCGTTCTAGAGCATCGACGACACGCTGCCGCTTTAAGCCAAGCTGTGCCGGGTATTGCAAATGCATCACCTGGCAGCCGCCGCACTCGCCGAAGAGGGGGCAGATTGGCTCTGTCCGTTCAGGAGAGGGATCCAAAACCTCGAGCATACGCCCTTTAGCGTAGTTCTTCTTTTGCTTCGTGATTTCAATTGAAATAGCTTCGCCTGGAAGCGCTCCATCTACAAAGACTTTAAGTCCATCGAGGGTGCCGATACCCTCTCCAGTTGAGCTAAGGGAAGTGACGTGGAGAATTTGATTTGCGTTCATAATGGGAGCAGTATACTCTTTTTTCATAAAAAATCCCATGAAATTCAAAGCCCTCTTTCTTATTAGTATCCTTTCTAGTTCTTTCCTATTCGGGAGCACTTTTAACAAGAAAAACGACTTCCAGGTGTGGGAGCATCAACAAATTACTTGGATGCCCACCCCCACAACTACCCTTTATTTTCAAACCGAGTTCCGCTGGGGGGACGACGCCTCTATTCTCTACTTCTCCTATCTCCAAGGAGGAATCAGTGTTTCTCCTTGTAATTGGCTCACAGTCGCGCCAGGGTATCGCCAAGGCGCTGCGCTACGGCCTGATCATCGAAGAATCCCGGTTTATAATCCCTTATTGGATGCCACCCTTAAATTCAAAATATGCAACTGGACGCTTGAGGATCGAAGTCGCGTTCAGTACCTCATTCCGGAATCAGGCCCTGATCTGTGGCAGTATCGTAATCGGATTGAGTTATTTTCTCCCTGGAAAGTTGGCAGATACCAGTTTAATCCTTACCTATCTGAGGAGATGTTTTTCAGAGAATATTTTGGTTTTGCTGAAAACCGTTTTGCAGTTGTTGGACGCTTTACTTTTTCACATCTATTTCAAAGCGATGTGATGTATATGTTGCGCTATATCAAATTTCCCACCTGGCGTCCCACGCACGTCCTCCGCCTCTGCCTCTACTTCGACTATTAAAAACCTGAGTTTTGGGTTTATTTGCCTAATACCCAAGCATCTTTCCCCATATTCTTGCCCCTTTTATTTTTTTTTTGAGAAAGCAAGTAAGGGGTCGAAATTGGATCCGATAGAACACGGTCAAAAAAAATAGAGGATATAGAGAAGTAGAATTATTCTTTAATAAACCATTTTTTTATCAGCTTTTAGCTCATCGCTTGCATACTGAAGCGCGTGGCCATCTTGCTGAACAGCTTTTAATACAATTTCTCTATCAGCTTTTAGCTCATCGCTGGCGTACTCAAGCGCGTAGCCATTTTCCTGAACAGCTTCCAATACAATTTCTCTATCGCCTTTTAGCTCATCGCTGGCGTACCGAAGCGCGTCGCCATTTCTCTGAACAGTTTTTAATACAATTTTTCTATCAGCTTTTAGCTCATCGTTGGCATGTTCTAACATAAGATCTCTGCTTCCTTTTAACTTATTGCTGGCATATTCATATACCGTTTCAGTACAATTACATACTCAATCTTAAAAGGGAATGAAAATAAGGAGAGTACTTATTTTTAAAAACTAAGTCGTGAAAGGACGGTTTTTTGTTTGGTGCGCTTGTCATCTTTCTCTTTGAGGAAGAAGGAGAGGATGAAGGCGATGAAGAAACAAAGGGGAAAGCAGATCATCGAGAGCTTGTAGTCGTTGTGGGAGTAGTCTTTTATGATTCCCATGTACTTTCCATCCCAGAAAAAATCGAGAAGCCAACCGACCAAAGGTTGGAAGATAGCAGCACCCATCATGATCACAAAGTTCGTAAAGGCAACCGCAGAGCCTGTCGCCTTTTCAGGATGGAGATCGATTGCGTAGCTAAAGTTGAGCAGTTCGGCCGATGAGAAGACGCCGACAAGTGGGAGAAGGATAAAAATGAGGTAGGGAGGGAAATCCATGAAGAGAATAACCGGTAGTAGGGTAAGGCCTCCAAGTAGAGAACAAAGCTTGAGGAAGGGGCGGCGCGTCTTAAATCTGTCTGAGAGGTGGCCAACGAGGGGGCCTCCGACGATCCAACCTATGTAGATGCTTGAAGAGGCAAACCCAGCAAGCGTTTGGCTCATGCCATGATTGTGAATTAAGAAAGGGACTCCCCACAGGGCGGCAAAAGCGCTTGTCGTTGTATAGAGAGAGATGGCGATGAGGGCGTTGAGCCAGGAGGAGGGGTGGATTAAGATCTTTTTAAGATTTTTCCATGCCTCAGCAAAATTGATTTTTTTGTGACTATTGATGCTCTCTTTAGGTGCTTGTCTAACCACGATAAAGATAAAGAAGCTGAGCAAAATGCCCATCGCTCCAATCACAAACATCGTGTAGCGCCATCCGATTTGGTGCTCGAGTATGCTCACAGGACCTTCTCCGGCAACAGCTCCGATCATAGCCGTCGAATTGGCGATCCCGATCAGGAGGGCGAGCTGCTTTCTGGGAAACCAGTGTGAGGTGATGTAGAGGAGGCCAACAAAAGCAAATGCAGAGCCAAATCCCATTAATAAACGGGCGGCAGCTAGTATCTCAAGGTTTAGCGCGGCTCCGAAGATAATTCCTCCGATTCCGCAAACAGCGGCTGCCAATGAGAGGAGCTTGCGAGGGCCAAAGCGGTCCATAAGGAGCCCGACCGGTAACTGCATTGGAGCGTAGATGTAGAAATAGATCGCGCTGATCGCACCGATTGTACCGGCGCCCACGCTGAAGGTCGCCATCAGCGATTCGATCATCACACTTGGGCTGACGCGCAAGAAAAACTCGTAAAAGAAAAACGAAACGGCCAAATACCAGATAAACCAGCGAAGGACGTCCTTGAGTTTTCTAGAGGACTGGGGGAAGATATTCACGGATTTGCTCGGGTCGCATTTGTGTCAGATCTTTTTGTACTTCCGCCTCCACCAACTTAGAGACATTTGCAGAGAGAGCTCCGCGGATAAATCCTAGAAAAGGGGGCTTGGCGACGATATAGATCCGCTCGCATGTGGCCCCGTTAAATCCTTCCTCAAGATAGTAGGCGATCTCTTGAGCAAAAGAAGAGGCTTCTTTTACCTTTGGAGGGGTTTTTTCCTCCATCGTGTCGGTTCCGTATCCGACGCGGTTCGTTTGTCGTCCTGGACGATCGGAATTTAATTCGCCTTTGGATTGTTGAGTTTCATGGTGTTGAAAAGTCTTTAACTCAATGAGTGTGTGGGTGTTTTTGGCTTTATATATGGTCGATTGACTCCCATTTGCCACTACGATCCAGACTTTTCTCATTTCCTGTCCTCATTTCTAAAAAGTTCAACCTATCAAAAAATATTTCCAGTTACAAGCAGAAAGAGTTGGCACGTAATATGCTACCTTGCTCCTGAACAAACGTTCTTATCCAAAGTTAGGACGGAGTAGGGAGCAATCCCTGCTCCATTTTTAGGGGCATATGGAATACCAACCGATTGAAAATTACGGGATTATCGGCGACATGAATACGGTCGCTCTCGTCGGTCTGAACGGGTCGATCGATTATATGTGCTATCCCGATTTTGACTCTCCTTCGATTTTTGCTGCTCTCCTTGATAAGAAAAAGGGGGGCTATTTTCGGATTGTTCCTCAGCTTCACGAGGTTAAGCATAAGCAGATTTATCTTCCTGACACCAATGTCCTAATCACCCGCTTCCTTTCCGAGGATGGTGTGGCTGAGATCACTGATTTTATGCCTGTAGAGGGGCTATTCGAAGAAAATTGCTTGGTGCGCCGGGTCACAAGTATTCGTGGAAACAACACTTTCCACATGCATTGCGCTCCTCGATTTAATTATGCACGCAGTCCCCATAAGGTGATTCATCAGGTAAATTCTATTCTCTTTATGGGTGAGGGTGAGGAGAATTTAGGGCTTAAACTTTTGAGTTCCGTTCCTTTGGAAATTCGTGAGCAGGATGGGTATGCCCATTTTACTCTCCAGCCGGGTGAGAATGCCGACTTCATTTTGTGCAGGGTGAGCAATATGCCCAATGTGAAGGATGTCTCTGAGGTGGTCGAAAAGAGCTTGTTTGATACGATTCACTACTGGCGCCGTTGGATGAGCAATTGCAAATACAAGGGAAGATGGCAGGAATCTGTAAACCGCTCTGCCCTTTTATTGAAGTTGATGACCTCCAAAAAGCATGGATCGATTGTTGCGGCTGCAACGTTCGGCCTTCCGGAAGAGGTTGGGGGGGACAAGAATTGGGATTACCGCTACACCTGGATCCGCGATGCCGCCTTTTCCCTTTATGCGTTGATTCGTCTTGGATTTACGAAGGAGGCGGGTGAGTTTATTAATTGGATTGAAAAGCAGTGCCCCGATATTGGAAAGCCAGGTGAGCTTGGATTGATGTACTCAATCCGTGGGAATAAGCACTTGATTGAGGAAGAACTCGATCATTTGGAGGGGTACAAAGAATCGCGGCCCGTTCGAATTGGAAATGGGGCTTATGACCAATTACAGCTCGATATTTATGGCGAGTTGATGGATTCGATCTATCTCTATAACAAATATGGAGAACCAATTTCGTACGATTTTTGGTTTCAATTGAGCGGTCAAATCGATTGGCTGTGTGAAAATTGGAATCAACCCGACGAGGGGATTTGGGAAGTGCGCGAGGGGCGTCAACGTTTTCTCTATTCGCGCCTGATGGTTTGGGTGGCGATCGACCGGATGGTGCGGATGGCGCGTAATCGGTCGTTTCCGATGCCCTCCCATTGGAAAAAGGTGCGTGATGAAATCTCTAGATCGATCTTCACCGATTTTTGGAATGAGGATCTACAAGCATTTGTCCAATATAAAGGTGCCGACCGCGTTGATGCTTCGACACTTCTGATGCCGCTAACCCGTTTTATCGGACCCCGAGATCCAAAGTGGCTCTCAACTTTGGAGGCGATCGAAAGAGACCTTGTGGCCGATTCGCTTGTCTATCGCTATATTTCGCCCGATGAGTCGAAAGAGCAGATGTTCACGGAAGGAACTTTTTCCCTTTGTAGTTTTTGGTATGTCGAATGTCTCTCTCGTGCAGGCTACTTGGAAAAAGCGCGCTACTATTTGGAAAAGATGCTTGCATATGCAAACCATTTAGGCCTTTACGCGGAGCAATTAGGCGTTCAAGGGGAGCATTTGGGCAACTTTCCCCAAGCGTTCACCCATCTTGGACTGATCAGCGCCGCTTATAACCTCAATCTCAACCTAGACAACTCCCGCAACAAAGACGTTTCTGGCTAAGCTGTGACCTTGCCAATAAGGGCATCAGCAGTATAAATCTCTCTAGAGGCGATCATGTCGCGGATGCGGTCGATTTGATTCCAGATTCCCCAAAGAATGGCGCCACGGACACGCCCCTCGCGCAAGTAATAGAGCACCCCTTTGCGATAGAGCTCGTGCCAATCTTCAACGATCTCCATGTCGTTACTGAGCTCGCCAATCGCTTCGTACCCGAGCTCAAACAAATCTGAATAAAAATAGGGGAGATGCAAATACTCTTCAGCGATACCTGTCATATTGCGCCCAGCAGCCCTTCCCATGGTATGGGCAGTGTCCTCATGCTCAATACGGAGCCGTTTTTCTAAATGAGGGTTATAAAAATTCGCAACATCGCCAGCTGAAAAGATGTGGCGCTGAGAGGTTTGCAGCTGACGGTCGACAACAATGCCATTTTCAATTTTTAATCCGGCCATCTCTGCAAGTGCCGTCGAGGGAGTAATCCCAAGGCCCGCGATGACACCATCGCCATAAAATGTCTCACCGGTGTTTGTTTTGACAACGTATCTTTCTTGCTCTTGTGAAACAGAAATAACCGATTGTTCACACACAACCTTAACCCCTTTTTCAGTGTAGTAGGTGGTTAAGAAGTTTGAAAAGCTAGAAGGTAATTTTTTCGAGCCAAGTGCCCTTTCACGCGTGATCATCGTCACATTTTTCCCATTCATAGCAAGTGAGGCGGCGATTTCAGTGCCGATATATCCACTTCCAATCACGATGAAATTCTCTCCCTTGTCGTATAGGGAGCGAAGTTTGTGGTAATCATCAAGTGTTCGAAAATAGATCACTCCCGAATTTGGGCATTCTAGTTTGCGAGGTGTGCCGCCTGTTGCAAGAAGGAGCTTTTTATATTGGTAATGGTTCCCTTCGTTATCTACGACCTCTTGGGTTTCGGGGTGAATCGAAACAACCTGTTTTCCAAGGTGGAAAGAGACATTTTCTTGTTCTGTCTTGCACCAAATCTCCTCTTCTTGTTTCCCAATCCACAGCCCTTTTGTGAGGGGAGGGCGGTTATATGGAGGATGGGCTTCTTCGCTGATAATGCCAATGCGACCCGACGCGTCGAGTTCTCGAACTCCGCGTGCAGCCGCGTCTGCGGTCATTCCTCCGCCCACGATTAGGTAGGTGTATTGCTCCATTTTGTCATCCTTTCTGCAGCTTTTTGGTCGTCAATCCATTGGCCATTTTCGATTAAGTTGTGAATCTGGTAGATCGCGATTTGTTCATCAACAGTTTTCCGCTCATCGACCCCTTTTGTATAGCAATATCCCAAGTATGGAATCTTCATTTTGCGAGCGCATTTTCCAACGGAATTGAGGTTTGCAACAGTATCATCGATAAAAATAATTCGGCGCGGTTTGAAACCTGTCTGCTTAAAAAATTGGCTCAAGACCTCCCCCTTAGGCATTTCACCCGTATAAAGGACCCCATCTACAAAAAGGGGGGGGGCGGGGTGTTTTTTGTACTTTTTGAAAGCGATCTGATTGCAGTTTGGAAATGTGGAGCGAAAGTCCAATCCAAGACCATTGATTTCCTGTAAATGCCACTCCACAACATTTTGGATCTGCCCATAGGGGCCTGTTCGAATCCCCGAAACAACGATTACTTTAACCCCTTTTTGCTGTAGATGTTTGATGAGTTCTGATGAGCGAGGATCGACAAGGTGAACCTTTCGCTCTGCCATGATCAAGCTGCCGAGTTCGTTGATTTTTTCTGCTGAGAGTGTAGGAGTATGAGCTAGCATGCGGGCTTTTAGGCAGCTGGTGTTGCAGGATTGGAGCAGCGCATCATCTGCAATAACCAAGGTTTTGTTGTAATCAAAAATCACAAGATCGTGTTCATTGAGATTGAGATTGCTCTCGACTAAAAACTCAAGAGAATCGGTCCTAGTGACATGCGCACAAAGCGGCGTCGCAAAAAGAATCAGTAGGAAAGTGAAAAACCTCATTGCCATAATTTTCTCTTTTTTCTATCGTCAACAGTAATTTAAGTTAGTGTAAATAAATGCGAACCGTTTGTAAATCCAATTTTTAATTAATTTGGATCAAACCTAAGGAGAAAGCGTGATGAAAAAAAGGATTACTTTTCTATGTGCTCTAATGATGAGCGCAAATCTTATAGCTTATGATTATAATGGACACGGTCCAGATGGAGAGCTTTTTCTCGATCCATACCTCAAAGCAGAACTAAAAAATGTTTCGGGTTCTGTTGTTCTCGATGCGGGATGTGGCGCAGCCCCCTGGGCAGTGGAAGCAGCTCAAAATGGAGCTGTTGTTCACGGGATTGATATCCGGTCGACAATGCTTGAGCAAGCTCAAGTGGCAGTTGCGCAGGCTGGAGTTGAAAGGCAAGTTGAACTATGTCAAGGGGATGTTGCAAATCTTCCCTTTGAAGCGCACCATTTTGATCGGGCATTGAGTATTAATGTAGGCTGTAATTTAAAGCAGACTATGCAAACCATTTCAGCTAAGAAGTATACAACATCAGGCTTGGGCGCGCACTTCCGAGAAGCTCAGCGTGTTTTAAAAGATGGTGGTCAGTTGTTTGTGACAGCACCAGCTTCATTTGGTGTCGTATTTACTGATGGAAAGCACTCTGATAAAGAGGTTAATGCGCATATTCAGAAAGTTTTAACAAAAATTGGATCAAGCAAAGACGCAGATGTGATTATTGCCAATCTTAAAGAGCTTGAAGAGGTTCAGCGTGCAACATTTGTGAAGCGAGGAAATAAACTTGTTCTTGTGACAGATGAGAAATTGCTTCGATCTGGAGAGCCAATTTGGAGAAAAAATCCTGATGGTGCAGAGCTAAATTACTACCATTCAGAAGAAGAATATCTAGTTGCGATCCAAAATGCAGGACTAAAATGTGAAGAGATCAAGCGACCATGCTTCTTTGGTAATGTTAAATATAAAGCCTACAGAGCTGAGAAAGATGAGCTTGGCGAGGCGTATATTGAAAACCACCCCTTTACGATTTATTACGTAACAAAGCAGGGTGAAGAATCTTAAGGAGGTAGGAAACGACCTCTTCGGTTTTGAAGCTTTGGCTTCGGTAGCCGATATAGCCGTCGGGGCGAATGAGATATAAACTCTTCGTTCCGGCGGCATATTTTTGTCTGATTGCCTCTCCCTTTACGACTTGTACCTCGATCCACTCAGAATATTCTTCTTTAATCGCCTCTTCAAACGCCGGGTCTTTTGAAAAGAGCAGTAAGACAAACTTTGGACTTTTAAGTCGTTCAAATAGGCGTGATCCGTTCGCAAGAGGGCAATCTGGGGCGCGCATCCCAGATTTTGGTCCTTTCCAATCTTTATCTCGCAGCAGCTCATAGTTGATAGGATTCATCGCGTAGCTAATTCCAATCTCGCTTATAAGCTCTCCCATTTTTTTGCGCCTTTTTTGGCTTCCAAGGAGAAAACGGAATACCCAATAGAAAAGAGGGGGACATCTCTTTTGAGAAAAAGTGAGCAGGCGTGTCATCCATGTCGTCCCCTTCAGCACCATTTTGGCAACCGGCAGCCGTTCTGCTTCATATGTATCGAGAAGCGTTTCGGGAGCGCCCCCTTTGATCACAAGGGCAAGCTTCCAGCCAAGATTAAAAGCGTCTTGAATACTCGTATTCATTCCCTGCCCACCGAACGGACTGTGGACATGGGCGGCATCCCCGGCAAGAAAGACATGATTTTTGCGAAATTTTGCGGCGTGGCGTCTCTGGATTTGAAAAGAGGAAAGTATTGAGATCTCTGTCACCTCCAAGGGGTGGGAAAAACCACGCTCTTTGATCAAAGCTGTAAGTTTCTGTGGCGTATTGGCCTCATGCAGGCCTGGGAGTACAACACGGAAAGTATTTTCCAATGGATAGGGGATTAAAAGTCCAAATCCCTTCTTACTCAAAAAGATGAATGGGCCCTTAAAATCAAAAGAGGTATGCACTTTGATATCGGCCAAAAGAAAAGGCTCTTCGAGCTTAGAGCCCCGAAAAGGCATCTCAAGTGCGTGGCGTACCGAACTATGAGCGCCGTCGCAGCCAACGATCCATGGAAATGATACCTCCTCTTTTTCTCCCGAAGGAAGTTCGAGAGTGTTTAGGTCGATTAAGCGTGTCTTCCACTCAACTTTAAGATTTTTGCGGAGAATAGCTTCTGTTTCAGATTGGGGAAGGATAAGAACATAGGGGTGAGGAGCATCGAGGTTTTTCAAGGAGAACGTAAGTGTTTTTTTGTTCCAGAGAAAGGAGAATTCCTGCGCTTTTCTTCCCTTCTCTAAAAAAGTGGGGAGGACGCCTATTTTTTCCAAAACTTCCAATGTGTGGGATTGAATCCCCATCGCGCGCGAATACGCCTCGGGCCCCTCTCTTGCATCGATAAGACGGAACTCAATATTTCTGCGTTGGAGCTCATGGGCGAGGACGAGTCCAGTTGGACCCGCCCCAACAATCAAAACGTCTGTCATTTACGGCTTCATTAAGTTATAGAGCCATCCGAAGATGAAAAGACACACAAATCCGTCGATGAAACCGTAGACAAGGCCTACAAAAGATCCGACCATAGAGAGCTCAAAACCCGGGTAGATATCCATCCATTGCGAGAGCCAAAACATTCCGTAGCCGGTATACATTGAAACCCATGTCATGCAGAAAAGGACAAGAGCCCACATGATTCCTGCTGCTAGGCCTAATTTTAATGGATTTAATTTTCCGTACATATTCACTATTTCCGTTAATTGCTGGTTAATATACAGTATAATTTTTATTACTATTAATTACAATTACAGCAGAACCAGTGAACTTGCCGTTGCGTAAATTCCCCAAACTTACTGATCGCTCCTCTTTGCGCTCTTTGACCCCGAAATATGACAGTTCTACTTTGTCCAAAGACCCTGATTGCTACCTAAACTTGTTGTTATAGTGCTCTACCAAATCAAAATGGAGGATAGTATGGAGCTTTATGTAACTGTAGTTTACGTGGTTAGTTCTGAACTGCTAAAAATCCTTGGCGTACAAGACGACACTCAAGCAAAAATGGAAAATGCGGAAGTGATGACTTTTGCTGTTGTGGCTGCAAAATTTTTTCACAGTAACTATGTGAAAACGAGATATTTTTGTAAGCGCCTCGGATTGTTTCCAGCGATCTTAAGCACCAGTCGACTCAACCGTCGTCTTCACAAAATCCCCTGGACATGCTGGCATGCCCTCTTTTGATTTCTAGCTCTTTTGTTTAAACAAGATTTTGAAAGTAAGGTCTTTGCCGTAGATAGTTTCCCGATTACATATTGCCAAAAAAACCGTGTGGACAAGCGAAAACTTTTTCTCGAAAAGAGCTATTTAGGCTTTGCAGCTTCCAAAAAACGGTATTTCTGCGGAATTAAGGTGCACATGCTTGTGACCGGAGATGGCAAACCGGTCGAAGTACATTT
>JAJFLY010000027.1 GCA_021772455.1 Chlamydiota bacterium
GTTGTTATAGTGCTTAGATGCCTCCATCTGCTAAGTCTCGACACTCGACAAGGGAGGAACCCTTGCCTTCGCATCGAGCCTACGCATCTGAATGCATCTAAGCACTATAACAACAAGTTTAGGTAGCAATCAGGGTCTTAGAAGTTCCACCCAACTCCACCTTCTCCAAGTAAGCGCACACTACTATTTGAGTCAAAGCTTGCTTCTAGATTAAGGGTAAAATTCACACATCCAAAGGACTGAATCCCACGGAAACCCGTCAGAAAAGCCGCCACGTTGCGAGGACCTGGCTGACTAAAATCGAGGTCTTGCCCGAGGAGCTCTCCATCGATGTGCGTATCTGATAATTGGTATCTTCCATACACACCGATGTAGGGCTCGATGCTCCAGCAACATTTGCCACACATATTGCTATAGGGAAGCGCTGCTTCTAAGCGTGTGGTTAACAAGTTGATGTGGCGGCTATCGACAGAGAAGTTGGAAGCAGAGCCACTCTCGCTGTAGTCGCCAGGATAGAAACCTACATAGCGAAGGTTAAAGGTCATAACAGGTTGGACGCAGAAAGCAGAAAACTGGCGAGCCAGGGTGAGTTCTGGAGAGAGGAAGAGCCCATCGATGTTGGCTTGCGCTATTTCCACTCCATCAGGTGCTAAGTTATTCATTACATAGCGGTTGTTGTCCCAGTCGATATAACCAGCTGTTAGGGCAAGTCCGATAAAGGTGTCGCAAAAGCACGTTTCGTAGGTCGCACCGGCGATGTAGCTATTGATAAAAGCTTTTTGGGTGTGCTGATCAACCTCAGCCTCTCCATGGGAGAATCCAGCAAAGAGCCCAATGTTTCCTCTACACATAGGTTTGTCGTAGCCGACCAGAAAGCCTGCCTGCCAGTTATCATATCCAATGTGGTCGTGAGCGCGGTTCCTGTTTCTGTAGCTTCCGATTGCTTGGATCCATGAGCCACAGCCACATGGAGTGCAGCATCCTAGGCGATGTCGATAGATCCCATCTAGAATCGTATCGGAAAGATCGGCAATCACGTCTGGTTGTAACGTAAGCCCTGTTGGGTCGATTACCCCAACAACATCTGTGCCTACCTGTACATGGGGAGCGTCGATGTTGAGTGTTGCAAATGTCCCATCAAGGTCCATGAACAAATTTAAGCCCTTTTCAACACTCAGAGTCAAAGGATCAGAAAAAAAGATACTACCCTGTACATTCGAGCCACGAAGAAGGGTAAGCGTAGGGTTGGCTCCATCCATCACTATGGCTGGACCAACTCCTCGGATTGTGCCTGAGTTGACAATCTGGACATTATCAGAAAATCCTCCAACCGCATCTGAAGTACCAGATTCAAGTAAGCCGCTATTTATGATCATCACATCACTTGTCACACCGAGAGCGACTGCCGACCCACCCGAGCTGAAGATTGTTCCGCTATTTCTTACGAGAAGGCGTTCGCTTCCTGTGTCATTGAAGATTCCAGATGCGGTGCTAATGATTTTCCCTGTGTTGAGAATCGTGACATCTGAGCTTCCTGTATTAAAAAAACCTTCGGCAGTAGTTCCAATTGCATTGAGTGTACCAGTATTTGTAAACATTAACCTAGGGCTGTCTTCATTAAAAAATGGAGCTGTGCTGCTGAAAGAGGTCGTGATGGTGCCATTGTTTGTGAAAATAACATCGGGACTCGTATCGTTATTGACTCCAAATGAACCGGATCCAGTTGTCAAAATAGTGCCGTCGTTTCTTACAGTCGTTGTGCCGGTTGTGAGAGAAAATCCATGTGACCCAGTACCTGTTGTCGAGATAGAGCCTCCTGAAAAGATGGCAGCTCCTCCCCCTGTGCTGCTGATTCCAATCGCGCCATTGCCAACTGTAGTAATGTCCGCATTATTTCTAATAGTTGCGGTTCCCCCAGTGGTGAAAATTCCAGTAGATGCACCTGTCCCGGTTGTCGTAATACTTCCACTGGTTGTAATCACCACATCATCATTGGTGCTATTGATCCCAACAGCTCCAGCTCCGGTCGTTTCGATGGTCCCCGTGCTTGTAATCGATGCCCTTAGCCCTGTGCTATTGATTGCATGCGCTGCTGCACCTGTGGTTGCAATGCTTCCAAAGTTTTGAGTGGTTTGATCGCGGTCGGTCATGTCAATTCCAATTCCGCTAAGAGGAGGAATAACGTGAGCTCCTCTAGGCTCAATCACGCTGCTATCCTCCGGATCATCCATGGGAATAGTGCTTGTTCTCGTCTCATCGTTGAGTACTCTATATTGGATTGCGCCGTAGCTAGGGATTGCTATGGCAAGGATTGCCATGATAAAAAAACGTGCTCTCATATTCTAACACTCCTCATTGATAGATGGTCTATGTAACAAAAAAATTTGAAAGTGTCTACAAAAAAAGGGCCCCAGAGTTGGGACCCTTTTATTAGCTTTCGACCTTTTTCATTAAGGCCTTGCGGCTAAGCTTGAGTTGGCCGCGCTCGTTAATATCGAGCACCTTAACCGAAACGGCGTCCCCTTGCTTGATATACGCATTGATGTCTTCAACACGGGTGTCAGAGAGCTCTGAAATGTGGCAAAGTCCTTCTTTTCCAGGAAGAATCTCGATAAACGCACCAAACGGAACAACCGAAGTGACTTTTCCATCGTAGGTTTTGCCGATTTCGACATCGCCAACTAAACCTTCGATGATCTGTTTGGCTCTATCCATCGATTCAGGGTCTGAAGAGGCGATGCTGATTAAGCCCGAATCGTTGATGTCGATCTGGACACCAGTCTCTTCGGTAATCGCACGAATCTGTTTTCCGCCTGGGCCAATGATCGCACCGATTTTGCTTGGCTTAACTTGCAGAGTCTCAATACGCGGAGCGTAGATCGACATCTCTTTGCGCGCCTTTGGCATAACTTCGAGCATTTTAGAAAGGATGTGGGTCAGGCCAGCTTTCGCT
This sequence comes from Chlamydiota bacterium, assembly GCA_021772455.1. GTDB lineage: Bacteria > Chlamydiota > Chlamydiia > Chlamydiales > JAAKFR01 > JAJACP01. The sequence goes on from JAJFLY010000027.1 coordinate 2,954, forward strand.
TGTTTGAGGGCCGCTTTCATAATCGCGACGGTGATCCCTTCAACCTTAATGTCCATTTGGAAAGCGGTGATTCCTTCTGAATCTCCAGTAATCTTAAAGTCCATGTCTCCAAGGGCATCTTCTAGACCTAAGATGTCTGAGAGGACGGCAACGCGGTCGTCTTCAAGGATCAATCCCATTGCAATTCCTGCAACCGGGCGCTTAATCGGTACACCAGCATCCATCATTGCTAAGCAGCCACCGCATACGGAAGCCATCGATGATGAGCCATTTGATTCTGTAATATTCGACTCAAGGCGAATGGTGTAGGGGAATTCTTCTTGTGAAGGGAGGACTGAGGTAAGGGCTCGTTCAGCGAGCTTGCCGTGTCCAACTTCACGTCTTCCAGCAGGGCCGGTACGTCCTACTTCACCAACTGAAAAAGGAGGGAAGGAGTACTGGAGATAAAAGCGTCTAAGCCCATCACCGTCAAGTGTTTCAAAGCGCTGACCCATGCTCTCTCCACCGAGAGTACAGACAGCTACTGCTTGGGTTTCGCCGCGAGTAAATAGGCAACTTCCGTGTGAACGGGGAAGAAAGCTCGGTTCGACATCGATTGCACGGATGTCGGTAACGGTTCGTCCATCTGCACGTTTGCCCGTATCGAGGACCATGTTGCGCATGTACTTCGCTTGGGTCTTTTTGAAGGCCATCTTGGCGTCAACTGGTGAAAAACGTGGCTCCTCACCTTCAGGGAAGAGGACTTTCATCAATTCTTCTTTGATCACGCCAACTTTTTCATCGCGCTCTTGTTTATCAGCAATTTTGATCGCTTCTTGTAGAGGAGCAGCTGTTTGCTTTTCGATTATATCAAGAAGTTCTTGAGAGGTCTGGCGTAGGCTATCGCGGTATTTTGGCTTTCCAACTTCGCCTTGCCACTCTTTTAGGGCGTGGCAGATTTTTTGAATCGCTTGGTGACCAAATTCGATCGAATCGACAACTTGCTCTTCGGTTAGGAAGTCGCAGTACCCTTCGATCATTAAAATGGCGTCTTCTGTTCCCGCTAAGATCAAATCTAATTCAGAAGCTTCCATCTCTGTGGCTGTTGGATTGATGACAAATTTGCCATCGATCATCCCGACGCGTACACCGGCAACAGGTTTAATTAGAGGGATGTCTGAAATGACAAGAGAGGCGGCTGCAGCGCAGATTGCTAGAGGATCGGGTTGGTGCTCTCCGTCGTATGACCAGACATAAGAGAGGACTTGTACGTCGTTATAGTAGCCATCTTCAAACATTGGGCGCAGAGGGCGGTCGATCAAGCGGCATGTAAGGATTTCTTTTTCGCTAGGACGTCCTTCGCGCTTAATGAATCCGCCAAGGGTTTTTCCTGCAGAAGAAAATTTCTCCTGGTAGTCGACGCGCAAGGGTAGGAAATCTACCTCATTGCTCGCTTCCTTAGTGGCACAAGCCGAGCTGAAAACCATGGTGTCTCCGAGGCGTACGATGACAGCACCATTGGCTTGCTTTGCGACTTTTCCAGTTTCAAAAGTAAGTGTTTTATTTTCGCCGATTTCGACGGTCTTTATTTTTCGTTCCATAATGATTTTTTTCTCTGGGGGATAAGGAGTCAAGAAATCGTGTTCACAGGCGTGAACACGATTGCGTAAAGAATTTATTTTCTAAGATTTAGTCTTTTGATCAAGTTTTTGTATCTTTCTGTATCTGTTGAGTTCAGATATTCCAGAAGCTTGCGTCTCTGTCCTACAAGTTTGAGGAGGGAGAGACGGGAGTTATGATCCTTAGGGGATCTTTTTAGATGGTCTGTCAACTCAGCAATACGTTCAGTTAAAATAGCAATTTGAACGTCAGCCGATCCAGTATCTTTTTCATGAAGTTGAAATTTTTTTGTGATTTCTTCTTTTGTGCCTTTATCTAGCGACATTTAAAAAATCTCCCGATTATACATTAAAGTGAACATCCATTATAGCGCACTTAGACTTTCGTGTCGAGGAGAACTTCAATATAGTCGCGGTGGACATTCGAAGGTGTTTTTCGGATGACAACTTTGAAGGGGATCGAGATTTTTCCCTGAGCTCTTGCTTCGGTTAATTCGTCATAGATCTTTTTCTTAAGGTCTTCAGAAACGGGCTCTTGGCTATATCTGGACAGGATTTTTTCGATTTCATTTTTTTCTTGGCGAGGATCAATATTTCGTCCGTAAAAGGGCTCCACTAGAAACACCATTTTTGTTATAAACCATATATCACCTCACTGTTAAAGGAAAGAATATGCTAAAAGAGACCGGATATCAGGAAAAATTTGAATTGTTGAGGCCATGGCTTGCTGAGATTGTTGAAACAGTAAAAAAAGAATTAAAAAACGAACATCTGAAGATCGACAAGGAATTTTGTCGCCGTTATTTTCTAGGTAAAAATTTTACTAATGTCCCCCTCCATGAGTTGGCTGATGCTTATTATAAGGATATCACCGGCGGTAATGTTGGACTTGGGGAGTTTGTTGCAACTCGCTGGCTCCTTAAACACACTGACATATATGATTTTTTTGAGATGGCACTAAAAAATATATCAGAGGATTTTGATGAGCTCGAGGAGCTCCCCCAAGAAATTTCTCAACCTTTGTTGAAAGGATCACTTGAGGCATTTGGAGCCCCAAAGACCTACCTCTTTTCTGTATTTAACTCGGTTGTATTTCCCAAAGAAATATATGAAAATCTTCGCACTCAAGCGATAGAGGAGAGTAAAAAAGCGCGCAAAGAGGCTGAAGCTAAGCAGATTTCAGAATCTTTGGAAGCGATGCAAAAACGGCATACGCGTGAAATGTCTGCGATGAGCGAGCGGTATGAAAAAAAGCTGAGCGGGATGCAGAGAAAGTATGTGAACGACATGGAAATTCTCAAAAAGCAGGTCGGCCAACTTCAGAAGAAGTTATCCTCATGAATGAAATTGATGAACATTTTATGCGCGAGGCGCTAAAGGAAGCCCGCAAAGCTTACAAAGAGGAAGAAGTTCCAGTTGGTGCCGTTCTTGTCCACGAAGAGAGAGTGATTGCCCGCGGTCACAATCAAGTCGAAATGCTCAAGGATGCAACGGCGCATGCCGAGATGTTGTGCATCGGTTCGGGGGCGCAGGCTTTGAACAACTGGCGCCTCTTAAATGCGACCCTCTACTGCACAATCGAGCCGTGCGTGATGTGCGCAGGAGCCCTTCTTCTATCTCGTGTTAAACGCCTTGTATGGGGAGCGCCTGATATTCGCCATGGGGCAAACGGGAGTTGGTTTGATCTTTTTTCCCATACCCATCCTACGCATAAACTTGAGATAACTTCAGGAATTTTGGCTGATGAGTGCGGCGCGCTTATGCAAGAGTTTTTCCAAATGAGGCGCCGTGAAAGCTGAGATTCAAAGAGTATTGGATGAAATAATCGAAGCGCAGCGGGCAAAGGTTTTGAAGTGTGGAAGCCAGTTTGTCCCGACGCTCACAGCAGAGGATGTGCTTCAGCCAAACGACTACCCCGAGCTTGAGAATAACCCTCACTTTCGCTATGAAGAGGGCGTTCTAGAAGGAGTCCAAACAGTTCGCGCCGCTCTTCAAAGTCTACTTGGTCCGCTCTGAGATGTTCTTCATCCTTTGACGTTCCCGTTTTGTGAGGGATCGCTCACCCTTACGCCCAATCTTTTCGAGCATGCGGTCCATAAATGCCTTATCACTCTCTTGCATCACATTGATATTGATAATCTTGCCATTTTTTTTGCGCTTGGGAAATTCGAGGTTAAGTGGGTAGGGATTGGGAAGTTTCCAAACAAGGCGTCCGATCAAAAATCCCCAGCCAATACCAACAACGTCAGCAAGAAAGGGAATAAACTCTCCGTAAGAGAGGTTGACGAGCAGGGCGATGCCGAGCAAAATCGCCACGAGCCATTTCGCTTTAAAGCGGATTAGAAATAAGAAAGAGAGCTCTAAATCGGAGTTGAGCATTACCCACACCATCATTAGCGCATAGATGGGGGGAGCGCTTCCGATTACGACCGATTGGCTGCTAAAAGCAAGAAGAGCAGCTGCGGCGATCATGCCGGCAATGAGTGCGCCTCCTAGGTAAAACAGGAGAAAGGCGCGCGTTCCATAGCGTCCCTGGATTTCCGATCCGGAAAACCAGAGCAAGAGCATGTGAAAAAAGAGGGAGACCAAAAGCGATAGGGTGATCCCGACATCGATAGATTGGATAAAGCTGTAGGTGAGCGGTTGCCAGAGCCAACCGCGCGTCAAGCCCCAGTTGGAAAGGGCGAACCATTGGGAGGGGCCGGAGATTTTGAAGTAGTGGTTTAAGGTAAATGTGAAAATGGGCGAGAGGAAGGAAGTTAAGACAATTGCCCAGATGAGGATTTTTATGCTACGTGGTGTTTTGGAATAGGAAACTTGCATAGGGCTAAAAACTACTCTATAGTCCGAAAAATGTTCTCATTATACAACCAGTCGCTTTCTTTGCTGACCGATCTCTACGAGCTTACCATGGCCTATGGTTACTGGAAAAGACAAATGGCCGAGGATGAGGCTGTTTTTCATCTGATTTATCGCAAAAAACCGTTTGAAGGGGGCTACGCACTCGCTGCAGGTCTAGAAAGTGTCATCGAGTATGTCGAAAATTGGCACTTTGAAACCTCTGATCTTGATTATCTGGCTACTCTTGGGTTATTTGAAGAGGGTTTCTTACGTTACTTAAGCGAAATGTCTTTTGCGTGCGACATCGATGCCGTTTGCGAGGGTGATGTTGTGTTTCCCTATGAGCCGTTGATTCGTGTGAAAGGTCCAATTTTGCAGGCTCAGCTTTTGGAGTCGCCCCTTTTGACTCTCATAAATTTTCCGACGTTGATTGCAACAAAAGCTGCACGGATTTGCAGTGCCGCTGGAGATGATCCTGTTTTGGAATTTGGTTTGAGACGAGCGCAGGGGATCGATGGGGCGATGACTGCATCGCGTGCCGCCTATATCGGAGGAGGTGATTCGACATCCAATACGCTCGCCGGCAAGGTTTTTGGGATTCCTGTTAAAGGAACGCATGCCCACAGTTGGATTATGGCTTTTGAAACCGAGCTCGAGTCTTTTCAGGCTTACGCCGAAGCGCTGCCAGGTAACTGTGTTTTTCTTGTCGATACGTATGATACGATCCAAGGTGTCAAAAACGCGATCGAAGTTGGGTTGTGGTTGAAGAAACAGGGACACCCTTTTTTAGGAATTCGTCTCGACTCGGGCGACATCAATTATTTAAGCCAAGAGGCACGCAAACTTTTGGATGGATCTGGGTTTCAAGAGGCAAAAATCTACGCGAGCAATGAACTGAATGAGACGTTGATTGCAGACTTAAAGCGACAGGGGGCTAAAGTTGCTGTGTGGGGAGTGGGGACACATCTTGTAACGGGGCAGTCTCAAGCTGCGCTCGATGGTGTATACAAGCTTTCTGCGATCCGCAAAAAGGGGGCAAAAGAGTGGGACTACCGCCTGAAAATCTCAGAGCGGATGAGTAAAATTTCCGATCCAGGGATTTTGCAAGTCCGTCGCTATTCACAACCAGATCTGGGATACATCGCAGACGCTCTTTATAACGAGGGGACCGACATGACCAAAGGGTGTGAGATTATCGACCCATTCGATCCGATTCGCAAGCGCCCTCTCGATTCCTCTTGTACATCTCGAGATTTACTTGTTCCCATTTTTAGGAAGGGGAAGTGTGTCTATCAAAGACCTTCCCTTCATGAGATTCGGGCATATGCTAGGAGAGAACTTGCCCAATTTGATGGGGGTATTAAGCGCTTTCATAATCCACACAGCTATCCTGTTGGAATGGAAAAATCGCTCTATGCGCTTAAGCTTGAATTAATCGAAAAAATAAGGAATCAGTTGGATGAAAGCGCTTCTCATAGTTGATCTTCAAAACGATTTTTTACCAGGTGGCGCTCTTGGAATTCCAAATGGGGATCAAATCATTCCCGTTATCAACGCTCTTCAGGATAAATTTGATCTGATAGTGGCAACAAAAGATTGGCATCCACCCGGACATATCAGCTTCGCCTCTAGGGATGGAATATGGCCCGATCATTGCGTCCAAAATACCTTTGGTGCGGAATTTGCCCCCACTCTCAAAACCGACAAAATCTCCCATATCGTACATAAAGGGAGCGATCCTGATGTAGACAGCTACAGCACCTTTGCAGATAACGCTGGCAAAGAGAGCGGGCTTGCCGCCTATTTAAAAGAGCAGGGGGTTGATGAGATCTATATCGTTGGCCTTGCGACAGACTACTGCGTCCGGTTCTCCGTCCATGATGCGCTCAAAGCAGGATTTAAGGTGATGGTGATCAAAGAGGGGTGCATGGGGATTGAAGATAGTGAGCACGTCTTCGAAGAGCTAAAGAGGGCGGGAGCCATTATCCTTCCAACCCTAAGTTGAGCGAGGTTTGGAAAGCGCCGATCAAGACCAAAATTGCCGGATCTATGATTCCATCACGGACAATCTCGATATGCCAGCTATCACAGTGGAGTTGAAAGCGGGGGCGGGCAAAGGTCGCCAGTTCCCGGTGTCTATTATGGGGGTCTGTCAACCTGAAGAAAGTTCCAATCCAGTTCATTTGTCCATTTGCGATCAAACAGTGGGTGCTTGAGTAAAGCTTAAAATCATCGGGATAAAGGGTGTAAATTGTGGCGCAAAACCACCCCAATTCTTCTCCGTCTGCAAGCTCAATGATGGCGGTTGTCGTTTTCCCTTCTTTTTCCAATTCAGCTTTTGCGACTAATTTATCGTCTCCCACATAGAAGAGTAGCTCCTGCTTATCATCGAGCGTCCGTATCACTTTTCCAAAAGGTGTTCCATCTGTATGAAGTACATGAAAAATAGAGCCTTGGGAGAGTTTCTGGTATTCGATATAGAAATTTTGGGGGTAGTCGATATCCTCGACTGCCACGAGGGGGAGGCTCGCTAAAAGAATAAGACTGAGTAGGAGTTTCTTTAAACCCAAGTTCCACCTATCGGTAATATCGGCGTTTTGCAGTGGTATAGATACGAGATGAGTCAACGAATCAAGGGTGCCCCCCCTTGGCGAGTTAAACACAGTAAACAACATACACCTACACAAAAAATCCTGTAAAGCTTTTTATAGGTGTTAAGTTCTCGGAGGTCGACGCATCAACGCATTGAAAGTCTCACTTTGTAAGATTGTCTCCAATTTTGTCCCTTCCTGCATCGTTTGTGTTGCATCATCGTTAATCGAGTTAATATTTGTCTCATTCACTGATCCTGACTGCCGTAGGATCCCAATCTTCTGTGATAGAAGCGCTCGATCTGCATCGACTTGGCGATTCTGGGCTTGAGCTCTATTAACCGTATTTACTCCAACGTAATTATTGGGTTTAATATGCTTCACAGTAGTATAAAAGGGGTCTTTGCCGTGCAAGACTCTACCAAAATTCGTGTGCTTATCATGCTCGGTGATGGTCTTATTGTTCAAAGTAGGCACAGTCCTAAATTGCATGGCATTTTCTTGTTTGATTAGTTGTGCCTGGGCTCGCGCATTGCCACCTATTTGCTTGGCTTTAATTAGAGCCGTCTCGGATGTGGATATGGACGCTTTAACAAGGTATAAGAAGGCAAGCGCCATGTAGTTAGCAGGAGAAGTCTCTTTGCTTCCTAAAGCATGATCTGAGCGCTTGGCTACATCAACGGAATTTGTAGTTATTGTGGTAGACATTATGAATTCCTGTATTTTTTATTATATTTGCGAAATTGATTTCGACAGACTCGAAAGTATAGACAATATATTTGAAAATATTGATATATTCTGCTGGGTCATATTTACTTCCGTGTTCACCTTTGTTTCAATAATCTGAGAGGTCTGCTGCAAGTCATTTTGTTTCCCCTGTAAAACAGATCTTTCTCCCGAAATCTTTTGGTTTTTATCTCCAACCACGGCAATATTCTGTTTTATTGCACTCTGCTTATTCGCTTGTATTTGCGATTTTGAGAGAGTTCCTGTAGGTTCCAATGTTCTCTCCCATCCAGGTCGGGATTCACGGCTGTTAGCTGTTTGTAAGGCCGATTGCACGGGCTTTAATATTGACATACCCAGGTTTCCAAGTGTACATTTTGCACTTTCTAACCATCCTCCCCCTCCAGGACCTTTTGTTGCCACTTGTGGGTTGAGCATCGATTTCGACAGAGTGAAATAGTTCATTTTCGCTAGCTGGTCAATCTGATCGTTCTGGGCAGCTGCCTGGGCTTGAACCTGCTTTGCCTCCAGATTTGCCGTTTGTTGGTTGTTCTCAACGGCCTTATAAATTTGCATGTAGGCAGAAGCGAGTAAATTGGTTTCTTGTTGAGACCTCTTCTTTTCCCCTTTTACGTGTTCAATACCGTTCTGTTGACTGTTTTTTATATCTATTTGGTTTGTTACTGTAGTGTCTGACATAAAATTAACCTTTTTTAATATTATAAATTATCTATTCATTTGGTTAACAGCTGCGACAATTGAACTTTCTATGTGCAACCAATTTGAATCCTCTGAAGTGTTTTGCTCCATAAGGTTCACGTTTGTAGATGTTTGAGTCATTTCTATTTGACCCTTTTGGCGGCATGTAACCAACTCGTTTTGGATATTTTCTCGATTCTCTGTTTGCTGCTGGTTAGCGGCCATAATCTTATTCATATTGTCTTGTGACGTGCCCGCAGGAATGTTGGTATACGGAATATTTGCATTTTTTTGGTTTAAAGCGTCTTGAGCATCAGCGTTTTCCTTAACACCATTCGCTTGGAAGTTAATGGTCGTAATACGACGGGTTATGGCTGTGAGAAGGACTGCAAAGACGGCTGCGAAGTAATCTTTCTCTTGAGCTCCGCCTTTGGTGTGGATTCCCGCTCCCGACACTGCTTTTCCACTTACTGATGGGATTGCTGGTACTGTCATAAAATTTAACCTATTAAAGTGTTACTAAAAATAATATGTAATTATTATACCAAATAAATAATTTAGTTTCAATTACTTTATTAAGAATGATTAACAATCTTAACTAATTCTTAACGGAATTTGCAGGATGTTGTATAGGGCTTCCAGAGCCTTTTGAGATTCTTGAAGGAGGGCTGGATCGCCTAGATCCTCGGGAGCGAGGTGGTCGCGGTAGTGGATCTCGATCCACCCTTTAAGCTCTTTATAAAGGCTAGGCGTCAGAAAGATGGGTTGGTGAATTTTGTTGATTTCGGTCTCTGTGAGAGGGATAGCAAGGCGTAGGCAAGCAGGGCCACCCCCATTTTGCATACTCTCTTTGATCTCAACAAAATCGACCGGAAAGGGGAGCTTGTGAAGGGGGAGCTCACGGCACTCCTCCGGGGCTAAAAGGAGGCGTGACTGATCGGGGAGGGTGAGGAGCTGGGAGTTGAAGAGATAGGTCTCTATCGCCTTTTCGACCGAAATCTCAACTGCGATCGGCTCGATCGGCACATATCTTTGAATCTCCTCGATCACTTCTGGGGTATTGACGAAGGCCTCTTTATGGTACAAAAATAGGTCCTGATTTCCACACGAGATCACGTCATTATGGAAGACGCCTTTATCGATTAGCGCAGGGTTTTGCTGGGCAAATATAGCCACTCCTCCGTGAACGCGGGCGATCGTCTCGCACGCCTCTTTGCTTTGGCGAGCTGGAAAATGGTCTGCTTTTTCGACCCCATAGACGTAGAGATGAACCCCTTTTTCTCCAAATGCCTGACAAAAGCGGATGTGGTTGGCAGCCCCCTCGTCGGGAAAGGGGAGGGGGGGGGTGAATGGCAAAGGTTTTGGGGTCTGAAAAGAGGAATTGGAAGAGCTCTAGCGTCTCTTTAGCCTCAATACTCCGATGAAATTCGTTACTTAGATTAGCGATTGTCATGTGGACACGCCCGTCGTGGCTGTCACAGGAGGGGGTGACAGTTGCGCTATTAGCGCGCCACATAGAGGAGGCAGACGAAACGGCTCTCAAGAGCTCGGGTGCTGTTTTAGCCACTTCTTCAAGAATTTGAGCATCGCTTCCAGTATATCCTCTATTTCGTAAAGCAGCGACCGATGGGCGTAAGGGTGGGGGGAGGAGAGCTTGGAGGATTCCTAGGTCCATTATCCGCTTCATTTTATGGAGTCCTTGCAACGCAGCTTGTTTTGGGTTCGATATTTGGAGGGAGTGGTCCATGGAAGCTAGGTTTCCGTAGGAGAGTCCTGCATAGTTATGCGTGGGTCCAACAAGGCCATCAAAATTGACCTCTTTCATATGGAGATTCCGGGATGGGGTTGCTTTGGCGGTATTGTTTCTCTTTCCATTGAGGCGACAGGGTAGGAGCAGTAATCAGCGGCGTAGTAGCCGCTTGGGTGGAAATTACCACTTTTACCGATTCCTCCGAAAGGGGCTCTGCTACTGGCACCTGTTGTGGGGTGGTTCCAGTTTATGATCCCTGCGCGTACCTCGTGAAAAAATTGCGTATAATGGGCGCGGTTTGTGCTGATCAAGGCGGCGCTTAAACCGTAAGCGGTCCGATTTGCCTCTTGTATCGCCGCTTCAAAGGAGGGGACGCGGATCACTTTGAGGAAGGGGCCGAAAAGTTCCTCGTCTATAGGAGAGTCGACTCCTGTGACATCCATGAGACCGGGAGTGAGGAGAGGAAGCTTCTCACTTATACGCCTCATCTCGATAAGAGATTTTCCTCCTTGAGCTTTTAAAGCGGCTTGGGCTTTCAGGAGATGCTCAGCACTTTTATTGTCGATTACAGGACCCATAAAGGGTTCGGGTTTATCGGTATAAGGGCCCACGCGAATTGAAGCGATCATTTCAATAAGGACTTTCAAAAAGGACTCTTCTTGGTCTCGAACAATGAGGCGGCGGGCGCACGAGCACCTCTGTCCAGCAGAGATGTAAGCCGATAGGATCGTTTGGAAAGCGGCGGCTTCTAAGTCGCCCGGCTCACTCACGATGAGTGGATTATTCCCTCCCATTTCGAGGGCAAGAATTTTTCCAGGTTGTTTTCGAAAGGCCTCGCTTAAAAGAGAGCCCACGTTGTGGCTTCCAGTAAAAAAGAGGCCGTCGATTTTGGGGTGATTCGCGAGGCTCTGCCCTGTATCGGCTCCACCTTGTACAAGGTTCACCACTCCTTCTGGAAAGTGGTCCATGCATTGCACCATTTTTTGGGCGACAAGGGGGGTATATTCGCTTGGTTTGAAAACGACAGTGTTGCCGGCAAGGAGGGCTGGGACAATGTGGCCGTTGGGAAGATGGCCGGGAAAGTTAAAAGGGCCAAAAACGGCGACGACTCCATGGGGTTTATGGTGGGTATAGAGGGTGTCTCCGATTTTTTTCTCGGGGCATCTCTCTTGAATCGCCTCGATTGCGATTTCAATCTTCCCGATCATCGCGCCAACCTCTTGGGTCGATTCCCAAAGGGGCTTTCCTGTTTCCCGACTAATCGTTTCGATCAGCTCGGTTTTGTGGGCTTGCAGGTTTTTTTCGTATGTACGCAAAAATTCGACGCGCTCCTCATAGGGCATGCGCCCCCATTTTAAGAAGGCTGTACGCGCAGAATGGATGGCTTGGTCAATTGTGTTCATTAAAATTGGTAATAAAGGATTTCTTCGCCAACATCAACATTTAGCGTTTGGCCAACTGTAAGCGGGAGGGTGATTCGCTCATCTTCGATCAATATTTCCGAAACACACGCCCGGAATTCGCTTTTCGTCGTTGCCACAATCGCTCTTGTTTTCGTAGTGAGATCACTGCGCAATTCTCGAAGGGTCGCCCTTTGGCTTGTGCGAACGGCATGAATTTCATCGGTTGGAGCGTAGAGGTGAGGCCCTCCATCAAAAATATCGAAATAGTCGCTTAAGATGAATCCTTGCTTTTCCAACATTTTTTTAGCAGGCACAGTATTTGGATGGGGATTTCCAATCACCTCCTGTGCCGCAAAGGGTAAGAGTTGCGAGTAGATGGGATGGCGTGGAAAAAGTTCTTCAACGGTCTCAGGGTTTGTGAAGCGTAATTGGTCGGCCTCGGAAAATTCGAGCCCGAAAAAATGGTGGCCGACAGCCTCCCAAAAAGGAGAGATGCCCTCGTGGTTAACTCCTCTAAGCTCCGTGATAACAGTGGAAGCAAATTTTTCGCGAAACTGGGCGATAAATAGAAAGCGGCAATAGGAGAGGAGTGGTCCAAATCCTTGGCCGCGAAACTCCTTTTGAAGGTAGAGCGTCCCAATTTCGGTCGGTTTTTTGCGCGCTTCAATAAAATGGAGAACAGGGACCTCAATCTCGACGTCCAGCAAGGAGGAGCGATGTGTTTCGACCAGCCTGTGGAAGGCGAAAAAGGGCGTTTCTACGCCGATGCGAGAGACAAGCCCACACGATCCAATCACGCGTCCCTCAAACTCGAGAGAAAAGAGGTGAGATTCAGGTTGGGCTAGTTGCTTTTCCAGCAGAGCGGGATTACGGGGTAATGAAGTAATACCAGGGCCGGATTCTTGGGCAAAGTTAAGAAAGAAGGGGAGGTCTTGAGCCGTTGCCGGCCGTATAAAGGCTATTTTTTCAGACATGCGACCAGAACCTCTTCTAAAATTGTGCTCACCTCATCGAGAGCTTCGGTAGTGATCCCTCCAGGCGGAATGAGAAAACGGATTCTCGTGGGGTTTGTCCCTGCTATAAATGTGATGACCCCCGCCTTAAATAGGGCTTTTGCATAAGCGAGAACTTTTTCGCGCTCACCTTTGAATGGGGTTGCGGCGATCATCAATCCCATTCCAAACGGTCCCTCAAAATTGTCGGGGTATTTGTCCGCAATTTTTTGGAGATGATCGACAAAATGTTTGCGCAGTTGCATATTTTTTCCGAGCGGCCCCAGATAGCCGTCATTGAGAAGAGAGTCGACAATCGCCTTGGCTCCGTGAATCGAGGCGCTCGCAGCCGTGTAGGTTTGCGCGATTAACCCAGGCTTTGGGCGAAATTCTTCTGTGTAGAGCGTCGCGCAGAGGTGGAGCAATTTTCCAACGGTTACTATATCGACATATTCTTGAAGTCCAAAGCTTTGAAAGGCGAATAGATTTTCAGTTCGGCCGAAAGTTTGCACCTCATCCACAATAACCGCAATCCCATTTTCTTTGAGCTTGCGCATGATCTCGATAAAAAATTCTTTTTTTCCAGGGTTACATCCCGCTTCCCCTTGAATCATCTCGAAGCACATGCATGCGTATTTTCCTGGATGGCGAGAGAGGAGTGTGTCCAATGCGGCAAGGGTGCGCTTTGTGCTCCCAGCCGGATCGCGCCACTCATAAAACGGGACATAATCGACATGAATGAGATGGGGGAGCCCTTCGCGAAAAGCTGCCTTGTCTGTAATTTGCGCAAGGGCGAGGGTGCGCCCCATGAAACACTTTTCAAAGGCAAGAATGCGGTGTGCGGGAGCCTTTTTTTGGAAGGCGAGCTTCAAGGCATTTTCGTTTGCCATCGCCCCCGATGTAGTCAAGATGCAGTGGGGGAGGCGCGCGCTTTCCACAAGAAGCTCTGTGAGCTCGAAGGAGGAGCGATTTTGTTGGAGATGGCCTTGCATGGCGATATCTTCGATTGCGGCGTCTAGCGAGGCGGCAATCAGCTTGGGATGGCTATGGCCAAAGTGGACGCCAATGCCGCTGATCAAATCGTATTTTACGCTTCCATCGGCAAGTTCGACAAGGGCTCCATTGCCAGCTCCACTTCCCAAATAGGGATAAAAGAGGTCCATCCCTCGGTACTGGTTAAATGTTTTAAGCGTCTCTTCATACGATTGTGTAAGATTTGCTTTTGGAGGGGATATCTTGGTGATTTTTTCGCTATGTTTTGCTGCTGTTTTGAGAATTTTTTGGGCAGCATTTTGAAAGTCGGGATCATTATAAAGGGCGTCGGCGACCAGATCATTCATGTATGCGTTCTCCTTGCGAGTTCCTTTAAGAAACAGGCGGTTAGCTTTATTTTTTCATTTAAACTGCTGAGGTAGACATACTCATTTTCCGTATGTAGTCCACCTCCATGCACCCCAAGCGTATCAAGTGTCGGGATACCGGCGGCGCCGAAGGTATTGCCATCGCACACGCCTCCCGATTTTCTCCATTGTACTGCGATACCAAGTCTCTCTCCACACTCTTTTAGCAGGGTAAAGAGTTGTTCTGTTTCCACGTTAAAGGGTTTTGGTGGGCGATATGAGGTTCTTTCTAGTTTGATACCAGCTTCTTGCGCTTTCTTTTGGAGCACGGAATCGAGATCTGTATCAGCGCGAATATTGATGCCAGCCTCTGCATGTTCCGGGATGATGTTGAGGGCGCCACCTCCGCTGATCACTCCCACATTCACCAACGTCTTTTCGGTATTGAGCGCTTCCAAAGATGTGATAAAGCGAGCGAGGGGATAGATGGCATTTTTTCCATCTTCAGGAGCGCGTCCTGCATGGGCAGCTTTTCCTGTGCTGATCGCCCTATAGTTACTTGATCCTGCGCGCTCGCTCACAAAAAAACCATCGGAGAACGTGGGTTCAAAGAGCAAGGCGTATGTACACCGTTGGCAGCACTCTTTTAGAAAAGGAGTTGAGTTTGGGGAGCCGACCTCCTCATCTAGGTTTAGAAAGACCTCCCACCCTATATTATGAGCCTCTTTTGAGGATTCAAAATCTAAAAGAGCGTGGAGCATAACAAGGATGCCCCCCTTCATGTCAGCGACGCCTGGTCCTTGCAATGTATTCTCATCGAGTTTGGTAACACTTTGGAAAGGGTGGTCTTCATGAAAGACCGTGTCGAGATGTCCACCCAAAAAAATGCGAACAGGCGCGTTCATCCTTTTCTTAACAGACAATCCGATCGGCAGCACATTTATTTCATCGGGCTCTAATGCAAAAAAAGCTGCGCGCGCCAGCTCTACCATTTTTTCAAGTCCATCAGAGTTATATGAGTGTGAATTGATCGAAGCCCACTCAATTAATTGCGAAAAAATTTCCATTTCTTCAACGTATATGATCATTGTAGCTTTGACAAATATTTTTTCTTTCCATATGACAGTGAACCAAAGCATCGATAAAGGGAAAGCGAGTGAACGAACAGAAAATTCTGAAGGAAGAGCAGGCGTGCTGTATTGTAATTACGTGTGGGCAGCCTTCCGAAGACGGGAAAATGGCTGTTGAGTTGACCTATGAAGGGGATCCGATGCTTGCATCCTTTCTCCTTGAAAATGCTCAAGGACTTATCAATCAGGAAGAAGATTGAATTTCTAATTGACAGGGGCCTCCAATTATATACAATATTGACACTTCGATATTTAAGAATATGTCATGAATACCTCTATTGCAAGCGAATCTAAAGCCGTCTTTTCCTTCAAAGACACTCTGTATAAAGTAGTTCCGGGTAGTGTTTTTGGGCGCATCCTCTTCTGGGGCGCTCTTTCACCGGTGCTTCTACTATTTACCTTAGGGGTCAGTTTCTTATCGGCCTCTCCCTTTTCCATCTACCTCCCTTTCCTTACCCTACTGGGTGGTGCGCTTTGTTTGCGTTGGAAAACACTTGGCTTGAGTGGATGTTATGTTGCCCTAGCCTTTCTTTTGATTACCCATTACCAAGCAATTCCCCCTGATGAGCGTTTGTGGCAAATGGGGATTATATTTACTTTGGCCGTCGATTTTTTTGTTGTCCTTCTCGCATCAGAGGAGATTGAAGCGTTGATCGGCGGGGTTGCTGCCACCCTGAAGACAAAAACAACAGAGTTCAATCAATCTCAGCTCCAGCTTCAACAACTGGGTCATGATAAAGATGAGCTGCAAAAAAGTTTGGATGACGAGATTGAGCGGCTAAAAACCGAAGCTGAGCAAAGGCGGATTGAAAGAGTGCAGGAGTGCAAGCAGATCGAGTTGATTCATTCCGAGATTGAGCTGCTAAACTCGCAAAAGGCGAGCTTTGTTGCCGAAGCTAAAAAAGCGCGTGAAGTTCTTGAACAAAATGGCCAGTCGCAACAAATCATTCAAGAGCTCGAAGGGCGTATCGCAGAAATTTCTGCGCAGCTTAACGAAGCGCAGGCTTCTAGAGAGGCGCTTACAGAAAAGCTTCACGGTGCTGAAGCCTTAAAAGAGCAACTCGCGTCACAAACTGCCGACCGGATTCAAGCAGAATCCTTCAAATCTGAAAACGAGGCGCTTCAAGCGCGCGTCCAAACGCTTAGTGAAAGTGTGAGCAAATCCGAAGGGCTGCAAGCCAAAGTCGTGGCGCTTACTGAGAATCTAAATCAAGCCGATATCAGAACAAAAGAGGCTATACTTGCTGCGCAGCTGAAAATCATGACACTGCAAGTAAGTCCTGTCATTAAAGTTGATGATCGAAAGATTCGCCATTTAGAAGGTTTACTCAAACAGCTTCGCAAACAATTTGAAGAAAAAGCTGATATATTAAACCAAACGCGCAAAGACCTTTTTCATACACACGGAAAGCTCTTAAGCTTGGAGCATGAGCAGGAATTAAGAGAGGTCGACTCTGTCGGTGACTCGACAGCTTTTTATGAGCAGATGGCTTCTGAGCTTTCCAGCTTGGAAGAAGAGGTTGAACTCTTAGAAGGGCTTGTTGCTTTTAAGGAGTGAGTGTCAGGATCTCGTGGCCAGTCTCGGTCACGAGAAGAGTGTGCTCCCACTGAGCGCTTGGTTTGCCATCTCGCGTGGTTGCGATCCACTGGGTGATTGGATCGATTTTACCTTCTGCAACACCTGCATTAATCATCGGCTCAATTGTAAAGGTCATTCCGGCCGCAAGAGGAATTTGGATGCGGTTGCGGTGGTGAGGAACCTGAGGGGGTTCATGGAATTCTAGCCCGACACCATGACCCACAAATTGGTGAACAACCGAACACCCGTTCTCAGCGGCGCAATCCTCGATCGCATCGGCAATCTCGTGGAGTTTTGCTCCCGGTTTCACAACTTCCATCGAGCGTTGTAAACACTCGTGTGAGACGTCATACACGAGCTGCTTGTCGGGAGAAATTTCTCCGATTTTGACCATCCTGCTACAATCGCCGTAGTAGCCATCCAAAATGCACGAGACATCGATATTCATGATGTCCCCATCTTTTAGAGGGACATCATTAGGAATTCCATGGCAGATCACTTCATTGAGCGATGTGCAAATACTTTTTGGAAAAGGGGGCTCTCCGTAATGGTAGGGGGCGGCAAGGGCATTATTCTCTTTGTGGAGCTTAACGGCGAGCGCGTCGATCTCGTTTGTTGTCACCCCAGCTTGCGCTTTTTTGCACGTCTCATCGAGAATATAGGCGGCAAGTTTACATGCACGCTTGATTCCCGCGATTTGCTCGGGAGTTTTCAATACAATGCGGTAGTTTTTATAGTAGTGCTGGGCGAGTTTTTGCTGCTCAGTAGTAGGCGGCTCTTTCGGAGAGTGGCATTTTTTCCACTTCTGTCCACTTCCACACCAACACGGGTCATTTCTTCCAATCATAGGAATCAATCTTAGCTCAAGTCGGAAAAAAAATCTTCCTTAAAGTGAGTCCATGGGCAGGAGCTGTGATTCCGGCTTGGGGGCGCGCTTTAGAAGCTAGGATATGGGCAATCGCCTCAACAGAGAGCTTTTTCAGTCCAACATAGACTAAAGTTCCCACAAGATTGCGCACCATTTTGTAAAGAAAATGGTTTCCTTGGATATCAATTTGGAGGCGATTATTCTCTAGCTCAATAATTTCAATCCGATCGATGCGGCGCCATTTGTGGGGGTAATTGAGATTCTCGTGGACATTACAAAACGCTGAAAAGTCGTGCTCGCCAATCAAGATTTCAGCTCCTTTTTTCATCAGATCGAGATTAAGCTCACCTGGCACATGCCAGGAAAAATAGCGATGAAAGGGGAGTTGGGTGGGACCATAGCAAATTTTGTAGGAGTAGAGCTTGCCCAAAGCATCCAAAGAGGGGTGGAATTCATGCGCCATCACATTCACCTCTAATACACGGATCGAAGGGGGCAGCAAGCGATTGAGACTGATTTTTTTAGGAGGCGCTTTGTCTGTCATAAAATTCACAACCTGCCCCTCGGCATGAACCCCACGATCGGTGCGGCTGGCTGCCTGCAGGGTTACCGGTTCTTGCATGATCTGCTCTAATACGGTTTGCAGAGTCTCTTCTACAGAGCTGCCACTCTCGGTTTTTTGCCATCCAAAAAAGGAGGTACCGTCATAGGTGAGAAGTAAGCAGATGTTGCTCATGAGCCGAAAGTTGAAATTAAACCGTTAAGAGCCATTTGTGTGGAGACAAGGATCACGATATAACCAAAGAGGCGCTCTGCAGCAACAATTCCATTTTCCCCGAGCAGTTTTTTAAGGTGAGGGGAGAAGATGAGGGTGGGGAGTAAGCAGAGCCAGGCAATGAGAAGAGCCGATAAAATGAGTAATTTATTCGCACCACTTCCCCCATAGAGGGTCATCGTTGCCAAAATCGCTGGTCCCGCAACCGCTGGAACTGCAAGTGGTACAATGAGAGGATCTTCTGTGATGCGTCCCCCCTTTCTTTCGCCTGGATTGGCAAAGATCATCCGAATCGCAATCATAAAGAGGATAATCCCTCCCGCGATCTGCAGCGAATAGGGGGTCACATTAAGGAGGGTAAAAAATCCCTGTCCGAAGAAAAGAAAGACTACCATGATCCCGAGCGCAATCAAAAGTTCACGCAAGATAATACGCCTTTGCCGTTCAGGGTCAAATGCTTTTAAAACGCCTACGAAAATCGGGACATTTCCGAGCGGATCCATCACAATCAGAAAAAGAAATGACATATGAAACAAGTCACCGATCATTTGACAAGCCTTCCTACTCCTTCAAGAAATAGTTGGACAGCGATGATCGCAACAATCAATCCCATTAAGCGCTGACAAGCTAGTAATCCTTTGTCCTTAAGAAAATTATGAATTGGACGCGCAAAGATATAGATGAGACTTGATAAAAGCCAGGCAACGCAAATTGCCCCGAGCACGAGCGTGTCTGAGGGTTGATCTTGGGCAAAGATCATTATTGCAGAAAGTACAGAAGGGCCTGCTATTATGGGTGTTGCGAGTGGAAAGACAACGGGTTTTTGATCACCCCATTTAGGAGGGGCTTCGTCATTAGAAAAAATGAGACGGATCGCAATCAAAAAGAGGATAAGCCCACCCGAGATCTGCACTGCAGTTGGCGAGATATCCAGCAAAGAGAGAAGGATTTGGCCTACATAGTGGAAGAGCATCATGATCCCCAGCGCAATCACGAGCTCCCGCATCGCAATCCGTCTCCGCTGCTTAACGCTATATGGTTTAAGCAGGGAGAGATACGTTGGAATGCTCCCTAAAGCATCTATCACAAGAAAAAGAGTGATTGTAATACCAAAAAAATTACCCATTATGAGCCCGTTAAATAATTTAAGCCCCCCATCTTCAATCGTCTTGGGGCTGCATTTTCTGAGCCGCTCACTCTCGGTGCTCCCTTTCAGGAGCTTAAAAACTGAAGCCCAAATCCGACTAAATCTGAGGAGCTTAATTTTTTGAACGGGCCCAAAGCTAAGATTATACTTTAAAACCCCAACTAAATTCAATAAAATAGATTTATGGGATTGATTGAACCATATCAAGGAAAATTTCCGTCGATACTCCTCTTTGGACCACCAGGTGCCGGAAAGGAGCAGCTTGGGAAGTTTTTAACCAGTTCTGGGAGCCAATACTACCTCTCTGCAGGAGAGATTTTCCGGAGTTTACCTCTCGGTTCTCCTGCCGGAAAGCTCTATTATTCATACGCCAGTAAAGGGGCTCTTCTCCCGGATGAGGCGATGATCGAGTTTTTGCAGTATTATGTCCAAGGACTCATTGCGACAAATTCTTACTACCCTGAGGCTCAGGACCTCTTGCTTGACGGCATTCCTCGAACTCTAGCTCAGGCCGTGCAAATGAAAGAATTTGTCCAGGTGCGCCATGTGATTGTCTTAGAAATTTCTGATACTCAAGAGCTTTTAAGGCGGATACAGCGTCGGGCTCGGCTGGAGGGGAGACTTGATGACATTGAGCTAAGTGAGCTTCAAAGGCGTCTTGCGGAGTATGAGGAGCAGACGCGTCAGATTATCGAGTTTTATCCACCCCACATCGTCTCCCGTGTCGATGCGATGCAACGCCCACTTGAGGTGTTGCGCGACGTTCTCGTCCGTCTCTCTCACCTACTCTCCCGTGGGCCCAGCTCCCTTTAAGTGTGAGTTTTTTTTGTCTTGGTAAAGAGCTTGATCGGCAGCATCGATAAGCTCACCGAGTGCCACCTCATCGCGCCCATTAAAGTAGGCAGATCCTATACTAATCGCAAGCTGGTAGGGTTCCGTTGTTTCACCATTTTTTTCTTCGATTTTGCAGGCGATTTTGCGCTTGATATGCTCATCGCTATGGACAGCCGCATTAAGCGCAATCACGCCAAACTCATCGCCTCCGATTCGCGCAATAATGTCGTAATGTCGTAATGCGAGCTGCAAGCAATGTGCCACATCTTTTAACACTCGATCGCCAGCAGGGTGGCCGTAGGTATCGTTAATCGTTTTGAGGTAATCGAGGTCGACAATAAAGAGATGAAATCCCTGGCCGGTACGTTCGGAGAGCTCAATTTGCTGTTCTAGAAGGGTGAAAAAGCCGCGGCGGTTGTATAATTCGGTCAGCTCATCGGTAAATGATAAGGCCTTTAAGCTCTTTTGGAGCTGATTACGCTCAATAGAGGCGTAGATCATACGATGCAAATGCTGAGGATCCAACTCTTCTTTTGGAAGATAATCTTGAGCTCCTACTCGGATAATCTCTCTTACTAACTCTTCATCAGCAGTTGCCGAGGTAGCGATGATTGGAATGGTTGAGGAGGCTTCGTGAATTTTTTGAATTGTTTCCAGTCCATGGCTATCAGAGAGATTCAGATCGGTCAAAATCAGATCATACTCTTCTTGATTTTCAAGAAGGTGGGTCGCCTCTTTTATCGTTTTGGCAATCGTAATCGAAAACTCGATGCCTTTTTCTAGTAGGCTGTTTAGGGCATCTTGAATGGTGGTCAGATCGTCTTGTTGATCTTCAATCAGAAGTAAAAGAAATTTTTCGTTCATGGGACCAAGTTGTTAATGGTAAATGAATTAGTGATAATTCCTTGGTATTCAAGCCATGTTTTAAAGTTATCTAGCAATTGAAGATCGATTTTTTGGTTCTCTGCAAGAAGTGGGTAGGTAACCTCCCAAGCCTCTTTTTCCCAAGCGAGGGTTTTTGTTCGTCGATCGGGGTTGTGTATTTCATAACAATGAAAGGCTTCGTCGGGGTTGTCGACACAAAATGCGATGCTCTTTTGTAGTGCGCGCTGAAACGCTTTTGAGAACTCAGGCGAGCTTTCGAGTGTGTTACCATTTGCTACAATGACCATTTCATAGTATTTGGGGATTCCAAAATCTTGGATGGGGAAATAGTCTGTCTCAATGCCCAAAGAGCGGAGCTGCGCAGGTTCAATATTCCAAAATCCTCCATAGATAAAATCGACGCTATTAGTTCCCATCGGTGAGATCAAATCGACACTCACATTCTTTCGGCTATCGGGGATGATATTGCCCTGCTCGAGGAGGAAGTCAAGAAAAGAGGTGTCGGGTCCGCTGAGACAATATCCTAGGGTATATCCGGTGAGGTCTTCGGGTTTTTCAATGTCGGGCTGCTGTCTATAAATAAATCCGCATAGCGGCTGTTTAATCAAAAGACCAACGAGCTTCACATCGGCGCCTCGGGAGCACGCCTTTAACATGCCGGGCATATGGTAGACGAGCAGGTCGGCTTGCCTCGAGTTAAGATACGAAATCCCTCCTCCGCTGTCGTGCATTTTTTGGATGACAAGCTGAATCCCTTCCTCTTGGAAGAATTTTTTTTCTACCCCAACGTAGAGGGGGATGTGATTGGCATTAGGGAGCCAGTCGAGAAGTAAGCGCGTCCCTTTGCTCTCTTTTTTCTGACAGGAGAACAGCGCAAAGAGAAGAACGGCAAAGATAAAAAACGGAATGGCCATGCGCCGTTTCGTTCGGATCGGTTTTGGGAAGAGGTTTTTAAAGGGGAGCTTCAATTTACGAGGGGGGAGTGCAATTGTTTCACAATAGAGAATCAGCCCATAGAGAAGGGTGCTGATAAAAGTCAGGCAGAACAGGGCGCCAAAGGTAACCTCTAGGTCTGTATTCCGGCGGCTTTCAAGCATCAACATCCCAAGACCTTTCTGCGCGCCAGCCCACTCTCCAGCGACAGCTCCAACGCCTGCTATGGCAGCTGAGATCCGAAAGCCAGCAAAGATATGGGGGACGGCCGATGGGAGGCGGAGCTTGAAAAATGTTTGCCAGGCAGTCGCTTGATTAGTTTGAAAAAATTCGAGAAGGTCTTTGGGGGTAGAACGGAGACCTTGATAGATGTTAAGCGTGAGTGGGAAAAAGATCATCAGGGCTGTTGGGATGACGATCGCAGTAAAGCTCCATCCAAACCAGATCACCATGATAGGGGCGAGGGTGAACATGGGAAGGCATTGGATGATAATGAAAAGGGGTTGCAGAAGGGAGCGCGAGCTTTGATAGCGCATCATAGTCCAGGCAAGAGGGAAAGCGGCTGTGAGCGCTAAAAAAAATCCGCATAGCATTTCTTTTAGGGTGCAGAAAGTGTGAACGCCAAAACGGGTGCGCAATTCCCATAGGGTACAAAAAATTTCTGTAGGAGCTGGGAGGACAAAGAGTAGGTGCGGCAATGACCGCGCAAAAAACTCCCAAATTCCAAACAGAAAAAGGAAGCAGAAGCTGAAAAGAACAACCTTTCTCGACATGCTCGAAATTTTACGTTCACAAATTCGATGAGTCAAGTTAAAAACAAAATATGGAAACACGTAAAGAGTTTGATAGCATGGGGGAGGTGGAGGTATCAGCTCGTGCCTATTACGGGGCACAAACCGCCCGCTCTCTCACGCATTTTAATATTGGGCGCGATAAAATGCCCATTGCTGTCATCCGCGCACTTGGGATGATCAAAAGAGCTGCTGCTGAGGTAAATTGTGAGCTTGGTCTTCTTTCTGAGGAAAAAAAGCAATTCATCGTGATGGCGGCTACCGAAGTGGCTGATGGGCTCCATCCCGAACACTTTCCATTGAGTATTTGGCAAACGGGAAGTGGAACGCAGACTAATATGAATGTTAATGAAGTGATCGCCAACCGGGGAATCGAGCTTGCCGGTGGGGTGATGGGGAGCAAAAATCCTATCCATCCCAACGATGATGTGAACTTGTCACAATCCTCAAACGACACCTTTCCAACCGCGATGCATATCGCTGCCGCAACCAATCTTAACTACCGCCTCTTGCCCATGGCGCGTAAGTTGCGCGACGCTCTGAGTGAAAAAGCAAACACCTTTCACGATATTGTCAAAATTGGGCGCACCCACCTCATGGACGCTGTTCCTGTGACCCTGGGCCAAGAATTTTCTGCCTATGTCGAGCAACTCGATCAAAATATCGAGCGGATTGAAACGGCTTTGCCCCGTCTCTATGAGTTGGCAATAGGAGCGACAGCCGTAGGGACCGGTTTTAACGCTCCCAAGAATTTTGGAGAAAAAGTGTGTGAAAAGATCACCCACGACACCCACCTCTCCTTCGTTCCAGCTGCGAATAAATTTTCGGCGATTGCCGCCCACGATGCCCTTGTATTTGCCCACGGAGCCCTAAAAACGCTCGCGGTCTCCTTAATAAAGATTGCAACCGACCTAAGTTTACTTGGTTCAGGCCCCCGTTGTGGTCTTGGGGAGTTGTATTTTCCCCAAAACGAGCCTGGCTCTTCGATCATGCCAGGAAAAGTGAATCCGACCCAATGCGAGGCGCTTACCATGATTTGTGTCCATGTTATGGGAAATGATCAAGCAATTAGTATTGCCGGATCGCGCGGAAATTTTGAGCTTAACGTCTTCAAGCCCATGATGATCCACAATTTTCTCGATTCATTGACCTTATTGTCGGACGGCTTGCGTACATTTACAGATTACTTTGTGAGCGGGTTAGAACCGAACCGCGAGCAGATCAAAAAGCATTTGGACCGTTCATTGATGCTCGTGACCGCATTAAGCCCTGTCATCGGCTACGACAAAGCGGCCCAAACGGCTCATAAAGCCTTTCACGACAACCTCACCTTGAAAGAGGCGTGCCTCCAGCTCGGTTTTCTATCTGCTGAAGAGTTCGACAAGATTGTCCAACCCGAAAAGATGTTAGACTAGCGCATTGCGCGTTTGAATTTCTCGACCCGCATTAACTCGCGAGAGAACTCTAGCGCCGAGTTAATATGTGAAAAGATATGATCCTCGCCGATCAATTCATCTAGATGATACCGCCTTAAATCGCGCAGAGGCCCCTTCTTTACTCCTGAGAGTAGCAAAAGCGTTCCCTGCCGCCTACATTCGACAAAAAACTCCTCAAGAGCGTGCATCCCCGACGCGTCGATTGTGGGGACACTGCGCATCCGCAAAATAAAAATTTTCGGTGGGCGGGAAAGCTCGTTGAAAATATTTTTCAGTCGATCGGCAACACCGAAAAAGAACGGACCATTAATTTCATACACCTCGATCCCCTCAGGAATCTCCTTGCGGCTAATTGAATCGACATCGCGATAAGGCTTTTTAACGTCCTCAGCATTCTCCTCAAAAAATTGGGCAGTTGAAACCACGTCCGAAAGGTCGCTCATCTGCTTCATAAAAAGAAAGGCCGCAAGAATCATTCCCACCTGGACGGCAGCGGTAATATTGATTAAAACTGTTAAAATAAAAACTGTGATCAGAACCACGACGTCTTTTTTGGGAGCTGTGAAGAGGTGGAGAAAGTGGTGGAGTTCACTCATATTCCAGGCAAGAAGGAGCAGAACAGCAGCGAGAGCTGTTAGGGGAATCTGCATCGCCAGTGGGGCGAATAAAAACATAATTAAAAAGACAAAGCCAGCATGGATCATACCCGCCATCGGGGTCGAGGCGCCCGCTTTAATATTCGCAGCCGTCCTCGATAGCGAGCCTGTCGCAGGCATCCCGCCAAAAAGGGCAGAGCCGATATTCGCAATCCCTTGAGCGACCAGTTCACAATTTGATTGGTGGCGCCATCCTGTCATCCCTTCTGAAACAACAGCTGCAAGCAATGATTCCATGCCCGCAAGTAGTGCAATTGTGAGTGCATCAGGGACAAGTAGAAGCATTTTGTTGAACTCAAACGTTGGGAAGGAGGGAGAGGGTAAAATGCGTGGAAGGGTGCCGAACTGGCTCCCAATTGTTGGAATATTGATATTGAAAGCCCACGTTACAAAACCCGCTGCTGCTAAAGCAATAATAGCCCCAGGAATACGCGGCTTAAAGCGGCGGAAATAGAGAATGATCGCTAAGGTCCCAATCCCCAGTCCAAGAGCTTTTGGGTCCCATGTTTTCAGGTTTGTCCAATAAGATTGCCATTTCCCCACGAAGTCGATCGGCACAGTGCCCATTTGTAGCCCCAAAAAGTCCTTGATCTGCGAGGAAAAAATCACGACCGCAATCCCCGTTGTCAAACCCGTCACAACAGGGTAAGGGATATATTTAATATACGTTCCGAGGCCGGCAATTCCAAAAAAGATCAGAATCACCCCTGCCATCATCGTCGCCATCAACATCCCATCAAAACCGTGGCGGAGCATAATTCCATAGAGAATCACGATGAACGTACTACTAGGTCCACCGATTTGAACACGAGATCCCCCGAGAAGAGAGATGAGAAATCCCGCGATAATCGCCGTAAAAAGTCCTCGTTCAGGAGGGATGCCCGCACCAATTGCAACTGCGAGTGCAAAAGGAAAGGCGATCACTCCGACAGAGATTCCAGCTAGAAGATCCTTGCGAAATCCTTGCAGGGAGTAGCCTTCACTAAGACACTGAACTGACTTAGGTATAAAGTTTTTGAGGCGTTGGGATAGAGTTTTCTGCTGCGGCATAGCATTTTTAATTTTCCATTATTTTTCAAAGATTTGTCAACGAAAATTCGCAAATAGTTTAAGCTACCCGGCATGTTACATATCGAACTTCTTATTTTCTTCTCGCTCGGCTATCTAGCGATTATTTTTGAAAACTTTCTCCACGTCAACAAAGCGGCAGTTGCCCTTGTGATGGGAGTCGTCTGTTGGATTCTGTACTTTGCCGAATCTCAAGGCATTACACACGCAGGATTGTTTGCCGAGCAGCTTTCCGATGTTGCTCAGATTATCTTTTTTCTACTAGCTGCGATGATCATTGTTGAGCTGATCGACTCCCACCATGGGTTTAAACTGATCACCGACATGATCTACACCTCTTCCAAACGGAAGATGCTCTGGTTTTTGATTGGGATCTCCTTTTTCATGTCAGCTGCTCTTGACAACCTAACCTCTATGATCGTCATGGCCTCACTCTTAAGGAAGATGGTCAAAGACCCCAAAGAGCGTTGGCTACTTGGATCGATCATCGTAATAACAGTAAATGCTGGTGGAGCTTGGACCCCGATTGGTGACGTCACCACCACCATGCTCTGGATTAATGACAAGATCACGACCTGGGAGACCATCAAAGTTCTCTTTATTCCATCGGTCATTTGCTGCCTTGTCTCAGGTTTAATCGCCACATTCATGATGAAAGGGGAGAATGAATCCGCCCCCAGCTCATTCCATATGGAGATGCAGCCAGGGGCCCGCCGCGTTCTCTTTATGGGGGTCGCCTCCCTAATTATGATTCCTGTTTGGAAAGCTACGATTGGCCTTCCTCCCTTTATGGGAGCTCTTATTGGCCTCGGACTACTCTGGCTTGTCACCGACCTTATCCACTTCCGTCATGGCGAGCAGCGATGGCACTTGCGAGTCGTCCATGTGATGACCAAGATCGACACCTCCGGAATTCTCTTTTTCCTTGGTATTCTGCTTGCCATCAATGCTTTAACAAGCGCTGGTATGCTTCAACAGTTAGCAGAAGGGCTTCACCACGCCCTTCCAAACCAGAGTTATGTTGCCGTCATCATTGGTCTAGTTTCGAGTGTTGTTGATAACGTTCCACTTGTTGCGGCTACCATTGGGATGTACGATCCAGCTGTTTATCCCATAGATTCTCAACTCTGGCTACTCATCGCCTACGCTGCTGGGACCGGTGGAAGTATTCTGATTATTGGTTCTGCAGCAGGTGTTGCCTTTATGGGTATTGAGAAGGTCGATTTCATTTGGTATATGAAGAAGATCGCATGGGTGGCGCTTGCAGGTTACTTTGCGGGTCTTGTCGCATTTTTTCTACTTTATCCATTGCTTGTAAGCCATTAGTCAGACTCTTTTAGCGCCTAATGACCCTAACCTCTAGTTCTTGGTGGTATGGGGGTGAAATTGCTTTTCCTATCATAATCAGTTTCTGCTGGCTTGAGCTTAGCTGCTAGAGGAATCCGAATAGCCTGAGAGAAGCTGGCGAATCCTCGCCCTCTTTTCATTGAAAAGAAAGTCGAGGTTTTCTTTATAGGACTCAAACAAGCGCTCTACATTTAGGACACCAGTAGGGTCGCTGCTCTCCACTTCTTGCCTGATTTCCTGAACTTTGGACTCTAGTTTCTCCACAGTATTACTGCGTGCCTCCTGGAGGATACTCCTCATAACAATGTCAATAGATTCGTCGAGTTTGCCCATTTGGGAGGCTTTCTCAACCATAGAGAGGATCTCATCATGCTCGACAGCGGTGCAACATCGAGTGAATTGGTCTACAGGACTAAGCATATTAATAAAGCTCCTTATAGTTTTGCCTGTGCAATACAGGTTCCCGTTAAAGGGGTGCCCCAGTATAACAGATAGTTTTTTTCTGAGAAAAAAGAATAATCACCTCGATACAAATCGCGATATAACAAGCTTCTTAGCGTTTCGTTATCGACTATAAACACAAAATTTTGACAGATTGTTGTATGGTTCTGAAAGAGCTGGAATAAATGTTCCCACTGCCTTGGCCTGTGGCAGTATTTGCCAATACTTGTTGTATCGAGGATTACGATCCTTGTTGTTTGCCGTATGATTTCATTACAACAGTTCCTAAGCGTTAAGTTGCAAAATGCAAGTGCTTCGTCTCCAAGATATTCAATTATTTCAGAATTAGACAAATTTGTATATTGGTGGGTTTTGGTATAAACTTCGAGATCAATGGGGAAATGGAATTTTGGGTGTTTAGAATTTGGTGATTTCAAAATATTATTTGGATTAAACGCGATATCATGGATGCCCATAGATATTAAAATATTAATTAGAAAAGCCTCTCTAAGAATAGAGGCTTTTGATTGTGTTCTCAATTTTGTATCCTGTTCCCCAACTTCAATATACTCCCAGAAGCTATCCTCCTCTCCAAGGCCGGGGATTTTCTCCTTATCCACGATTAGACAGGGGCTTAATAGGGGGATTTTTTGGAATTTGTGTTCTAGAGCGTGATTAATTGTTTGGAATGCAGCCATTACGCTTTTTTCAATCGCTACATTTCTCGGTTTATATACAATAGATTGAGTGCTAGTGCTTTTTTTAAAACCAAATTTGATTAACAGGGGTGCCTTGCAACCATTGTGAGTTTCAGAGTGGGGGTCGAGGAATTGTATCGTGTATGTTCCACTCAGCCTTTTTGGAGATATCCCAAACTGCTTCACAATCGATTCTAAGTTTTCGTCGATCAGATTTCTGCAATTATTAAAGTATGCGTAGAAGTGCGAAAGCTTGTTAAGTAAGATTTCTTTTTTGAATTTTAGCATTGTGATGTCGGAGGAATATACTTCTAAGTAATCAGAAAACCACTCTCCGATTTGGGAGTAGAACTCAATGCCGATAAGAGCGACAAATTCGGTTTTTATTAAGTCTCTATTCGGCTGTGAAATATTAATCCATTTGTCCATCCATAGTTCGGCATTTTGTACAGCAATCCGTTGCTCTTCCGAAAGTTCGTGGTGTAACCTTTGATTAGCGTTATAGATTCCATTGATAATATCAGCAACAACGGTTTCCTGGTCGCTAACACGTGGAATACGAGGTTCGATCGGTCTTTTATCTGGAGATCCAATTGGAGCAGCCATTACTTATTTCCTTGAAAACATGGTGTATAATTAGTTTTTACATATATTATTCATTTTAATATTGATTAATTTTTCATTAATAACTGCAGAATATATCATATATGTTACCGCATTTATTTCTTCTTTACCCTTTGCTTGACAGCGTGTAGACTCTGGGGCCGCCAATAAACAGGAGGCCCCTTATGAATCGAATTCTTTGCACATTCCTACTCTTAACCACATCATTATTTGCCCATGATCCACTATTAGATCGTGCATCTCTCCCCCTATTTAAAGAGGTAATCTCAAAAGAGGCGATAGAGACGCGGATTCATGAAGTGGCTCAAACAATCGATGCGACCTATCAAGACCAAACGCTTACGATTGTTATGTTAATGAAAGGGGCAATTTGCGTGACAGCCGACTTAATGCGCGCGCTTAACACACCCTCTACTCTCGATTTCATCCAAACCAGTAGTTATGGTGCAGGCGGCACAACTCGTGGAGAGCTAACACTCCTCGGCCTAGATAAACTTGATCTCGAGGGCAGGGACGTGCTTGTTGTGGACGATATTTACGATTCAGGAGCTACCCTAGCAGCTGTCGTGGAGCAGATAGGGGAGTTAAATCCCAGTTCTGTCCGTTCATTTGTATTACTTGTAAAAAACAGAGAGGACCAAACGTATTACCGTCCTGACTTTATAGGTTTTGAAGTTGACGACCTCTTTGTTGTCGGCTACGGGATGGACTACAAGGAGCTCTGGAGGGATTTACCTGCGATTTACTCTGTCGAGCCTGCTTTGTAGAATTTATAAGCGGGGATTTTTTCGTGCTTAAGTGCGAGAAAAAAGGAGAATGAAATTACCCGGTTATGCTAACCTCCCCGTCCATTCTTTTAAAAAAACAGGAGTACTTAACATGCGACATCTTACAAAATTACTATTCATAGCGCTGCTATGCCCTCTTTTGGGTTTTGCTAATAACTCACAAGATTGCGAGCCTTATTGTGACCCGTGTGAACTTTATTGCGGTGGATTGTGGCTTGGTAGCAGTGTTTCAAACGAATCTTTCAGTGGATGGACTCTTACAGGAGGCTACTCCAACGCATGCTTTTTAATCGACATTGGCTACTCTTATCAGAACATTGGGATTTCTTATTATGACGATTCTTTTGACATAAATTTTGCTGATACAGCCCATGTACATTCGATCAACAGCCACATTGGCTTAAGAAATCGAGTATGTTGTTCGAACCTCTTTCTGACGTACGGAGGTCAGGGAAGCGTGGGTATTATAAGTGGATGGGGAACTGATACAACGTATGAAATTGGAGTATTTGTTGGTTTAGATTATCAACTATCGCGCCACTTCATGATCTCAGGTAAAATCGCACCCTATACTTATGAATACCTACCTACCGAAGACCACGTACATCATGTCTTTCAAGTAGGATCATTTACGGTTGCATACGTATTCTAGAGGGCGTATTTTTTGCCAGCCACCGAATCAGATTATTTAATTCGTGGCTGGCATCCTCCAAAAAAACTGATCTGGATATGTTCGCGATCTCGGTTGACCATTAATCAGATGAAGATTAACGTACTCTTTATATTTCTTTTTGGGAGTTGTTATGAAGCTCACTCGATTTCTGTTCGTTGCTCTTTTTTTTACAATATCCGCCTCCGCGATTGAAGATCCGATGGGCGGAGGGTCACTTGCTCCTCCTCCTGCAGTCTTCTCGCATAACGAAACCTCATCATTCCTTCCCAAGGTAAATGTCATCACGGGGGAGTATCATGAGGAAGAGATCGATCTAGTTGTCGCGGGGTGTGAACCCATCTCAATTCGCCGTTTCTACAATCATTTAGGGCATAAAAATCAAGCCTACGGCCATTGGAACATCAATCCTGAAACCCTAATGCTCTTTAATTTTTGGAAAGGTCTGGTCAAAAGCGAGCCTTTCATGGGAGTGGGGGATGAAGGGGGAAATTTTATCTTATGTGAAAAGAAAAGGGGAGACCGGTTTACTTTTGATTCCGCCAAACATACAAATTTTACCAACCTGGGCAACACCCACCCTCTAAACGTGCATTTCTCATCAGAGAAAGTTAAGCCCAAAAATCACGAGTACTATTGGGAAGGGGAAATTGAAGATGGGTCAGGTAGAAAGAGATTTTATCGGACTGAAATTGGCCTGTGGAACCAATCGTCAGACTCTTTATTCCAAGCATGTATACACGAAGAGAAAAGACCGAATGGCAACATCATTTACTACACTTATGAGGATTATAATCGCAAAATAAAACGGGAGTCTCATTACAAGAACTTGAGCACATACTACATCCTACGTTCCATCTCAGCCTATAGCAATAAGGGAGAATTTCTTGGTTCCGTTAAGCTTGAGTATCCAGACAAATTAGATGGGAAATCGGATGTGAGAAAAAGATATATCCATAGACTAGAGATTTCGGGTAGTGATCAAAGAAAAGCGACCCTATTCAATCATATTCGAGAAGTTGAACCAGAAAGAAAGTTTGGAGAATGGCCATATACTGAGAAGGTTCCCGCAGTTCGAGACGTTGTTCTTGATTATGTTCAAACCCCTTCTAAACCCACCCAAAGTTACAACTATCGGTGGGAGCGTAGTCGAGAATATTATGAAAACAATTATATGTACGCGTCGGCCCTTCCAGAAGGGCGTATTTTCAAGACACATTACGATTTAGACTCGAATAAAGTCGTCGAACAAACCGCTCCTGTAGGCCCAAATCATGAGCTTCAAACAGTCGCCCGGTATGTCTATGAAGCAGATCACACCGTAGTTTTTGATGGAGAAAACAACACAACGCTCTATCGCTTCAACAACGACAAGCGGATCACTGCGATCGAAAAATATGATGGCAGCCAACTTATCTCTGTTGAGTGCAACGAATGGAATTCCTTAAACGGAAATTTAATCAAAAAACAAATCGAAGATGGCCCTGGAAACATCCTCCGTACGTGTGCGTACAAATACGACAACAATCATAATATTATCGAAGAAAAAATTGGTGATGGTCACCAACATGACACGATCTATCGCACTTTTTCGGAAAATGGATTTAACCTTAAAGAGGAAGAGTGGGACAATACTGGAAAGTCTGTTCGGATTAACTATATTCCGAACACCAATCTCGTCTCAGCAGAGC
Source organism: Chlamydiota bacterium (assembly GCA_021772455.1). GTDB lineage: Bacteria > Chlamydiota > Chlamydiia > Chlamydiales > JAAKFR01 > JAJACP01. Next base: position 35,255 of record JAJFLY010000027.1, read on the forward strand.
TCACTCTCATCAACGATCAGATTGTTAAGAGAACCTTCCACTTTTATGACGAAAAAATCTCCTCTGTACGCATCAAAACGATCTCGGATGATGGACGTTCCGAAGCCCCGTTCGATTTAGCAGGCATCACCTATCGTAAAATCCTTGAATTTGAACCTAAAAGAGAAGTTCCCTGCGTGGGTCTACCTATAGAAATTCGGGAAAAAACGCTCGATACGAACGGAGATGAGATCCTTCTGAAAAAAGTTTGCTACACCTACCACCCCTCAGGAAAAGTCGAGCGGGAAGATCATTATGATGCGAATAATGCGTACCGCTATTCAATTAGCAATGAGTATGATGAAAACGAAAGGCTCATTGCTACCACGGATGCTCTTGGAAATCGTTCCTCCTTTATCTACGACGCTAACTTCAACCTAATCAGTCAAGACGGCCCGCGCCCTGATATGCATAAGGAGTGGAGCTACGATCTAGTCAATCGCCCTATTCAAGAGAGTGAACTACAAACCGATGGAACCACGCTTGTTGCCCAAAAAAAATACGACAAGTGCAGCAGACTCATTTCCCAAACCGATTCTTGCGGGTTTGAAACATGCTATGAGTACGATGGACTTGGACACGTTATTACGGTGATCCATCCAGATGGCGCGATCGAAAGAAAAGAATATGATGCTCTTGGAAATATAACTAGAACAACCGATGCCAATGGGTATATCACTCGAAAAGAATATAATTTCCGCAATCAACCAACTGCAATCTACCACGCTGACGGAAGAGAGGAGCACTTTACCTACAACATTGATAGAGGCACACTAGCTTCACATATTGCTCCAAGTGGTACAAAGACAGTTTATGCCTACGATCGCTTAGATAATCTAATCAAAACCGAAATTTTCTCACCTAAAGGGGAGTTGCTTGTCACAACATCTGCCACATATTCCCCCTTTTACAAACTCTCAGAAACAGATGGAGAGGGGATTACCACTAACTATGCGTATGATTTTGCGGGTAGATTGATTGCCAAACAAATCGGTGAGCAGGTGGTCTCCTACGAATACAACGAGCTTGGCCATCGGACACTAACCCATGAAGGAGAGGTGATTACCTCAAATATTTTTGATCTAAAAGGTCAGCTGCTCGAAAAGAAGATTATTGATTCAAACAACATCGAGTATTTCAAAGAGACCTATACCTATGATGAAGCAGGTAACCAGATCTCGATAGCCACCTGTGAGGGCAATACGACAACTGCTTACAATTCTCAAGGACAGCCTATCCAAACGACCGATCCCTTAGGAAATACGCTCATTACCTCTTACCTTTATGGCGACAGCTTCATAAAAACAACGATAACCCCCACGGGTGTTCAAACCCTAGAAATTCACGATTCTCGAGGTAGACTCACCGATCTACAAGTCAAAAATGCCTCAGATGAGCTAATCCAAAGGCGTGAAAACAAATATGACTCAGTTGGAAATCAAACTCAATCCATCGAACATATTTATCAAGGACCTGTTTTGCAAAAAACCATCACCAACGAATGGGTATATGGTCCTGGAGGACGGATTGAAAAAGTCATTGAAGCCGGTGTAAAAGTTACACAATACGCATATGATGAATCTGCAAGATTAAAGACTGTAACCAAACCTGACGGCTACACCCTTCATCATGAATACGACCCTCTAGGAAGACTCTCTCGGTATCATGGAACAGGTATCGATTATAGATATACATACGATCGTAAAGGGCGTGTGCTCTCTGTATACGATCACGTCCATAACAACACAACACTTCGTGTTTATGACATCTACGATAATCTGATTGAGGAGAAGCTCGCAACCGGCCAAATCCTTCGCAGCGACTACGATCCCTATGGAAAAAGAACAGCTCAGTATCTACCTGATGATTCAGTTATAAATTACACCTACCAAGGACCCTATCTCTTCAAAGTTTCTAGAAATGGATACATCCATACCTATTCAGAACGCAACCTTGCAGGAAAACCAACCCTGATCACTCCTCCAAACAATTTAGGAGCCCTCACAATTGAGTGGGACCCACTTCTTCGCTGGAAACAATTCACCTCCTCCTACTACCAAGCGCACTGTTCCTACGATTCTGAGGGAAATCTAACCGAGTATGCTTACACAGATCCCATCGGCTCAGATAAAAACACATATAGCTACGATGAACTAAACCAGCTTCTCTCAGAAAATGAGCATCAATACCAATACGATTCCCTCTTCAATCGAATAACCAAAGACGAAGCCACCTATTCCCTAAACCCTCTCTCACAAATCACCCACGATGGACAAAAAGAGTATACTTACGATCCCAATGGCAATCTCATTTCAGACGGAGACTCCACCTTTGAATACGATCTCCTAGATCGACTAATTTCCGTCACAAAAGGATCGACACGCACCACCTACACCTACGATCCCTTTAATCGACGAATAGCCAAAAACAACGACCAATACATTTGGGATCAACAAAATGAGATTGGAATGTCCCGATCAGGCTACCTATATGAACTACGTATCCTAGGCGAGGGACTAGGAGCAGAGATTGGATCTGCTATCATTTTAGAGCTCGGCGGCTATACCTATTTTCCTATCCACGATATCCAAGGCTCCCTTGCCACCATGATCTATACCAACGGGAGACCCTATGCTACCAGCCGCTATACAGCCTTTGGAGAGAAGCTAGCTGGGGACCAGATGTCACCCTGGCAGTTTGCCAGTAAGCGCTATGACCCCGAAACCGACCTCACTTACTTTGGCAGACGGTATTACTCACCAAACTTAGGAAGATGGATCACTGCCGACCCCCAAGGCTTCAATGACGGACCCAATCTCTATGCCTACGTCAGAAATTCACCTCTTTTAACAATAGATTTGTACGGCCTAGAAGGAAGAAACGGAGCTTGGGCGAGTTGTCAGGGGAGCACCCGGGCGACCTGGGATTATTTTTACGATGGATTTTGCAACCTAGGTCCCTGGGCGGGGTCCAGGATTAAGAGTGGCTATGAGATGCAATGGAGTCTGCTTTCGGACCCAATTGGCCATGGAAAGCGCTTATGGGGAAATGTCCGCGACTTTGCTATGCAAGCTCCTCAGGAGACGAGCTGGGCTGGAATTAAGCAGGGGATAGTTGGGGCTGGCGAGGCATTTTTCCCCAAGAACGCGCAAGCACTTCGTAGTATTTCAGATCCAACGCTAGATGATTACACTAGGTCGTACCGGAATCAGCAGGCATCCCTTGAGCTCTTACAACACGGCGCCATGTTTGTGGCTGGTGCAGCCCCTGCGTTCGGGAAAGCAGGGGGGGTGGCGGAGGGGCTTGTTGATGCAAGGAGGTTGTCAACGCCAACTGGATCAGCTTTAACGAGAACATCAATCAAACACTATCTTCATAATGCGAATAATTTAACCAAAGATATAATCACAAGAGACCTCAAGCATATTGGGCTGAATCTCAGGGGAAAAAGTCCAGATGGACGATACTTAGAATTCACAGATCGATTTGGAAATCTAAGAGCAAAAATACATCCTTCTGATAGAGTTACCCAGTATCCTCATTTGCATGTATATGATAGTAAGGGGCACCCTCTAAACAAGCAGTTGCAAGTTGTGAACAAGAGGTCTCCGGATTCTCATATCCACATATTGGAGTAATCGATGAAAAATGCAGTACCTGATTGTAAAATTCCTTTGTTATCGTTCTCTGATTTTGATGTTTTGTCCATGCAAATTCATCTCGAAAAGAAGGAATTAAGAATAGATCTCGAAGGAGGGGTAATTGGAGAAAACTCCCCCCAAATATTAGGTGAGGGATTCATCTCCTTTAAAAATTGGAAAAAAATTTTGATTAGAGAATTCTCTTCAAATACATGGGCAGACACACAAGATACATTAAAAGAAATATGTGAGTTTACTTGCGAAAACAACACTTGTATTTTAAAGGGATTCGGAAAGTCGAGAGGCCAATGGATCGAGTTCAATATCACAGGAGCAACTATCGAAGCTGAATTTGAGAATGTGACCTTGCCCCGTAAAAACGGCCCATGAAGAAATAGAGGTTCGTGTTAACCTTAACGAATTTAGGAGACATGAACTTATGAAAAAAAGATTTTCTGAAGTCCAAATTATCAACATTCTCAAAGAGGCTGATTCAGGCATAAAAATAGCTGATCTCTGCCGAAAACACAACATATCGAATGCTACCTACTATACTTGGAAAGCGAAGTTTGGGGGGATGACAGTTTCTGAAGCTAAGCGACTTCGAGCCGTAGAAGAAGAAAATAGGCAGCTTAAACGAATTGTTGCCGATCAAGCACTTGACCTCACTATTTTAAAGGATATCGTCTCAAAAAAGTGGTAAGCCCGCAGGCAAAACGAAGAGCAATGCATTCAGCAATGGAAAAGCATAAAGCAAGCCAAAGAAAAGCTTGCAAGTTGGTGAATTTGCACCGGTCTGTTGGGCGTTATGCTCGAAAAAAAGATGGGGATAATCAGCTGAAAGA
>JAJFLY010000028.1 GCA_021772455.1 Chlamydiota bacterium
TGTACTTCGACCGGTTTGCCATCTCCGGTCACAAGCATGTGCACCTTAATTCCGCAGAAATACCGTTTTTTGGAAGCTGCAAAGCCTAAATAGCTCTTTTCGAGAAAAAGTTTTCGCTTGTCCACACGGTTTTTTTGGCAGGATGCAATCGGGAAACTATCTACGGCAAAGGTTTAAACAAAAGAGCTAGAAATCGAATTCCATTTTCGCTTGAGTGTCGTCTTGTACGCCAAGGATTTTCAGCAGTTCTGAACTAACCACGTAAACTACAGTTGCATAAAGCTCCATACTATCCTCCATTTTGATTTGGTAGAGCACTATAACAACAAGTTTAGGTAGCAATCAGGGTCTTAGTGGCATTTAGGTAATTTGTGACGTAATAGTCCCCAATGCGTTGCTCTTGCCCACCCGCATAAATCAAATAGCCCTTCTCAAAATGCTCGCCAGCGTGCTTGCTAAAAAAACGCAGGTTTTTAAGAAAGTCGGAGTGAAATGTCTTAGAAGACTTAATCTCAATCGGAATTAGCCTGCTACCCGATTGGAAAATGACGTCCACCTCATGCCCATGAGCATCTCGGAAGAAATATAAATTGGGCTCAAGCCCTTTACTTAATCGGGCTTTCATCAATTCTAGCACAACAAGATTTTCAACCAAATGTCCCCTAAGAGGATCGCGTGAAAGTTGCGTAAGATCTTCTATTTTCAAAAGATAGCAAGCAAGGCCTACGTCTGTGAAAAAGAGTTTGGGAGTTTTGATATTGCGTTTGTTTAAATTATCAAAATAGGGCTGGAGGCGAAATAAAATAAAAGAAGCCTCTAAAATTGAAATCCACTCTTTGGCTGTTTTTGAGGAAATGCCCACTTCATTGCACAAGCTTTGTAAGTTAAGAAGTTGTCCTACTCGACTGGCGCAAGCTCGAATAAATCTCTGAAATTGTGTGAGATCTCTTACATGAAGTAATTGCCAAACATCGCGCTCGATATAGGTTTGAATATAGTTTCGGTAGGCTTTAGTTGGATCGAGCTTGTCCTTGAAGATGCGGGGAAATCCTCCGAAAAAAAGCATTTCATCAAGAGATAGGTCGATTTTGGCATTTCTAAGTTCGGTTAAGCTCATAGGGAGTAGGGTTAAGAGGGCTGTGCGTCCTGCTAAAGATTGGCTGATAGCTTGGTGTAGCTCAAGTTGGTGGCTTCCTGTGAGAATAAAGAGCCCTTTCTCTTGTCTAGAGTCTACAAGGGGTTGGATGTAGCTGAGGAGGGTCGGAACGCGCTGGATTTCATCTAAAATTGCTCCATTGGGATACCTTTCTAAAAATCCACGGGGATCGGACTCGGCAAGTTCGCGCGTATCGAGCGATTCTAGGTTAACATAGGGCTTTTGACTAAATGCTGCTTGCACAAGGGTCGTTTTGCCTGATTGACGTGGCCCGATGACTGTGACAACAGGGTAGTCTTTGGCTAAGCTGAGAAGTTCTTTTTCTAGGTCTCTTGGATACATGAAAAACCGGGTAATGTGGACTATAACTCCAGATTATCCGGATTTTGGGGTGTTTTAGCAAGTCAAAGGTGACGAGGACTCTCTCAGTAGATTCGGATAATCTGGAGTTGAATTCCAGATTATCCGGATTTTTGCTTAATCCTTGAGAGAGAGGAGGAACTCAGCATTGCTACTCGTCTTCTTAAGCCGCCCAAGCAAGAGGTTCATCCCGTCTACCGGAGTCAAGTCTGCGACAGCTCCGCGTAGAACGAAAACCTTTTCCATTTCAGATGGGTGGTAAAGAAGTTCTTCTTTACGCGTTCCACTCTTAATTAGGTCGTACGCAGGGTAGATGCGGCGGTCTGCAAGGCGGCGATCTAGGACAAGCTCCATATTGCCTGTTCCCTTGAACTCTTCGAAAATAACCTCGTCCATCCGCGAGCCTGTATCGATTAGGGCTGTTGCAAGAATGGTAAGTGAGCCGCCCCCTTCGATATTACGGGCAGCACCGAAGAAGCGCTTGGGCTTGTGCAAAGAGCTGGCATCCACACCACCTGTCAAAATCTTTCCAGAGTGGGGTTGGACGGTGTTGTAGGCGCGGGCGAGCCGGGTAATCGAGTCGAGCAGGATGACGACGTCGTGGCCGTGTTCAACAAGTCGGCGGGCCTTTTCAATCACCATCTCAGCAACCTGGACGTGACGCTCGGGTTGCTCATCAAAGGTGGAAGCGACAACTTCCCCTTTAACCATCCGCGACATATCGGTCACTTCTTCAGGGCGCTCGTCAATGAGCAGTACAAGAAGTGTTACCTCTGGGTGGTTGAGGGCGATAGAGTGGGCAATATTTTGCAAGATAACGGTCTTACCAGAACGTGGAGGGGCGACAATCAGACCACGTTGCCCCTTTCCGATTGGTGCGATCAAGTCAAGTACGCGCTCAGATAGGCGTTCTTTACTTGTCTCCATCACGATGCGCTCCTCGGGGTAGAGGGGGGTGAGGTTTTCAAATAAGACGCGCTCTTTCGCCTTGTCTGGGGTCGATCCGTTCACCTTTTCGACCTTTAATAGGGCAAAGTATTTCTCTTTTTCCTTGGGAGAGCGAATGGTACCTATAACCGTATCTCCCTTTTTGAGGTCGAAACGGCGGATTTGGGCAGGCGAAACGTAGATATCTTCAGCAGAGGGGCAATAGTTATAAGTAGGGGAGCGTAAAAAACCAAAACTGTCGGGGAGAACTTCCAACACACCTTCGCCAATAAGGACCTCGTCTGGGCGCTCGGACTTGATCTTCACAATCTCAAAAACCATCTGCGACTTGGTAAGCGAAGAAATATTTTTGATGCCGTAATGATGAGCCTGGTTGTTTAGCTCATCGATATTCATCTGTTGCAGATCTGCAATGTTTGTGATGGTGGGTGGTTCTTGGGGTTGAACTTGCTTGGGTTCCTTCGGCTCCTTAGATACCTTAGAATCCCCAGATACCATTTTATCAGGAGGGGTCAATGTAGAGCGTTTTTTTTCGGTGGTTGAATTGTCTTGGTTCATGCTGTCTTACCTTTCAAACTGTTAAAGGTTGTTTTCACTAAATCTTTTAATTGGGGGAAAGTCCCATTGTTATCAAAAACAAAAGTTGCACGTCTGCACTTTTCTACTATCGGTATCAAACGCTTCTCTCTTCTGTCAAACTCCACTTCCTTATAAGGAGTTGTCTCTATAAACCTTTTTAGGCGCCTCTCTTTATCTGCTTGTACAACAATCACAGTGTCGTAAAAAGCTTCTTGCCCACTTTCAAATAGTAAGGGGATTTCGGCAACAAAAAGAGGGAATGGTTGTGTTGAAATTTCTTGATATTTGGTTTCTATTAACTTTTGAATTTCCGGATGTATCTTTTTTTCTAGCTCTTCCAATAAAGAGGGATCACGAAATACTCGAGCTGCGATCTTCTCTCGATTTAACTTACCATCCACAACGATCTCTTTTCCTAGTAGGTCGATCACTTCTTGACCGATAGGTGTTGTGGGAGTAAGGAGTTGATGAACGAGTGCATCCGCGCTGATGACATATGCCCCGAGCTCTTGAAATAAACGGCAGACAGTAGTCTTGCCTGAAGAAACAGAGCCCGTAACAGCGACTTTCCTCAATTTTAACATTCCGCCCAATTTTTGCCAACGGCAACATCAACGATTAAAGGAACTTTTAGCGAAAAGACCCCTTCCATCGCCGTGCGAACAAGGGGGATTAATGCTTCCATTTCCTCATTGGGCACTTCAAAAATGAGCTCATCGTGGATTTGCAATACCATATAGCTCTCAATTTTTTGAGTGGTTAGCAACCGGTCGATTTCGAGCATGGCCAGCTTAATCATGTCAGCAGCGCTCCCCTGAAGAGGGGTATTGACGGCAAGGCGCTCGGCTGCGGTACGGATCATGCCGTTGCTACTGTTGATTTCTGGGATTTCACGCTCTCGCCCACTCATCGTGACCGATTTGCCTGTCGTGCGCGCCTGCTTGATACACGCGTCGACATACTCGAAAACACGTGGATAGCGTTCAAAATAGGATTTAATGAAAGCTGCTGCCGATTTCATATCAATTCCGAGCTCTTTTGAGAGTCCATACGCCTGCTGCCCATAAATGATGCCAAAATTGATCGCTTTGGCCTGGTGTCTTTGTGTCGACGAGACCTTTTCAAGGGGAGTGTCAAAAACAAGTGAGGCGGTGTAGGCATGGATGTCGTCGCCTTGATTAAAGGCTTGGATGAGATTGGGATCTTCGCTCAAATGGGCTAGAAGACGCAGCTCGACTTGCGAATAGTCGGCTGAAAGGTAGCTCCACCCTTCTTTTTGGGGTTTAAAGGCTGCGCGGATTCTTCTGCCAAGCTTGGTGCGTACGGGGATGTTTTGTAAATTGGGATCTTGGCACGCAAGGCGCCCCGTTGCAGCGACAAACTGGTTGAAGGTTGGGTGGATCCGCCCCGTTTGAGGATGGACCTCTAAGGGAAGGGTGTCGACGTAGGTGGAGCGCAGTTTTTCCAAAGAGCGGTATAAGAGAATTTTTTCAGCAATCGGGTGCTCACAAGCTAGCTCCTCAAGGACCTCAGCGCGTGTTGAGAGGCCTGTTGCCGTTTTTTTAAGCGGTTTGATCCCCATTTTTTCAAAAAGAACCGTTGAGAGCTGCTTGGGAGAGCTGATGTTGAACTCTTCACCAGCAAGCTCATAGATCTCTTTTTCCGCTTGGGCGATCTCTATTACAAGCTCCTTGGAGAATGTCTGAAGGACCTCCTTGTCGAGGTACATCCCGGCTCGCTCCATTTTTGTAAGCACGCCCGTCAGAGGGAGTTCGATATCAAAAAGCAGCTTGTCGAGCTTGCGCACGGCAATCTGCTTCTCTAAAAGATCTTTGACTCGTAGTGTGTAGTCGACATCTTCACAACAGTAATCGGCCACTGTTTGGATGGGGACAAGGTCCATTGTAATCTCTTTTTTGCCACTCCCGATCAATTCTTTAATCGGCGTTTTGACTTTGCCAAAATATTGAAGGGCCAGGGTATCGAGAGAGTGGCGCCTGCTGGCTGAGTTGAGAAGGTAGGAGGCTAAAATCGTGTCAAAACATAAATTTTTGACCCAAATCCCATAATTGGCGAGAACATGGATGTCGTATTTGGCATTGTGACCAAAGAAGCCTATATGCGGATTGGTGAAAAGGGGTTTTACAGCTTCCAAAACGCGCTTTTTACCTAATTCCCCGTTTAGCGGGACATAAAATCCCTCCCCCTTTTTTACGCTAAAACCGATCCCAACAAGCTCGGCAAGAAGGGGACGCACATTTGTCGTTTCAACGTCGAAAGAGATCTCCTTGTGCGTATTTAGGTAGGCGATCAGCTCCTGCAAACCCTTTTCATTGTCGATCAGGTGGTAAGCGGTTTCTTCTTCGGATTCAGTTTTCTGGAGGGAAGGGTCGAGCTCTTTTGCAAGATTATTAAAGCCCATCTTCATATAAAAGGCTTTTAACTGCGCAATATCAGGGGCTGCTTTTGTTAAGAAGCTGGTCTCTTTTGGGAAGGGGACATCGGTATAAATAGTAGCCAAACGCTTACTCATGCGAGCGATATCAGCCTCTTCACGCAACGTCTCCTGTTTTTTTGCTCCTTTGACCTTATCGGGATTGTCCAACAGATTTTCAAGCGAGCCAAATTCTTTTAGGAGAGGAACCGTCGTTTTGGGGCCAAATCCTTTCAAACCGGGGATATTGTCGGAGCTGTCGCCCATAATCGCCAAAAGGTCGATAATTTGCTCGGGAGGGACGCCGTAAAGCTCTTCGACTTTTTTCCGATCGACAAGCAGGTTATCCTTCCACGTGTTGAGAATAAAAATTTGATTGTTGACCAACTGGGCAAAGTCTTTATCGGTTGTGCACAAGTAGACCTCAGAGCTTTGGCTAGCTGCCCAAATGGCGATACTTCCCATTGTGTCATCAGCTTCTACCCCTGGAACCTCAATATGAGGAATTCCAATTAGCTCGCAAAACTCTTTAGCCCTTGCTATTTGCTCGGGAAGGTCTTCATGGAGGCGCACACGGTTTGCTTTGTATTTATCGTAGATCTCCTTGCGCTGCTTTTTATTGTCGGGACCGTCAAAGACAGCGACGATATGGTCAGGGGCGAATTCTTTGAAGAGCTTCAAAATCGAGCGGATAAACCCAAAGAGACCATTTGTCGACTCTCCCTCGGGACTTGTCATAGGAGGTAGGGCGTAATAGGCGCGGAAAATATAGCCCGAAACATCCAGGATGTAGAGTTTTTTCATCGGTAGTAAAAAGGGTTGCCTTCTATAGCAGGGAGAGCAAATTCGTGTTTGATTTTTCCTGAAAACAAGGGGGAGCGGGGCTCTTCTTTAAGCGTTTTTTTCCACCACGAGGTCGTTTCGAAACCGACAACTTGGTATTTACCCTCGATGCCAGATTCCTTGGCAAGAGCGGTCAACACATCACCTCGCGAAGCACCATTTTCATCGATCAGCCCAAAATCTTTTGCTTTGGGGGCGGGAAAGACGTCAGCACCAAGGGTCTCTTCGAGTCTCTCGGTGTCGATGGGGCGCGCTTCGGTAACGATGGCGACAAATTGGCTATAGAAGTAGTCGATGAGAGATTGATACTGCTTCTGTTCTCCCTCTTTCCATGGGCGGAACGGATTCATCTGATCTTTTCCTTTACCTGCGGAAAGGGTCATCGCATTCACACCCACTTTTTCCAACGTATCGGTCACATTGAAAAAGGGGGGCCATCCAACAACGCCGATAGAGCCGATCAAACTCACATCGCTTGCATAGATTTTATCGCTTGCGCAGGCGATGTAGTAGCCGCCCGAGGCGCAGATCCCATCGACAAAGGTGTAGATGGGGATTTGAAAGCGCTCTTTATACTCTTTAAGGTGGCGGTAGATGATGTCTGAATCGGTTACTCCACCCCCTGGCGAGTTGATGACGAGCAAGATTCCTTTTACACGGTCAGTTGCGAAGGCATCTTCGCGAGAGTCTAGAAGGAGCTCTTCAATTTTTTTTCCAGTAAGTTTGTCTTTCCCAATCTCCCCGTCGATTGTCAATTGGAGAAGGATCGGCTTGCTAGAGCTTAGCTTAGTGCGATCTCCGTTCGCATCGGGCAAAATTTTAACATCGGAGGAGAAGGTCTGCTCATCTGTGGCTGAAAAAATTCCATAACATGCAAGAGCGATGGCAAGAATAGCAACGGCTACCCCCAGCACTCCGAAGAGCGCCATAAAAAATGCGCGTAGAGATCCCATAAAAATTGACTCGTAGATGACTTTCATAGTAGGCCATACTAATGAAGAGCTTATTTTCAAACAAGTGCTTGGATTTTCTTGGGAGCGTTGAAGAATAACACGATTCCCCCTTATGGAAATACTGTCTTCGCTCACGATCGTCCAATTATCTGCGCTTGCTGCTAAAGATGCGTCCTATTCTGTCTCAGTAGAATGGAGGGCGCCGATGATGCGTCCGTCGTCCATGCGTAGAATCCGATCGGCAAATCCAAAGATACGGTCATCATGGGTCACGATGATCACCGCCTTATCTTCGGAAACGGCGACCTCTTTGATCAACTCAACGACATGAATCCCTGTTTGGTGATCGAGTGTGCTGGTGGGCTCATCGCAGATGATGAGGCGTGGCTCGTGGACGCACCCTCGGCAAATTGCAACCCGTTGCTGCTCTCCACCTGACATGTGCAGAGGGAGCGCATCTTTTCGATGTGCCAAGCCCACCTTATTTAGCATTTCAGCGCCGCGTGCGTATGCATCCTCTTCACTCACTCCATTTAACAGTAATGGAATAGAGGCGTTCTCAAGTGCTGTCCAGGTGGGGATAAGGTGGAGGGCTTGGAATACAAAGCCGATGTTTTTCTTGCGGAAGGCCGTTTTTTCCACTTCGTTCATGTTTCCGATATCTTCCCCAAAGACATGTATATTGCCTGCATCAAAGGAGAGGATCCCGCTAATCACGGAGAGGAGTGTTGTTTTTCCACAGCCAGAGGGGCCGACGAGCATGAGGAGCTCATTTGCATGGGCCTCGAGATTAATCCCACGAAGTGCCTCGACGCGCGCCTCTTCCTCGCCGTAGGTTTTCGTCAAATTTTGGCATTTCACAGCGTTTTTAATCATGACTGAAACACAATCCCCGGTTCAAGGCGCACGATTTTATTAAGTCCAATTAGTGCCGCAAGAAGGGTGAGAAGAATCATCGATACGCCGCTCCCAACTAGAAGCCACCAGGGAAGAGTGAAAGAGAGCTCGGTGCCAGCTGCGAAAAATCCGAAGAGTGTTGTCACCCCAACACCAAGTCCCCAGCTTAATGCGGCGGTAATAAGGGCTTGGATCATGACCATCTGAGCGAGCATTTGGTTGGTGATTCCCATCGCCTTTAGGGTGGCGAAATAGTGGCGGTTATCGTGTGCAAAATTGTAAAATGTTTGTCCGGCGATCGCGATTCCGATGACAAATCCGAGCAACACGGCGACGCCGAAATTGACGGGAATTCCTGTATTCCACATGTAGTAATCGATCGTTAATTTTTTAAATCCCTTGCTTGTGTACGCGCCAAGAGTGGTCTGGTTGCGGATCTGGGCAGCTAAATGTTCTGGATTAACCCCTTTTTTGGCTTTGACTAGGATGAATGTGAGCAGGTTGCGTTCTGATGGAGCATAGTTTAGGGCGCTATGAAAGGTTGTGTAGATAACGGGCTGCGAGAGAAAAGTACGCCCGATGCGGCTGAAACCCACAACCTTGGCCCGTCTGTCGTTAATTTCAAATATTTCCCCCAAGGCGACAGGAAGTTTGTCTTTAGCTCCTACTTCATTCACAATCACAGCATTAGGTTGCCTAAGATCGGTGATGTTTCCTGCTGTAATCCAAGGAGGGCCGCCGATGAGTGTGGCATCATCGATTCCAATTACGTTGCAATTTTGGAACATCCCTGACTGCAAGCGCGCCTTGAGTATCCCCTTATACATCGGCACGGCCCATTCAACTCCTTCGACACCACGCACTTGAAAGAGTTTGCTGTATTTAATAGTTTTTAGGTCATCGATGTATTGCACTTCTGGCGACATCACCCAAATATCGGGTTGAGAGGTGTCGTTGATAAATCCGTAGGTTCGGGTCATTAAGCCGATAAAAATGCCGGCTTGTTGAGTAATAATAAAAGCTGCAAATGTGAGTCCAAAGAGGATTCCAAGAAATTTGGCCCGGTCTCCAATCATCATTTTAATCGCTAGTCGCAACATTCCCAACCCCCTCCAAGAGATTTGTAGACGGCAACGAGCTGAGTCATGAGGTCTTCTTTGCTTCCTGCAAGCTCGATCTCAGCAATATAGAGATCGCGTTCAGCATCGATTACGTAGAGAAAGTCGACCATCCCTCCTGTAAAGAGGTTAACAGAGAGTCCTCGCGCTTCTCTATAAGCTGTGACCTCTTCTATTAGGGCATTTATGCGCTCACCCTCCTGAAAATACCCTACAAGGGCACTTTCAACCTCTTTGACAGCAACAAGAACTCTTTTTTCATACTCCAAGACCGCCTGCTTTTGTATTGAAGTTTCAAAGGCGATATGAGAAAGGATCTCCCCACCATGAAAAATCGGGAGTGTGATCGAGGGTGTGGCGTACCATTGGCGACTCGCGGGTTTCATCCATTGAGTGAAAAAGCCTGTTGCGTACGTATAGAGGGAGCTTAGTGAGAGGGTGGGGAAAAACTCTTTTCGCGCTGAAATTACGCGCGCTCCAGCGGCACGCATTTTAAATTCTGCCTCCCGCACATCTCCCCGCCGGCACAGAAGTTCTGATGGAAAACCTAGTGGGAAGCGGGCTGTTGTGCAAGGAAGCTTTTCTGTTTCGCAAAAAGAGCCAACAAGGGTTTCTGGGAGCTCCCGGACGAGGACGGCAAGGGCGAAGACCGTTTTATAAAATTCGGCCTCCAATGCGGGAAGGTTCGAATAGCGCTGCTTCAATAATCCTTCGGTGAGATAAACATTGAGTTGGGATATCAAGCCAGCTTCATAGCGATCGGTCACGAGATTCAAAAGTTCTGTTTCGGCGATGATGTGTTTTTTTGTGATCTCGATCCGTTCCTGAAGGGTGCGGATCCTGAAATAGTTTACAGCAATTTCACTTGTGATCGAAACATGAACATCTCTGACTTGAGCTTCTTGTGCGGCAACATCCAAGCAGGCAGCTCTGGCGCGATCTTGATTTTTGCCAAATAAGTCGACCTCCCAAAGAGAATCAAATCCCGTTTGGTAATAATTAACGAATTTTCCCCCAGTAAACTCTGCTTCGGAGAGGGTTTGGCTATTTCGAGTGCGGCTGAAACCAGCCGTGCCATCGACCCAAGGAAAAAGGATGGAATAGTCCGCTTGAAAGACAGCGCGCGCCTCACAGATTTTTTCGCGTGCGAGTGCAAGGTCGTAGTTGCAGCAAATCCCTTTTTCGATGAGAGAGATCAGTAGGGGGTCGTCGAATTGTTCCCACCAGCATGCAAGATTGGCCTCAGGGAGATCTGACATACACGTTTTGACGCTCTCTTCTTGCATATAGGTGCAGGGGAGGCAAATATCGGGTGTTGAGCAGGGGCGACATCCGGTTAAAACCAAAAGTAGCAAAATAATCGCCTTTTTCACAATGCGTCCTCTGTAGCAGCTCCACTCGGTTTGGATTCGAGGAAGACATCCATTAACATACCCGGAAAAATGGGGAGGTCTTCTCGATCGAGCTGGTAGACTACTTGTAGCACACGCGTATCGATCTGTTCATTTATTTCGCCCGTTAGTGTTTTTTTTGGAACGAGATAGGGTTCTAGGCGTATGTATTTTAAAGGGACATGCATCGAGCTGTTTCCTCGAACATAGGCAATACCGGGAGCTCCTTGGATAACGCGCCATGTATCTTCTTCATCGATGTCAACTCGGATATGAAGCGGATCCATAGAACCGAATAGGATCAAAGGTATCGAAAGCTCAGCGGCTTGTGCTATTTCTCCCAGTCGGATGTTCACCCGAAAGACATACCCATCAAGTGGAGCTCGAATCACTGAACGGTCAATATCGACTTGGATCATTTCAACCCTTGCCTGCGCTTCTTTCACCTTTTCACGATAAATTTCTAGGTCTCGCACCCACGCTCCGGCAAGAATGCGAACAAGTTCAGCCTCAGCCTCTTCTAGCTGGTATTTTGCAGTAAGAGCGCCGTATTTTCGCTGGTTATATTCATCTCGGCTTAGGGCTTTTGGATTTTCCAGTTTTTCGGCAAGTTCAAATTGAGTCTTCTTATCGAGAAATGTGTTTTCCGCTGCCCTGGCCCGCGCTTCGTAAGGTGTGACATCCTCTAAACGAGGTAAATTTAGTTGTTTTTGGTACTCTGCCTCTGCAATAGCAAGCGTAGCTCTTGATTCAGCCAGTCTTGCCTCTAACGCTTTTGTATCGAGCTTGAAGAGAGGAGCGCCCTTTTCTACAGGATCTCCAGCCGTTACAAAGACCGTCTCAACAATTTCAGTAAACGGGGTTCCGATCCAAATATCTTCGGAGGCCGCTTCCACAAGCCCTTCGCCTGCAACAGAATATTGGAATGGAGGTGTGGGAGGAGCAAACGGAATGGGTGGTGTCGGAGGTGTTTGACGGCTAATAATAACCGCAACAATACCTAGAATTAATCCAACAGCAGCTAAAACTGGTAATACATATTTTGACCACATATTAATAATTATCTCAAAAAAACAATTTACATGGAAGGCCTCTCTGAATTAATAAAATAAATCCTCGTGCCTGAGACCCTGATTGCTACCTAAACCTCGTCTAGAAACCGTTTGGGTGCGACAGATACAACTGCATCGCCAAAGGCAAGGGTTCCTCCCTTGCCTTTGGCGATGCAGGCAGTAGATGGCGTGCTCAAACGGTTTCTAGACGAGT
>JAJFLY010000029.1 GCA_021772455.1 Chlamydiota bacterium
ACGCATCTACCTCGATAACTTTGACCACGTCAGTGCCTCGTGGTTTGGCGAGAGCAAGGAGATTGGGATTGAGTCGCTAAAATATGGGGCTGATGATTTTGGCGGGACGATTATGGAGGAAAATGTCCATCGTGCGACCGAGTGGATCAACAAGGCCGACCACAACGATATGCTCCGAATGATCCGCCAGGCAGGCTTTGAGCCCGCCCAGCGCGACACCTTCTACAACATCCTGCAGACCTACGAGGGGATCGAAACCGTAGAGGTTCCCGAAGAGCAGCGTGTCAAGGAGAAGGATCGATTGCCAATTCTTGTTTAGGCGAGCACACACTCATCGATTGTCAACCTGACTCTAGAAGGAATCTCTGAACGGGGGTAGTAACCCGAAATGCCCTTTACAACCTCTTCCACACTCAGAATATTGAGGAACTTGGTTAAAAATCGAATATCCTCCAAGACAGTGGCGTCAGGAAAAGGCAGACTACACCTCATTGCAAGGAGGTAGAGAGGAGGTGGAGTAAAGATTTTTAAATGCGACCTGGAAAAGTATTCTTCACGAGATAAATCAAGCACTCTTATGTGCTCTTGAATTCCCACATCTTTCAGTCCGAATTTCTCTTCTATAACAGCCCAGGCTTCATGCACCAGTTCTATGGGCTTGAAAATTTCCGAGAGATCTGCTGTGTCTCTTTCAGGGTAGAAACCAATGAGAAAAACTCTTTCTCTACAGATACAAACTTCTGCGACAATATCACGATTCTTCAACTCATTGTTGAACGCTTCGAAATGCCTTTTTACAGATGTGATCTCTACCATAGTTTAAGCTCTTGATAAAAAATTGCTGTGAACAAAGACATTTCGTTTCCGATAGGGCATAGGGCACTCTATGAGTGCAATCGCCTTAAGAGCCTCAATCCCGGAAACAAACCATGGCTTTTCTAGGGGTGGAACAGCGGAACACCAATTGGGGGGAGTCATCTCAAGCTCATCACAGAGTGCCTCAACGGTCGATGTAATGAGCGCCTCCATCTGCTTTGAGAGCCCCTTTGCAGGAGGTTCGTCTATATAGCTTGAATCCTTATTTGACCGAAAGGCATCCACAAAGTTAAAGAGGAAAATTTTCCAAGACTCCTCACCTTCTATCAACAGTCCTTCAGAGATCACTGCGATAGAATCAATGGGAAGTTTGAATAATCGAGCCAACTTTTGATCTAGGATTCCTGCAGGATAGCCCATACCCGTGGCAACCTCCCTAAGCGTCGAGAGTTTTGGGTCATCTTCCCCCCTCTCTAAAGCTAAAAGATTCTCTATTGAAATCCCAAGAAACTCAGCAAGAGACTCTTTAGAAAGTTTGTATTTTTTAAGTTTTTTTTGAATATATTCCATTCTACAAAAAATATGTTTTCAATATTCCTTTCGGATTAGGCATCTCTAATATTTTATTACGGAAGCTCGGTCTAATTGGCTATTCGTGAAGCCATTTTTTTTAAATTCTATATTCCTCTGAATCCCTCTTCGAATCTAGGGCTCGAGCTTTTGCAGCCACAACAGCAAAAGTCATCACTTCCGCATTTTCCATTTTCGCTTGAGTGTCGTCTTGTACGCCAAGGATTTTCAGCAGTTCTGAACTAACCACTTAAACTCCAGTTGCATAAAGCTCCATACTATCCTCCATTTGGATTTGGTAGGGCAGTATAAAACTTTTTGTTGTTATAGTGCTTAGATGCCTCCATCTGCTAAGTCTCGACACTCGACAAGGGAGGAACCCTTGCCTTCGCATCGAGCCTGCGCATCTGAATGCATCTAAGCACTATAACAACAAGTTTAGGTAGCAATCAGGGTCTATGGGTTAATTTTTTATGAGGTTGAGAATGGCTGCAATTTCACAAAGGTACGAATACACTTATGGAGCCGGTAGTTCTCCAAATAGGAGGGTGGAGTTTTACGAGCAAGATGGAACTTTTACTGCTGTGATCTTTGGAAAAAGAATGGGGGAGTGGATAGAAATCACTCGTCTGGCTGAAAAGAGTATGTTTCAAGAACAAATGTCCACCTCACAGAAAATAGCCAAAATGAACGAGGCGAGGGGAAGTGGTGCTTCACCAAATTATCCCCCTGACCGAAGTTTTTCAAACATATCTAGAGAAGACAAGCTCTTGCTCCTTAATTCGTTAAGTCCTGATGGTTCGTGGAGCATTATGATCACAAATTCGCTAGGGGGAAATCCACGCTTTGAGGTGGCGACCCATTTGCATTTTTTTGATCCAAGCTAGCTCAGTTTGAAGCTGCTTGAACAAGTGGGCGGAAAATGCTGTTAAGCGATATGTCCCCGGCGCGATTCGAACGCGCGGCCTATTGCTTAGGAGGCAATCGCTCTATCCTGCTGAGCTACGAGGACAAAAAGAAGTACTATACACAACACCCTCTTATTGCTATAGTCCGATCTATCTAAATTAAGAGGAGTAATTCTTATGACACAAGCTGACATTGGGTTAATTGGCCTTGCCGTGATGGGGCAAAATCTTGTTTTAAATATGAACGATCACGGGTACACCGTTGCCGTTTTTAATAGAACAGTCTCAAAAGTAGACGATTTTTTGGCTGGTCCTGCTCAAGGTACTCAGGTCATAGGAACACACTCACTCAAAGAGTTTATTTCAAAATTAAAGCGCCCTCGTCGCGTGATGTTAATGGTTAAAGCAGGAGCGCCAGTTGACGATTTTATCGAGCAGCTTATTCCTCTTCTTGAGCACGGTGACATCATTATTGATGGTGGTAACAGCCACTTCCCCGATACGACTAGACGGTGCCAAGAGTTAAAAAGCAAAGGGATGTATTTCATCGGTGCGGGGATTTCTGGTGGAGAAGAGGGGGCGCGCCACGGGCCATCGATTATGCCCGGCGGCCATCCAGAAGCGTGGCCACATGTAAAAAAGATTTTCCAAGACATTGCCGCCAAAGTCGAAAGCGGTGAGCCGTGTTGTGACTGGGTTGGTGATGAGGGAGCTGGCCACTACGTGAAGATGGTTCACAACGGGATTGAGTATGGAGACATCCAGTTAATCTGCGAAGCTTACTCCCTCATGAGAAATATACTCGGAATCTCAGCGGATGAAATTGCCGATATTTTTGATGATTGGAACAAGCGAGAATTGGATAGCTACCTAATCGAAATCGCAAGCCAAGTTTTTCGCACAAAAGATGAAGATGGAACATTGCTTCTCGATAAAATCCTCGATGTAGCCGGTCAAAAAGGGACAGGAAAGTGGACAGCGATCAACTCTGTAGAGATGGGACTTCCCGTAACTCTCATCGGTGAAGCTGTATTTGCACGCTGCCTCTCTGCGCTGAAAGATGAGCGTGTGGCTGCTAGCAAAAAGCTCAAGGGGCCCTCCGAAACATTTAAAGGGGATAAGAAAGCATTTGTTGACGACATTTTCCATGCTCTTTATGCCTCGAAGATGATCAGCTACGCCCAAGGGTATATGCTCATGCGCGAAGCTTCGAAAGATTATCAGTGGCACCTCAATTTTGGAGGGATAGCCCTCATGTGGCGGGGTGGGTGTATCATCCGCAGTATCTTTTTAGGTAAAATTAAAGAGGCATACGATAAGAACCCCGATCTTTACAACCTACTAATGGATGATTTCTTTCTTGGTGAAATCACCAAATGTCAGCAAGGGTGGCGCAATGTCGTCTCTCAGTCAGCATTGCTGGGTGTTCCGATTCCATGCTTTAGCACGGCGCTCTCATTTTATGATGGGTATCGTTCTGAGCGTCTACCTGCGAATCTGCTGCAGGCTCTGCGTGACTACTTCGGCGCGCACACTTATGAGCGCATCGACAAGCCGCGCGGCGAGTTTTTCCACACGAATTGGACTGGAACCGGCGGCAAGATAAGCGCCTCCTCTTATTCCATCTAAGAATTCTATCTACACACAATCTCAGCTCATTGAGGTTGTGTGTACTATTTCTCCGTAGTAAATAATTAATGTCGATATGCTTAATCGCGAAATGAATGATGGCATGGCTCATGCTTCCTAGTTTTAAAATAAACTGGAGTAAAAGATGAGTTTTGTACTGAATCCCCTAGCTTTTTCTATTGGTACGCTAGTTGTTGGCGTATTGATCTTGGTTTTTCCAAGAATCCTAAACTACATCGTTGGGATCTATCTACTTATTATCGGAATTTTAGGCTTGGTTAGCTACTTTTCCTGATCCTTTCAGGTGGATGCATAGGGAGAGAATCACGACCACGAGAGGGGAGGCGAGCGCAAGCCCGATTCCCCCAAAGAGGGCAAACGTCAAGATCTGTGCCATAATTGTTAGGGCGGGGGGAATAAAGACGGTTTTTTGCTCGATTACCGGTGTGATGAAATACCCTTCGACAATGTGGATACCGATATAGAGTAGAATGACGTAGACGGCGTGAATCGGATTGGAAGCAAAAGCGATCAAAACCGCTGGAATTGCCGCCAGAATCGGCCCTACGTAAGGGATGAATGTTAGTAGCCCTGCAAGCAGTCCTAGGACAAATGCGAGTGGAATATCGAGTAGCCACAAGCCGAGACATGTTAAGATTCCGATCGCAATCATCGAAAGGATTTTGCCAAGAAGCCAATAGCGAAGGGAGGTCCCGATTCTTTGGAGCGCCTTCCAAATTCTTTGCGTTTTTTTCTCAGGCATCATAAACATAAAGCCTTTGAGGTAGCGCCCTGGCATCATTGTTAGATAAAAGCCAACTATTACAAAGACAATAAATCCAATAAGCGTACCGACGGTGGAGGAGAAGATGGTCATCACCTGAGTGAAGATTGTCTCTCTAGATTGGGAAAATTCCTGTTTCAGGTTTTCTGTAGAGAAGAGGTTTTCGGGCAGATAGGCCAAAAAGGCATCACGTAAGCTTAACGCCGCTGCGGGGAGATCTTGAGCTAACTGCTCAAATTGATCTACAATTAAAGGGGTGTAGAGCCAAAAAATCAGGGTGAAGATCCCTGTGATTACAAAAAGTCCAATTAGTAGCGAGGGGATATAGGGAAGGCGGATGAGTTTCTGAGTGAGATGGCCAATCGAGTTTAATAGCAAGGCGAGCAGGATTGAGGCGAAGGCGAGGAAAAAGACATCGGCTGTATACCAGAGAATAAGTGTGGAAATAGTGAGTGCAAATGCGAACAGGATCTCTTTTGAGTATCTCATAGCTTCCTCAATCGGATTTTAATACTTCCATAAAAGCGCTTTGTGGAATCGAAACCTTTCCGAATTCCTTCATCTTCTTTTTTCCTTTCTTCTGCTTTTCCCAGAGCTTACGCTTTCGGGTAATATCGCCGCCATAGCATTTGGCTGTGACATTTTTGGAAAGAGCGCGGATCGTTTCGCGCGCGATGATTTTTCCTCCGATGGCGGCCTGGATGGGTACTTTAAAAAGTTGTGGAGGAATAACTTTGACGAGCTTCTCGCAGATATTGCGCCCTTTTGCTTCGGCTTTTGTACGGTGGACGAGACAAGAAAAAGCATCGACAGGTTCTTCATTTACTCGGATTTCGAGCTTGATGATGTCCCCTTTCGCATAGTGATCGAATTCGTAATCGAATGAGCCGTATCCTTTGGTAACCGATTTGAGCTTGTCGTTGAAATCGGTGATGATCTCGTTGAGGGGGAGTGAGTAGGTTAACACGAGGCGGGTGTTGTCGAGGGTATCGGTTTTCACACATTCTCCTCGCTTGTCCTTCCCTAGCGCCATGACCGCTCCCAAATAGTCGCTTGGAATCATGATGTGCGCTTTCACCCATGGCTCATCAACCCGATCGACCGTTGCTGCATCTGGAAAGTGGGCCGGGTTATCGACATCAACAAGCGTTCCATCACCCAAAATAACGCGATAAACAACGCTTGGCGCTGTTGTGATCACATCGACATTGAATTCACGCATAATCCGCTCAAAGACGATCTCCAGGTGGAGCAGTCCTAAAAAGCCGCAGCGGAAGCCAAATCCAAGAGCTGTTGAACTCTCCTGCTCGACAAAAAGAGCTGAGTCGTTAAGCTGTAGTTTGACAAGCGCGTCACGAAGCGCCTCGAAATCGGTTGAATCGATTGGATAAATTCCTGCAAATACAACAGGGCGAATCTCTTTAAAACCTGGAAGAGGGGTGGTTGCCTTTTTTTTCTGGTGAGTGAGGGTGTCGCCAATTTTGATATCTTTAACGTTCTTAATATTGGCAGTCAGATAGCCCACTTCACCCGGTCCAAGTGATTCTGTTTTACACGCTTTGGGACCGAAAACACCAACCTCCAGCACATCGACTGTTTTGCCTGTTGCCATAAAATGGATTGGGGTTCCAGCTTTTACTTCACCGCTCATTACGCGGATGTAGACCATAACGCCCCGGTAAGGGTCGTAATGGGAATCGAATGTCAAGGCCCTAAGAATATCATCCTCAGGCTCAGCCGGTGGGGGAACGAGCTCGATAATCTTCTTTAGCGTCTCTTCGATTCCGACACCCGTTTTTGCTGATGCTTGCACAGCATCAGAGGCATCCAAGCCAATATACTCTTCGATTTGCCGCTTCACCTCATCGACATCTGCAGCGGGGAGGTCGATTTTGTTCAAGACTGGGATGATTTCGAGGTTTCTTTCGATAGCTAAGTAGACGTTGGCCATGCTTTGGGCCTGCACCCCTTGTGCAGCGTCAACGATAAGTAAGGCTCCCTCACAGGCGGCGAGTGAGCGTGAGACCTCGTAGGTAAAATCGACGTGGCCGGGGGTGTCGATCAGGTTGAGCTGGTAGACCTCGCCATCTGCATCTTTATAGTGCATCGTGACTGGGTGGGCCTTGATCGTGATGCCCCGTTCCTTCTCCAGGTCCATCGAGTCAAGGAGCTGTTCTTGCATATCCCTTCGTTGGACAGTATTTGTCAGCTCCAATAGACGATCGGCAATGGTCGACTTTCCGTGGTCGATATGAGCAATAATGGAGAAATTTCGAATATTTTCGCGCTTATACATGAGGAGGAAAGCATACCACTCTCCTAATGAAAATGGAAGCACTTACTCTTGTTTAAGAGCCTACCCATGCCAATAAAAAAAGGGAGCCTACGAATAGGCTCCCTTTTTTTGTAGCGATTTGGGTCTGCTTCGATTAAGAGGCAGGCGTCGCTTCAGCTGTGTCAATAGGCGCAGCTTCTTTTTCTTCCTGTTTGCTCGTTGTGAGCGTAAGGAATTGCTTGTTCAACGAACGTGCAGCAATTACCCAAACAACAATGATGACAGCCAAAATCACACCCAAAATTGGGGTGATAGCGCCAATCGTTCCATATATAGCCAATAGGCCCACTTGAACTGCGGAACCGCCAGACTTCCCGAGACGAGCTCCCACAACATCGATCGCCGCTTTACCTTTACTCTTCTGCTCAGAATCGAGTGGGATATAGGCCATCTCTTTGGTCGGGTCAAAGAGCGAGTACTTGCACGACTTACTCATGATGTTTTGGATCATCCCTACAACAACCCCTAACATTAATGGAGTCGTACCGAGAGCGGCAATCACTCCACCGAGGTTGTCACGGAACATTACAAGCGAGAAGAAGATGGCTCCTGTGACGAGCAGAACAATTGGTGTCACAAGGGCAGCTGTTCCCCAGCCGAAACGTCGCATGACGTTTCCACCCACAAAGAGCATCATGAAAACGGTCACAATTCCTGTTGTGAGGGAGAAGTATCCCATAAACGCACTGTAGTCGTTCGAGTTAGGGTATTGAAGTTTCAGCTGACTCTTCCAAGTTACTTCTACGATGTTGATGGCAACTCCGTAAGAGATTACGAGTAGGGCCAAGCAAAGGATGTAAGGAGATTTTGCTAAATAAGCAAAGCTCTCAAGAACACCCATTTTAGGCTTCTCTTTCTTCTTAGCTTTTTCCTCATTTGGATCGAAGAAACGAGCGTCAGTTAGGACGTAACGATTCATCCACCAGTAGGTTGCGCCAATGATTAAACCAGAAATCACAACCATTCCCATCAACAGATAAAGAGAAATACCCCAAGGATCGACTCCTTTTGGAACGAGGTGTTCAATTTTCGATGAGAAGACGATTAGAGGGCCAGAGCAGATAAGGGCGAGGTTGGCGCCGATTCCGAAAAGAGCATAAAAGCGCTTTGCTTCTCCAACACGTGTAATGTCGTTGGCAAAACCCCAGAACATGAGAGAGAGCATGACGCTTCCCCAGAGTTCGGAAAGGACATAAAAGAGAGAAAAGGTCCAGTTACGGAAAAGCGAGACAAGTCCTACTAATCCCTCCCAATTATTTTCGATGAGAAAGGCTTGTGCTCTGTCAGCAAGAGCATTTGGGTGTAAAAGCTCTCTCTGAGGGTAGATAGCGAGGGCGAATATGGCGAAAAATAGAAGGAATGGAGTAAGAATCGTGTAAAACAATCTTTCCTTACTCAGCTTGTTACTCAACTTCGAGAAGATCACCAAGAATAGGATCGCGAATGGGACGACAAATCCTAGCTTTAGGAATGGGATTGCTTCTGCGCCCGCAGCTGGGACGACAAGGGAGTCTTTTGTATCGCGCAAAATTGTGTAGTTAAACGAAATACAGAAGAACATTAAGAACATAGGAAGGACTTTTTTCAGCTCAAACGCATGGACCGGCCAAAAAAGGGAACGTAATTTCCCAAATTCCTTAATTTCACTCGACATATGTGGTTTCCTCAATGTTTAATTTACTAGTAGGGAAGAAATTATAGCAGAATGCAAAGAAAATGCAAGAAAAAAAAGCCCATTAGCGGATGCTAATGGGCAAATAAAAAATTAATTTACAGGAGTGAGCTCTGCCGATTCCAATGTCATAATTGTTTCAGCGTAGGCGTTCCACAGTTCTTGGTTGATCTTATTGTCACGGATTGCGCGGATCAATTCTCGTTTTAGAGAGGGGAGAGAGCGTCTCGGGCTAAAACGGGCAAGAAGATCATCATCGCCGACTTGGCGAGCCAGTTCCAGAACACGCTCAATATCGGTGCGGCTAAAGTTAAGCAAATCGCGACGCTTGCGGGATCCTCGAGGGGCTCTAGGCTTTGGGTCGAGTGCGCGGGGTGTGTCGGCATTAATAATAAATTCTTGAAGAAGAGCTGTGAGCTGCTTTGGGTCTGAAGTTTTTAGTTTACGCAGTGTAAAGTGGTGCATATACCCACCTATTGGCCCTGGCAAGTACTTGCATAGGTCGTTTTCTTTGTCACCGTGAACTTTTTGAATGGCTTTTTCGATGAGAGTCTCGAGATCCTCTCTACTCTTTACTTGTTTGTGTCCTTTCAAGGTTATCCTTCTCCTTCCTCTGGGATTAGTTAACTATCTCAGAATCTTTTTTTCATTAAAATTTAACGATCGTGTTTGTTATGATTGAGCGATTTTATGAGAAGAAATGATTTTCTGCAATATATCTTCGAATAAAACTTTCCAGAATAGGTCCTGTAGCTTAATATTGTAGTGTTATTATGCCATTAAAACTCATTTCTACACGCTCAATTGCGATCGCAGCAGGGAAAGGAGGGGTTGGAAAGTCAACCTTTACTTTGCTACTTGCAGGGGCTTTGAAGCGAAGAGGGGAGAGGGTAGGTATTTTAGATGCCGATCTTTATGGTCCCTCCATTCGACAGATGCTTCCCGAACAGCGTCTTCCCAAGCAGGTCGATGGAACGCTTATCCCTGCGATGGCGCAAGGGATTCAGACAATTTCGCTGGCATATTTTCAGGCCGAAGCGGTTGTGCGCGCTCCGGTAGCGAACCGACTTTTGACGCAGTTTTTTCAAAAAGTTGCTTGGGATGGGGTGACGCAGCTGTTGATAGATTTTCCTCCGGGGACGGGTGATATCCCGATTTCAGCAGCCCAAGTTGGTGATCTTGCGGGAGCAATTATCGTAACAACACCGCAAAAGGTTGCGCTTTTGGATGTGAGGAAAACGCTTGCCCTCTTCCAGAAGGTGAAGGTTCCGATCCTTGGAATTGTAGAGAATATGAGTGGCTCAGTTTTTGGAGAAGGAGGAGGATGCGCTCTGGCGGAAGAGTTTGGTGTCCCGTTTTTAGGTTCTCTTCCACTTGATTCGGCCATATGTAAGGCGGCCGATGAGGGAACTCTGCTCGATCTTGAGTACGCCGACCACATGTTAGAGAGGCTTGGTGAGGTCGAAAAGGATCCGATCGAAGCGCTCTCACTTTCAGGTGGGCTTTTAAGCATTGTTTGGGAGGGAGGGGAGAGAAGTGTGTTAAAAGGAGAGAGTGTGCAAACAGCGTGTCCGTGTGCCCAGTGTCAAGGAAACGTTGCTGCTGCCCAAAATGTTTCATTTCTCAGCTATGAGAGGGTTGGGAGTTATGGGCTGCGGTTTGATTTCTCTTCAGGTTGCAGTTACGGAATTTATGATTTTGCCTTACTAAAGAGGTTGAGATGCGAAAATACATAGCTCTTTTACTGCTCCTTGTCGGGTGTACGCAAACCCCTTCTAAGGATATGGCTTGGTTTCAAGAGAGCAAAAAGTTAAAAGTTTTGACAAGCACGGCGATGATCCACGACATTGTTGACCAAGTTGGAGGGGAGCATGTCCACTCGATCCCGCTTATCCGCGGAGAGCTCGATCCGCACTCCTACGAGCTTGTAAAAGGGGATGACGAAAAATTCATGGTTGCCGATCTCATCTTTTATAATGGGCTTGGATTGGAGCATGGATTGAGTCTACGACAAAACTTGGAACATAATCCAAAAGCGATTGCCGTTACGACGCCTATTCTAGAGCGTCGCTCTGGGTCGATCTTGATTGTGGATGGCCAGTACGATCCCCATGTTTGGATGGATATTTCCCTGTGGATGGAGACGGTCGACCCAATTGTCGAGGCGCTTTGTGAAAAAGATCCTATTCATGCCGATGTCTATCGCGCGCGTGGCAGCCTGCTTTTGGAAAAGATGCGAAAAGCCGACATGGAGGCCCTAACCCGTTTACAGGCGATCCCCTCGGAAAAGCGCTTCCTTGTCACAAGCCACGACGCCTTTAACTATTTTACAAGGCGGTATCTTGCAGATTCTGGTGAAAAAGCGTGGATGAAGCGATGTGAAGCCCCAGAAGGATTATCTCCCGAGGCTCAAATGAGTGTAACCGATCTGATCGCGATTTTGAACCACGTCGAAAACTTCCATATCACTGTTTTATTTCCCGAGTCGAATGTGAGTCGCGACTCTTTAAAGAAAATCCTATCCGCCGCTTCAGAGAAAGGGTTGCCTGTCCGTCTTTGTCCCCATAACCTTTATGGAGATTCGATGGGTGGTGCCAGCTCCTATCTCGAGATGATCGAGCATAATGTCGCGGTGATCGCGGGGGAGTTAGAATGAAGAATGCCCTAAGCGTCCAACAACTTTCGGTTAACTATGAGAAAACGCCTGTATTATGGGATCTTAGTTTTGAGATTCCAATGGGTAAGCTTGTCGCGATTGTAGGTCCCAATGGCGCTGGAAAAAGTACCTTTTTAAAAGCTGCTTTGGGATTAGTTAAGCCAATTTCTGGGCAGATTATGTTCTTTGGTCAGCCACTAAAAAAGATGCGCCGCCAAGTTGCATATGTTCCGCAAAGAGAATCAGTTGATTGGGATTTTCCGATTACTGTTTTCGATCTCGTTTTGATGGGGCGCTATGGGCAGCGTGGGATTATGAAACGCCCCTCTCGCAAGGATCGCGAGGATGTTCAGCGCTATCTTGAAAAGGTAGGTCTCGAAGCGTATGCCCATCGCCAAATCAGCCAACTCTCCGGTGGACAACAACAGCGCGCCTTTTTGGCTCGTGCG
Source organism: Chlamydiota bacterium (assembly GCA_021772455.1). Classification (GTDB taxonomy): domain Bacteria; phylum Chlamydiota; class Chlamydiia; order Chlamydiales; family JAAKFR01; genus JAJACP01. The sequence goes on from JAJFLY010000029.1 coordinate 11,820, forward strand.
TTGATTCAGGAGGCTGACATTTATCTAATGGATGAACCGTTTACAGGGATCGACGTCTCCTCTACTAAGACAATCATCGAGATTTTTCAGCAGCTGCGCGCTGAGGGCAAGACTCTTTTGGTCGTCCACCACGACCTTGCCACGGTGGAGCAGATTTTTGATTGGGCGATCCTTCTGAACATGTGCCTGGTTGGAGCCGGAAGCGTCGAATCGACCTTTACCCCAGATTTGATTCAGAAAACCTATGGTAAGCCAACGGTGCTTTTCGACGAAGCCGCCAAACTCTCTCAAGAAAAAGCCCGAGGGTTTGCCACTTCATGAAATTGATCGATTTTTTCACAGATCCGATTTTACGCGCCCCCATGGTAGGCTCGATGCTTATGTGTCTTGCCGCCTCGCTTGTTGGAGTGATCGTCTTTGTGAGAAAACGCTCTTTGCTTGGAGAGGCCCTCTCGCACGCCGCTTACCCAGGCGTCACCGGAGCTATCGTGCTGGCAGGCGCTTTTTCCTTCAACCAAAGCCTCCAGTTTTTGGTATTGTTCGGCGCCGCTATTTCCTCCTTGATTGGATATTTTCTGATCGATTTTTTAGAAAAGAAGCTGAAAGTGTCATACGATGCCTCGCTTTGCTTCGTGCTCGCATTTTTCTTTGGGATTGGGATCACAATTGCAAGCTACGCACAAAACACCTATGCCCACCTTTTTCGTCAGATTCAGGCTTATCTCTACGGCCAAGCTGCGACCATGACAGATATGCATATCGTAATCTACGGCGCGCTTGCCTTGCTAGTAATTGGTTCGATCATTCTCTTTTACAAGGAGATCCTTGCATTGTCCTTCGATAGAGCATTTGCTGAAGCCTCCGGCATGGCAAAAGCCCCCGTGCGTCTCCTTCTTGTCCTCCTCATCGTTGCAGCTGTCGTGATTGGAATTCGAAGCGTCGGAGTGATCCTCATGTCGGCGATGTTAATTGCGCCCGCCGCCGCTGCTAGACAGTTTACCAACCGTCTCTCACGCATGTTCTTTCTCTCTGCAATTTTTGGCCTATTTAGCGGGTTTTTAGGGATCTATCTCTCTGTTCTTTTCCCCGGAATGCCGTCCGGACCGATGATTGTTCTTGTCGCAGGAACACTCGCCCTGTATGCCCTCTTACTGGCCCCTGAAAGAGGTCTTCTTATCCGTTACTGGCGTGCTATGCGCTTTCGCACGCTACAAATGCAGGAAAACCTCCTCAAAATGCTTTGGCGGGTGACGCTCCAAGGAAAAGAGACGCTCTCTTTTTCCATGATTGCCCACGGCCAGCTCTGCTCTATGTGGCGTGTCCGCTCGTTGCTTTTCCGTCTCCGTTTGAAGGGATGGCTCAAAAAAACCGGATCTCAGTACCAGCTCACCACACTGGGAGTGAAGCGAGGGGGGCAGATTATCCGCTTGCACCGCTTGTGGGAGGTCTACCTCGTCAACGCCCTAGGACTAGGAGTGGAGCGGGTCCATAAAAGTGCCGAAGAGATGGAGCACATCCTAACGCCCGAGCTTGAGCGAAAACTGACAGAGCTTTTAGACGATCCCAAGCAAGATCCCCACCAGCAGCCCATTCCGACTCTTCAGGAGGTAATGCCTCATGTCTAACCCCTACTTTGGACAAGATTTTATCGGATTTTTTGGTGTATTTTTTATGCGCCTGTGGGCATTTGTGTGTGGTAATCTTCCTTTTGATGCTCTTGCGACCGATGAAGTCCAGATCGTAGTTTTAGGCGCTGTTGCAGCCTCTGGTGCCCTTGTCGGTACATTTTTAGTGCTAAGACGGATGACCATGCTCGCCAACGCCCTCTCCCATACTATTTTATTGGGGATCATCTCCGCATATCTACTGATGCGCCTCTTTTCAGACTCGTCCAATCTTATGGCACCCCTATCGGTTCCGGCCCTCCTCACCGCCGCCTTTTTAACCGGGATCGCAACCACTTTTCTCACTCAATTTTTAACGAAGGTGATCAAACTCCAAGAAGACGCTAGTATTGGCCTCGTTTTTTCGATCCTCTTTTCCCTAGGAATTGTCCTCATCACCCTATTCACGCGGAATGCCCACGTCGGCACCGAGCTTGTCATGGGGAACGCCGACGCGCTCAAGCCGAGTGACGTGCGCGATGTCCTCGCGATTTTGGGTGTCAATCTCGCCCTCTTCTTCCTCTTGTATCATGGGTTTAAGATCACGACATTTGATCCACAGCTTGCACGCGCTTTTGGGTTTTCGCCTTTGCTTTTCAACTATTTATTGATGGTCCAAACATCCGCAACGGCAATCGGAGGTTTCCGCGCTGTTGGGGTTTTGATGATTCTTGCCTTTTTTATTATCCCGACTCTCACAGCGCGCTTACTCACCCATAACCTTTCGACGCTCATCTGGCTAAGCATTGGCATTGGTGTTTCCGCTTCTTTTGTCGGTGCGGCCCTATCGCGCCATCTTTTCACAATTTATGGCGTAGGCTTATCGACAGGGGGGATCGTCGTCACTTTGCTCGGGGTTGTCTACCTATTAGTGGCTCTGGCTAAACTTCAAATGCCGCGCTACCGTCGCTCTACTCTTCATTTGACATCCGCCTCAGAGTGAGGTATCCTCTTGTGCCGATTAAAAACTTTTAGTAGCATGAAAAGAATAGCCCTTCTTGGGAGCACTGGATCGATCGGGACAAGTACCCTTCGCATCGTTAAAAATTTTCCCGAATCTTTTTCGGTCAGCACTCTAGCTGCTCACAGCAATATCGATATTTTAGCTGAGCAAATTGAGACCTTCAAGCCCGAGCTTGTCGCTCTATTCGACGCCAAAAAGGCTGCCGAGCTCCAAGAGCGCTTTCCTCATCAAAAAATTGTCTCAGGTGAAGAGGGGCTAATAGAGGCTGCGACACACTCTTCTGTCGATTTTGTGGTGATGGCGATCGTCGGAACCGCGGCGCTCATGCCAACAGTAAGCGCTTTGGAAGCGGGGAAGCCGGTTGGTTTGGCCAGTAAGGAAGTGATGGTCGCTGCTGGTGAATTGGTTAGCACAATTGCCCGGGAAAAGGGTGTCTCTATTTTACCGATCGATAGTGAGCATAGCGCTCTTTTTCAATGTCTTGAGGGTAGAAAGCTCTGTGATGTGCGCCGGTTAATTCTTACAGCTTCTGGTGGCCCTTTTCGCGCACACACGCATGACCAGCTTGCAAAAATTTCGGTCGATGAGGCGTTAAATCACCCCACCTGGAGTATGGGCCCCAAGGTCACGATTGATTCTTCGACGTTGATCAACAAGGGATTGGAAAAGATTGAAGCGCGCTGGCTTTTTGACATTCCCCCAGAAAAGATTGAAGTTGTGATCCACCCTCAAAGCATTGTCCATAGTTTTGTCGAATTTATCGATGGATCGATGCTCGCTCAAATGAGTGAGCCTGATATGATCTATCCGATTCAATACGCTTTGACCTATCCGGAAAGAAAGAAGGGGATGTTTCCTTCTTTTGATTTTGTTAAGAATGGGAAATTGGAATTTTTCTCCCCCGATCACCAGAAATTTCCGGCTTTGTCACTGATTCATGAGTCGTTACGGATGGGAGGATCTGCTCCGTGTTATTTGAATGGGGCCAATGAGGTCTTGGTTGCGCGCTTTTTAAAGAGAGAAATCTCTTGGTTAGGTATTGTAGATAAATTAGAGAAGTTACTGGGTCGCCATCGTGTGGTGCAACCAGGCTCCATTGAGGCAGTTTTAACGGTTGATGCAGAGGCTCGCAATGAAGCTCTCTCAATATAAAGGTAAGGTATGACGGTTTTATATTTTGTTTTCGCAGCTCTCGCGCTTGGAATTTTGGTTTTTATTCATGAGCTTGGTCACTACTTTGTTGCCAAGAGAATGGGGATGATCGTTGAGACATTTGGCATTGGGTTTGGTAGGCCAATCTTGAAATGGCGCTGGCAAAATGTCGATTGGCAGCTTGGATGGCTCCCTTTTGGGGGATTTGTCAAGATTGCAGGGATGGAGTTTGGCAAGAAAGAAAAAGAGAATTACAAGGAACCCCATGAGATTCCAAACGGCTTTTTCGCAAAAGCCCCATGGAGACGTATTTGTGTTGCAGCTGCGGGCCCTCTAGCTAATTTTATTGTAGCCTTTTTAATTTTTGTAACGATCTGGGCGATTGGAGGGCGAGAAAAATCTTTTACCGACTTCACACAGATTATCGGATGGGTCGATCCACAGTCTGAGCTTTATTCACTCGGGGTAAGACCTGGAGATGTGCTGACCGATTACAACGGAAAACCCTTTACGAGCTCTAAGGACCTGCTATACGCCTCGATGTTAGGTGGAAAAGATGTGACTCTGTCTGGTTATCACGTCGATTATGGAACCGATCAGAAAACTCCTTTCTCCTATACGATTGAAAGTTATCCAGCTCCCTCTTCGATCGAAGGGATTCTAACAACAGGGATCTCTTCTGGGGCGCGCTATCTTATTTATGACCGCTTTAATGGTACGCCGAATTCTCTTCCCGATGGTTCGCCTATGGAGAGCAGTGGGATCGCTTACGGCGATCAAATTATCTGGGCCGATGGTGAAGTTTTATTCTCGATGGATCAGCTGAGCTATCTTCTTAACAATGATAAAACATTGTTAACGGTGAAGCGGGGTGATACGATCTTTTTAAGCCGTCAACCACGCTTGTTAGCAAGTGATTTGACTCTTCCTTCGTATGTACAAAATGAACTTATCGATTGGCAGTATGAAGTTGATCTTAAAGGACGTGTTCAAGATCTACGGGTCGTTCCCTATGTCGTAAGTAGCGAAGGATATGTCGAAACACCTCTTAAGTTCATCGATAAAGAGAGCCAACTTCAGGCCTTTCCTTTGCATGCCTATTCTCCTAGCCTAGAGAAGCCTCTTGAGCCTGGCGATCGCATTTTAGCGGTGGATGGTGTTGCTGTGAGCAAGGGGTATGAAATCCTTGAGCATATTCAGAGCCACCAGGTGCAGTTAATGGTCAAAGGTGGTGTACCTGTTGATGCCCAAACGTCGTGGGTAGAGGAGGATAAAGAGTTTCAGCAGAATCTTGATTATGTTGCTATTGAAGAGCTTGCATCAAAAGTCGGTATCGCCCAGGCTGATCGTTCTTCTGGTGATTTGCGTCTCCTCAACCCTGTGACACCAAAGTCGATCAATCAGTTTGTGCTCTCTACAGAAGCTCAAGAGCGTATTAAAGAGGAATTTGCCAAGCAGAAGTCTGAGATTGAAGGGATTCGCGACCAAGAGAAGCGAACGCAAGCTTTGAATTACTTAGATTCGTATCATGACAGATTAATGCTTGGAATCACCCTTCAAGATCGCCTTGTTGAGTACAATCCAAGCCCTTTTTATATGTTTGGGAGTATATTTACTGAGACATGGCTCACTTTAAAAGCGCTTGTGATGGGATATCTACATCCTAAATGGATCAGTGGACCGATCGGAATTGTGCAAGTGATCCATCATGGATGGCAGCTTGGAGTTTCTGAGGCGCTATTTTGGATTGCAGCAATTAGTATCAATTTAGGCTTTTTGAATTTATTGCCGATTCCTGTTCTTGATGGAGGGTATATTTGTCTTGCACTTTGGGAGCAAATCACCCGTCGTCCTCTCAAAGCTAAAACGATGGAACGGCTGATTATTCCATTTGTCGTTATGCTAATTGGACTGCTAGTTCTCTTGACCTTCCAAGACTTATCGCGACTATTCTAAAAAACTGCTAATATGGATCTTTCGAAGACAAGAATTGTTGATTGTGAGGCAAGAGCCCCTTACAAGGTATGGGTGAAATTTGTTGATGGTGTCGAAGGTATCGTAGATTTAAGCGATTTGTTAAGCAAAGATGTGTTTGCAGACGCGTGGAGCACTGATGAAAAGTTTAAACAGGTGCGCATTGACCCAGACACTATGACGTTAACATGGGGAAGGGAAGGGGATACTGTAGATGTCAATCGGGTATCTCTTAAAGAGGAGGTTTTAGAGACGAAAAAAAAGTGTAGATAAAGCTATACCTTTTTGCCTCTTAGACCCTGATTGCTACCTAAAGCGGAAGTGATGACTTTATTTTTTCACAGTAACTATGTGAAGACGAGGTTTAGGTAGCGATCAGGGTCTTAGGCATAAAAAAACCCCGCTCAGATGAGCGGGGTTTTTTAATCAAACCTTACTTTTTCTCATCATCATCGATGACCTCAACCTCTGCCTCTTCGATGTCATTTTCATCATCTTGACGAGGGGCTTCTTGCCCGCCCGCTGCACCTGGAGGAGGAGTTCCACCAGCAGCAGCTCCCGCTCCTGCTTGCATCGCTTCCCCAATCTTTTGCATATGGGTGTTAAGCTCATCTTTGGCGCGGGTGATCTTGTCAAGATCGTCCCCTTTAAGCGCTTCACGCACAGCATCGATCTTTGTTTGGATCTCGCTTACAACTTCAGCAGGAACCTTGTCTTTGTATTCATTCAAAGATTTTTCGGCTTGGAAAGCGAGCGAGTCAGCTTCGTTGCGTGTCTCCACCTGCTCTTTGCGCTTCTTGTCTTCATCCTTGTGCATTTCGGCATCTTTAACCATACGGTCGATATCCTCATCGCGTAAGCCAGAAGCCGCTTCAATACGGATCTTTTGCTCTTTGCCAGAAGCTTTATCTTTCGCCGAAACATGAAGAATTCCGTTCGCATCGACGTCAAAGCTCACTTCAATTTGAGGCATACCGCGAGGAGCTGGTGGAATTTCAGAGAGGTCAAAACGGCCAATCTCTTTGTTATCGTGGGCCATGGGACGTTCCCCTTGAAGGACAACGATCGTCACTGCAGGTTGATTATCGCCTGCGGTTGAGAAGACTTGTCTCTTTTGCGTTGGAATTGTAGTGTTTCTCTCTACAAGAGGTGTCATCACACCACCGAGCGTTTCAATTCCCAATGTAAGCGGAATAACGTCGAGAAGAAGGACGTCTTTTACATCCCCACCGAGTACTCCCCCTTGAATTGCGGCTCCAGATGCCACAACTTCGTCAGGGTTGACCCCTTTATGTGGCTCGCGCTTGAAAATATCTTGTACAACTTGCTGAACAGCGGGCATCCGTGACATTCCACCGACGAGAAGAACTTCATCAATTTGGTCAGCTGTCAAGCCAGCATCTTTCAGTGCGTTGAGGCACGGTTGACGCGTACGTTCAACTAAATCGTGTGCTAATGTTTCAAGTTTCGAACGTGTAAGGGTTAAGCTTAAGTGCTTAGGACCAGTTGCGTCCATCGTAATAAATGGCTGGTTAATCTCTGTAGAAGGAACGCCAGAGAGCTCAGTTTTTGCTTTTTCAGCCGCATCGCGCAGACGTTGTAGCGCCATCTTATCTTGGCTTAAATCAATGCCTTGATCTTTTTTGAATTCGTCGAGCATCCAATGAATAATAACATCATCAAAGTCATCTCCACCGAGGTGTGTATCACCATTTGTGGCAAGTACTTCAAAGACCCCATCACCGATTTCAAGAATCGAAATATCAAAGGTTCCTCCACCTAGATCGAAGACGGCAACTTTTTTATCTCCACCTTTATCAAGGCCATAGGCAAGAGCTGCGGCTGTAGGCTCGGGGATGATGCGCTTTACATCGAGTCCGGCAATTCGTCCCGCATCGCGAGTTGAGGCGCGCTGAGAATCGTTAAAGTAGGCAGGAACTGTGATAACAGCTTCTGTAACAGGCTCACCGAGGTAGGCTTCAGCGGTCTCTTTCATTTTGATAAGAATTTGAGCTCCAATTTCTTCTGGAGTGAGTTTCTTTCCATCAACTTCAAAAACAGCATCCCCTTTATCGCTCGAGGTGACTTTAAATGGGACTGTTTTAATCTCAGACTCCACTTCACTATACTTGCGTCCAATAAAGCGCTTTGTAGAACTAAGAGTTTTATCTGGGTTTGTGACCGCTTGCCGTTTTGCGGGGATTCCAACCAAACGTTCGTCGCCTTTATAGGCTACGACCGAAGGAGTTGTACGGCTCCCTTCCGCAGAGGCAATAACCTTCGCTTGTCCCCCTTCCATCACGGCGACGCAGGAGTTGGTCGTCCCTAGGTCAATCCCAATAATCTTTCCTTTTTTGCTTTCAGACATAGTTTTATCCTTACGTTTTTTCTTCTAAATTTTTATCTTCGGGAGCCTTGGCAACTTTGACGCGCGCCACACGGATTGGGCGGTCACCCATCTTATAGCCGCGGACACACTCTTCAACGACCTCTCCCGGTTCATATTCTGTTGTTTCCACCATCTCCATCGCTTCGTGGAAGTGGGGGTCAAACGGTTTTCCAACAGAGTGGTACTCCTCAACTCCATGGTTGACAAGGATCTGTTTAAATTGGTTTAGTAGCATCTCAAATCCGACAGCCCAATTGCGCACTTCATCTGACATGCTTTCTGCGAATTGAAGCGCTTTTTCTAGGCTGTCAATAGGATGCAAAAACTCGACAAGCACACCCTCAATTGCGTACTTGGTCATTTCTTGGCGCTCTTTTTGCATTCGCTTACGCGCATTTTCCGAGTCGGCAAGGACACGCAAATATTTTGCCTGAGCTTCTTTTAATTCTGTTTCAAGATCTACAGCTTCCTCTTCATTCGCTGCTTCTTCTTCAGTAGGCTCTTGAATTTCCTCTTCGGTCATGATGGCTCCTTAATTTCCAATAAATTATGCACGGTTTGCTCAATATATGGGGCTGCCGTGCTGCGCGGGTGACGGAAAGAGATCTTAAGCTTTAAGAGACTTTTCGTCAGGGATTTACTTAAATTTTCCGAAAAAAATTGCATGGTCCCGAATAGATCTCGATAGGGCATGCGGCAAGGGCCCAAAATGCCAATAGCACCAGCAATTGTTTGTCCGACGCGATAGGGGACTGCGATCACCGAACACCCTTCAGCTGCCGCAGCGTAGGGGGCTAAATCGCTTCCAACCCAATAGCTAAGTTTCCCCGCACGCACACAATCGCTTAGTAGCAGACGCATATGCGTGGGATTTTCAAAAAGGGAGAGAGTGGTAGCAAGGGCGACGGGGTCGTTCAACTCGGGGTAAGAAAGTAGGGTTGAAAAGCCGGTTCTAAAGATATCTTCATCGCTAAAATTTGAGTAGCGCACGAGGTAGCGCACCATAATTTCATTGTAAAAGTGTTTGGCGAGGTCGTTTTCATCATCTGCTAAATTCTCAGGTTTCTCTCCTCCTTTCACTTGCCATTGAATCCGCGCTTCGATTCTTTTAAGAGAAAACGCGCTCAATTTTTGATTCAGAGGGAGAATTTCGGTGAGAATTTGACCAAAATCGGTCACCATCACACAAAGCAGACGGTCGGCATCGATTCCTACGAGTTTGATATCTAAAATAAAGTCGTTATCAAAGCGGACCGAAGAGAGGAAGACAGCATAGCCGGTGACAGCGCTCAATCTTTCTGCACTTTTTTGCAAAAACCGGGCTAGATTGCGCGATTCACCCAATTCAAGGTCTAGGAAATCTTCTTCTACATTGGGATTGAGCTCGCTTAAGTGAAGCACTTCATCTGCATAGATTCGGAAAGCCTCATTTGTGGGAATGCGCCCCCCTGAAGAGTGAGGTTGGCGGAGTAAGCCCTCCTTTTCGAGCATGGCAAAATAGTTGCGGATTGTAGCAGAACTCAAAGCCTCAAAACCGTGCTCTTTCAGAGTGTTTGATCCAATCGGTTTCCCTGTCTTCAGATAGAGCTCTATAAGGCCAATTAAAACCTGGAACGCGCGGCTCTGTTTTTTTGATTGTTTCTTCATTATGGGGATGAGTATAGCGCACCCCTTCTCGAGAATCAAGCTTTTTTAGCACTCATGTTGTTTGAGTGCTGAATATGCTTATCAAACCTTTATTATACGATTGCTACCTATTGATTCTTAAGAGGTTTTATGATACAATTTTTATTTAGCGAAGGAGAAAGCTATGATACAAGGTATTTCGGTAGGACCAGTTACTCAGCCCTTAACCAAAGAGCAAGAAGTTGCTTCTTTGGACCTTTTTCATATTGGGATGCATACGTTTCTTCGTCAACTTCAAGAGACTCTTCAAAAGGTTTGGGAGGGCTTCCGCGAGAATCAGAGTGATATTCGAGAGCAGAAAGAATCTGGTGAGCGCTCTCGATTGGAAGGGAATCTTCACTATAAAGCAACTAGCCAAGAGGGGACTCGCAACTTCCACGAAAGGGGATATCTTTCCTCTGGCACACGCCACCTCAATCTTCCAGCTTAACCTAACTACTTGCTGAAAAATTCACTATCGGGCTAACTGTTTCCAAAATTTGAGGGAATAATGAGTGCAGTAGGTGCTTCCAACTTAGATGCAGAGGAACAGTTTATGCTTGCAAAATGTCATGCAAATGGAGATGGTTTTCCAAAATCGCCTGCAAAGGCAGCTATTTGTTATACGAATGGAGCAAGTCTTGGTCACCTCCCTTCTCTTAGACCCTGATTGCTACCTAAACTTGTTGTTATAGTGCTTAGATGCATTCAGATGCGTAGGCTCGATGCGAAGACAAGGGTTCCTCCCTTGTCGAGTGTCGAGACTTAGCAGATGGAGGCATCTAAGCGCTATAACAAC
>JAJFLY010000030.1 GCA_021772455.1 Chlamydiota bacterium
GGTAAATTTTTAAATCTTTGAACAATCTTTTTTACCTCTTGCAGCTCTTGGTCACTTAATTTAGGCAATCTCTTTTGAAATATGGTAATCGCTTCTTTTTCTGAAAGGGCACAGGACTTATCCGTACTCAGATCTATCTGATACTCAAACCCTCTTTCTTTAGAGGTTATGAGGATATCTGTATTGCCAGGAAGTTGTCCTTTAAGGTTTTTTTCTAGAAATATTTGGGATGCATTGTCAAAAATGATCAAAGAACGTTTTTTGCCGAAAAGTGTTTGTTCCTGTAAAGCTTGATGTACCTTTGAAACAATTACATCTATGTGTAAATGCTCAAGACCACTATCGGCCTCTTTAAGGAGTTCTCGTTCTAAAAGTAGACTTTTGTAAGCTTGTTTCCAGTTGTTTGCATGGACAAACCAGACATGGCGGTAATCATTGCGTTTAGAGCGTGCGTACTGCTTTGCAAGCTCAGTTTTACCCCTTCCTGAATCTCCTACTATTGCAACAATAGATTTTTCATTGGATCCGTCTTCAAAGAGTTCTTGGATTCGTTGTTGAGGGACTGCTCTAGGAACAAAAAAATCAGCTTTAGAGGAAAGCTTAGTTATTTTTTTTTTAGTCCTAGATGCTCTCTAAACTTTGAGCAAAATTCCCCTTCTGTACGGTTCTCACAGTAGACAAATGCTCCACCAAATGCTGCTGCAAATACAAGCGTAGTCCCCCCGCTGATTTTCCAAACGTCTCTTCCTGCATTTGTGCCCCAGAAAAAAGCTGTTTGACCACCTTTGCCTACATTGTGATGAGTTGCTCTTCGAGGGACAATCATCTTCAACGAGGGCCAGAGAAGAGATCCTCTATTCGAGGCGGGAATGGGATAAATCCCATTTCTAAAAGGGGTAAGTGAAGTTTGGCCAAGGGCTGATACTCTACATGTTATATGTCCGCCTGGAGTCGAAAACCTTGAAGCTAGACGTACTTGTTGAGCGGAGCACAAAGTACCCCGGTTGTTAAGATATTTATGGACTTGTGATTGTCTCGAGAATGTTAGAGATCTAGACATGCTGTTCCCCTCTCTTGATTTTCAAATAAAGCAACAGCAGTTTACGCTCCTAAAAATATTATTTACAAGAAGAAAACAGTTTAAAAGGTTTTGAGTGATGAAAATGATCAACGGGTTTTTTCCTGGTCAATTCATTCAAAAAATCATCTTTTCTCTAACAGTCGTAGATTTAGCCCTGAATACTTTAAGCCTATTCAAGAGACTGAGACGTTTTATGAAAAAATTAATCGAACATTTGGGTCCATCTATTTGAAATCACAAGTCTTTGAGTTGCAAGAATGCCCTAATATTTTTGTTTCATATGTGGTATCTTCTGTAAATTGGCGGAAAGAAAGAGCAGTACCTATCGTATGAATACAAAATTCTTTAGCAAATCCTTTTTTATAAGAACTGCATCGTTTGTTTCCGTCTTGGGGAGTGGAATTACGTGGACAGGGTTAGGATATACGCTTTCTGCCTTTTATAATGACTCAAGATTCATGGGTTTGATGCAAATCCTATCTATTGTCACAGCTTTACTAGGTCCCTACTTAGCAATTCTTCTTCAAAAAAAAATAAGCATAAGAAAAACATTGATTGGCGCTGATGTTTTATCTGCTTTCTGTTATCTAACAATCTTTCTGTTAATAATTTATAATGTAAAAATTCTAATTTCACCCTTATCTATTGTTTCTTTTGCTACTGTAAGCATGCTCGCTTTAGCAATACAAGCAGTCTATTTTGAGCCATTATATGCAAAAATTGCTTCTGAAGAACAAGTGTCTCAAATTGATTTGACAAGTCAATTTTCAAAATTAGGATCATACATGACACTTGGAAAATTAGTGGGTATGGGATGTGGTCCTTTGCTCTTTGAAATTTTTGCATTCAAAGCTATTTTTATAAATTTCCTTACTTTTTTTATTTCTGGAATTTTGATCGCGTTAGGCATTCTTCATTCTACATCTGTAGAATCAATCTCAAATCAAATTAAAAAGAATAAATCTATTGGATTCAGAAAAACATCCTGGAAATTTTTAAAGAACTTCGCGTTTCTCGAAAACATTATTGCCACTTCATTAATTTACATTGTTGTCCTGATCTTAAGTATGCGATTGATGGAACTAAAAGTATCTGCTTTCGAATTATCTATTTACTGGTTTGGAGCTACTAGCTGCGCTTTTATTGTGCAAACTATTTTGTCTAAAGAATCTAAAATGAATACATTTCTTAGAAAATTTGATGCAAAATTTGGGTATTTAGTATGCATCCCACCCTTTCTGGGATTAGTTTTTTCCAATTCTGTAGGAATTATTGCAAGCCAACTTGCATTTTCTTTCATTAACCCTGTCGCTCGTAACACAGCAAAAGCAAGGTTTTACGAAACATTCGGAAATCACGAAAAAACTATCGATGCTTATGGATATAGAGATTTTTGTTCTCAAATGATTATCTTATTGTTTTCTCTTTCAGTGCCATTTTTTTACTCAAAAGTTGTCTATATTATTCTTCTTTTTAGCTTGCCACTTTTAGTTTTACTCCGCTGGATCTTTTCACGCGGCGCTGTTTTAGCTGATGAGATTTATGATGGAGATTGAACGTCTCGTATTTGTATGTCCCGATTTGGAAGAAGCATGCAGTCATCCTTCCTGGAAAAAATTTTGCATTAGCCCAATTCGTCAAACCAGACCCTTTATAAAATCACGTTATGTTCTTTTCAAAAATATCCTGTTGGAATTGTTACAAGTTGTCGAACACAAAGATGCTGAAAATTTTGTGTTTTTTGAAGAATGGCGACAATCACATCAACCTACCTGGGTTGGCACAGGTTGCATGGTAAATAATTTAGAACTTGCTCTAGAGGAATGTAAAAAACATGGCATTAATTCCATTGAAGACTTTGTTAGAACTGACATTGACTATGAAAAAGGTTTTAAACATCGCAGTAGTCTTCTTTCAAAAAAATGGTGCGGCAAGCATGTGTATCTTACTGAATACGATGGTCTTTTTTTAGACCAAAGACTAAAGGATATTTGCAGGGAGCCAAAAAAAAAGAGCGCTTATAATGTGAAAATTCCCAGTTTATCTCTAGAAGATTTAGCTGATGAAAAAATCTATGACATTGAAAAGCAGGGATGCGTCAAACTTAACGTTTTCAAAAACATATCGGAAGAAGGAATTACTCCTTACGATTTTGGTTGGATCGTTTTCAGCAGTTCCCGCTGCTTGATTTTATAGAGGAGAATTAAATTTTGATTTCGTAAACTTTTGGGGATTTTCCACCCAATAGAGTACGAAACATGTCGACATCGTTCAGAAAACACCTCGGAATTCCAAGTCTAATCAAGGCTGTTTATCACCATTTTTCCAAAATTCCAGACCCTCGTCAGTTTAGCAAAGATGGTTTCATACCCCTCAGTGATCATCTCATGTCAGGACTAGCGGTGTTTGGGTTAAAATGTCCTTCCTTGCTTGATTATGATAGAAAACGACAGGATCAAGCAACTGAGCACAATCTGCGTGATCTTTACCACGTTACAACTCCACCGAGTGATACCTATCTAAGAGAGCTATTAGATGAGGTCGACCCCGATACTATACGACCAGCCTTCAAGAAGTTGTTTGCATCATTTCAAAGAGAAAAAGGGGTAGAGCAATTTGAATACCTTGACGGCCATGTACTCATTTCCGTCGATTGAGACCTGATTTACAAAATGCTTATATTCAATTATTTACACAACATAAGTTAGATTGTAAGACGTTGCTTTTCATGAAAAATAATTCACGCCAAACCCAATAAGTTGTAAAAAACACCGCAAGCAAAACATCCCCTTCTCAACATCAGCGATAATGCAAGTGACTCCTGCAGGAGGACAATTACTCTTTCCGTGAAGTTTTCGAAGATCCAATGTCAAAGAACTTCTTCCAAATCATTCTTCTTTCATAAGGTTCCAGAAGACACGATCACAATTTCTCTTCATACTTTTCTGGTCTAACGATTGTGGAGGAATGCAGGCATTGCTAAATTTCTTCAATTTGGAGCATAGCATTGAAAAATCCAGGTCATTGCTCGTACTTAACCACTCTCCCCAAAGCTTTCCCAAATAGCTTGCGGTTTCTTGAGTGTCTTTTACGATTTTATCATAAAATTCTGGATCATTTACCCAATCTAGGTCAATGGGGCATGGTGGACTAAGTTTCTTTTGAATATGGTCATTCACTTCATGAAGAGTAACCTTCACTTTTAATGAGACACATGGAGGGAGAGATGTGGTGGCTCCATATCCATACGATGGATGAACATAGATTAATCGCGTTTCTCCCTTCCTCATTCCTTTTACACCATGTGCGAAACCTAAAAAGGTATTGGAAAGGTCTGTCCAACACCGGTAGGAAGCGCCTAATGTATGCCCAAGACAATCTTCAATCACATAACTTAATAGCAAATCTGTAGAAGATCCAATTGGATCTCCATGGCCTGGTAAAACAGTCTCGTAGAATAAGTGTTTTGGAACAATCTCCCTTATCTGTTGGGAATCTAACCAAGACGATAACTGCTTTTCCGCAGTTGCGAGGTTTGCTTTGGCTTGCTTTAAGCCGTATAACACTCCTGGAATGAGTGCAGCTTGGGATTTATCTTCTTTGCAAGTTTGGAAATTAGAGAGACTGTCAATAAAAATAGAAATAGCCTCTTCATCGAGAGACTGTGCCATCTGCCAAACGACAAGCGCAACCGCTTCTTCAGAATGTTTACCGATTGGTAAATTTGACCCATTTGGAAGCGGACATGCAATAATAGGCTTTTCACCTGTGATTTTCTCTAAAATGTGCTCCAAAAAATCTGATCTTGACAAGAGTTTTTGAACTTCGATTTGGGTAGAGCGAATTTTTTTAAAGAATAATTGGTTTTCTTCAGATTTATATGCGCCAAAGATAAACGTAGGTTTTTCATTCAGTATTTTTGTGGGAACTCTCTCCGATAGAGCGGTTATTTTGGCCGCTTCCTCCTCTAGATTATGATTGCCAATACAAGGGTAAAGGGATAATTTTTGTGCAATTTTAGAAACAGTGACCTCAGTATCAGTGTATGCTAGGAGATAAGATTGCAAATTATTACTATTTTTTCTTTGAAGATGATAGCCACAATAGGGAGGATAATCTAAGTCTCCATGTGCACCTATGATTTCTTCAAACCGCCCACCCATTAAACTATTGTATGTTCCATAACCTAAGAGGATTCCCATCAATGCATTGTTGGATTTGATGATCTGGTCTAATGACAAAGAAGAGCCTACTATCAAATCTGTTAGAACGTCGCACTCCAGCGTTGGACCAAGGTGAAACCGAAAAAGATCTATGTTTTTTTCGATAACTGTTTGGACTTGAGCACGATTTATGAACAAGAGTTCCTGATACAGGCCTCCAAAATTGTGGTTAAAAGCTTGAGTTACTTTGAATGCATACCGATTTTGACTAGGAGCTAACCGATTCCAAACCTCAATGGCTTCTCTTGATAAAATTTCCCACTGGAAAAAAGGTGAATTTGGATTAATCAGGGAGTCGGATGGATATATGTTAAATGCCGATAGGGGTTTTTCTCCTTCAAGAACATAGCCAAATAACTCTTCTTCGACCATAGTCCGAAAAAATCGATCAAGTATTGCATAATCAGCAGTGTTATTAATAGTTATGGGGCTACTGAAGAGAGATGCTGAGAAAAGCAGCAATAATATGGAAAATTTAGTTCTCATCGGCTCCTTTCGTCGTAGAAACTCTCCCTTATACCATAAAATTAGGTATAAAAGAGAGTACAGAGATCTTATGTAGATTTTTTAAAGTCGGAATGACAGCTACAGCAGTACCGAGGTATAACCGAAAGTTGTGTCCGGGAAAAATAAGGTGAGCGTATCCTCGAAGGTTTAACTATCAAATAAATCTTCAAAAAAAGGAGTACGCTCATGAAACAGGATGACATTTTTCCAGGGTTTGCAACAAGCCTAGAA
>JAJFLY010000004.1 GCA_021772455.1 Chlamydiota bacterium
AGCAGCTCTTAGTAGCTTGACCACAAAATTTTTGTGCAAGCTGCCTCTTATATGCCACTATTCTATTCGCCTATATGTAAGATATATTCTTCAAGCGCCACTTATTATAAGTGAAATTGCTTGAATCACAAAACTATCTAGATAACTTCACTTCACAGCGATAAAGAGACAAAATACAAGCGACTTGCTCAACCTGGATGATTGCGTTTAGCAATCGTCCTGTCCTTAAAAGGAGGTGATCCAGCCCCACCTTCCGGTAGGGCTACCTTGTTACGACTTCATCCTAGTCATCAGCCTCACCTTCGGCGCTTCTCCCCTTGCGGTTAAGTCGGCGACTTCGGGCAAAACCAACTTCCATGATGTGACGGGCGGTGTGTACAAGGCCCGGGAACGTATTCACGGCGCTGTGGCTGACGCGCCATTACTAGCAATTCCGACTTCATGTAGTCGAGTTGCAGACTACAATCCGAACTGGGACCGGTTTTTGGGATTTGCTCCACCTTGCGGTATTGCTGCCTTCTGTACCGGCCATTGTAGCACGGGTGTCGCCCCAGACATAAGGGCCATGCTGACTTGACGTCATCCTCACCTTCCTCCTGGTTAACCCAGGCAGTCTCACTAGAGTTCCCACCCTAAGTGTTGGCAACTAGTGATAAGGGTTGCGCTCGTTGCGGGACTTAACCCAACACCTCACGGCACGAGCTGACGACAGCCATGCAGCACCTGTATTCCTGTCCTTTCGGAAGACGACATTTCTGCCGCTGTCAAGAATATGTCAAGTCTGGGTAAGGTTCTTCGCGTTGCATCGAATTAAACCCCATGCTCCACTGCTTGTGCGGGCCCCCGTCAATTCTTTTGAGTTTCACCCTTGCGAGCGTACTCCTCAGGCGGTACACTTATCGCGTTAGCTACGACACAACTGGGGTTGAGACCAGTTACATCAAGTGTACATCGTTTACAGCAAGGACTACCAGGGTATCTAAGCCTGTTTGCTCCCCTTGCTTTCGCGCCTCAGCGTCAGGTCTAAACTAGAAAAGCGCCTTCGCCACTGGTGTTCTTCCACATATCTACGCATTTCACCGCTACACGTGGAATTCCCTTTTCTCCGTCCATCCTCGAGGATGGGAGTTTTAGATGCGGGACCGGAGTTGAGCTCCGGGCTTTCACACCTAACTTTCCACCCCGCCTACGCGCCCTTTACGCCCAATAAATCCGATTAACGCTTGCACCCTCCGTATTACCGCAGCTGCTGGCACGGAGTTAGCCGGTGCTTCTTTACCAGATACCATCAAATAAGCTGGATATTAGCCAGCTTCTCTTGTTCTCTAGCGAAAGTACTTTACAACCCGAAGGCCTTCATCATACACACGGCGTCGCTTCGTCAGGCTTTCGCCCATTGCGAAAGATTCTCGACTGCAGCCTCCCGTAGGAGTCTGGGCAGTGTCTCAGTCCCAGTGTTGGCGGTCGACCTCTCAATCCGCCTAGACGTCATAGCCTTGGTGAGCTCTTACCTCACCAACAAGCTGATATCCCATAGGCCCCTCTACAACCGCAAGGTCCGAAGATCCCCCGCTTTAATAAATCCCAGTTGCCCGAGATCACCACATTCGGTATTAGCGACCGTTTCCAGCCGTTATTCCAAAGTTGTAGGTAGATTACCTATGTATTACTAACCCTTCCGCCACTAAATAGAAACCGAAGTCTCTACTTCGTGCGACTTGCATGCCTCATCCACGCCGTCAGCGTTCAATCTGAACCAAGATCAAATTCTCAAAGAGAAAATATAAAAATAGAATTAACGGGACTCAAGCTCTCGCTTGACTCCCAACAAGTCATCCCAATCATTAATGATTGGTCTGCATTTTGTCTCATTATCGCTGTCAAGTTGTGTGTCGATTCAAATCCGACACCCACCGCTCTTTGGCGCTGGTGTTCTTGTAGATTTCCTTTTTCAGAGGATTACACTCTTCAAGAAGGCAAAACAATACCCAAAGTGGGGTTTTTTTCACAAGCGCCTTTTTTTCTTTTCTTAATTAAAACAATTTATTGATACTCTAAACCACTGTGAACTAGATGTTTATAGACTGCATCTTTTTTCAGAATACGCCTTCAAAAACAGTCAAAAGCCTTAAACCCTCTAATAGCTACCAACTTCAACCGCTACTCTATCTTCGCTCAATGCTACATCTTCACCTCCTATATATTTTGACCCCTATATTATATAGGACAAATATGGGTGGGCACGATCTGTGGTTTTTTAGCTTTGACAATTATGGAACCCCAAAGCAAAATGGCGGGCTCCATGGCGATCGTAGCTCAGTTGGTTAGAGCGTCGGATTGTGATTCCGAAGGTCGCGGGTTCGAGACCCGTCGTTCGCCCTTTCTTTCTCTCCCCCTCATTATGCACACACATTGACTATTAGTTCTTATTCATAGATAATCTTTGCAAAATCATACACTAGGTCACTTATGGATCTTCTTTCAGCTGCAACATCCCCTTTCAAACGGCTCTTCTTCTCCAGCAAAATCAAGGATGGAAAGTATGGAGGTATTAAGGGGGTCTTTCTTCCAAACATTCTTCAAATGATCGGTGTGGTCTTATTCCTAAGGCTTGGATGGATTTTGGGACATGTCGGAATTGTTCAGATGTCTGCAATTATAAGCCTTTCCTCACTAATTCTCCTGATTACAGGTCTTTCAATCACAGCGATTGCTACAAACATGCACATTGGCGCGGGTGGCTCCTACT
Source organism: Chlamydiota bacterium (assembly GCA_021772455.1). GTDB lineage: Bacteria > Chlamydiota > Chlamydiia > Chlamydiales > JAAKFR01 > JAJACP01. The sequence continues at coordinate 2,750 of JAJFLY010000004.1, forward strand.
ATATTATATCTCGGTCTCTGGGTATCGAGTTTGGAAGTTCGATTGGAATATTGCTCTGTATCTCACAAACTACTTCCATTGCCCTCTGTGTTTCAGGATTTGCTCTCTCTCTTCAGGAATTTTTGCCCCATGTGCCTGTTGAGGTGTTTGAAATCTCTACACTTGTGATGTTAGCTGTGATTTCCTATGTTTCGACAAATCTGGCACTACAAACTCAAATTTTTATTTTTTGCGCACTTGCGATCTCGCTTGGAGCCCTTTTTACGGGAAGCCCAAGCAATATTCCAGATACGCTTGTTCCCTTGGAGACCGCCTCTTCAATGCCTTTTTGGATTGCTTTTGCAATGTTCTTCCCTGCTGCAACGGGGATAGAAGCAGGAATGTCGATGTCTGGAGATTTGAGAAAACCCTCCAGATCCCTTCCCTGGGGAACTTTGGGGGCAATTATTGTTGCATTCATACTCTATTTGAATATCGCATTTTTTCTTTCTCGCTCGGCCTCTCCTGAAATGCTCCGATCTCACCCCTTTATCATTTACTACCTCTCTAAAGCAGGTTATCTGATCGTAATTGGGATCTGGGCTGCAACTCTTTCAAGCGCATTGGGAGGTATTCTTGGTGCACCACGCGTTATGCAGGCTGTTGCAAATGATGGAATCCTTCCGAAGTTCCTTGGTAAAGGATTTGGGGACTCAAATCAACCGCGAATTGCAACGATTGCAGTTTTTCTATTTGCCTTAATTTTAACGGTATCAACTGACATCAATATGCTAATTCCCATCCTGACAATGGTGTGCCTTGTTACATATGCCCTTTTGAATTTTGTCGCTTTTTTTGAAGAATTTATCCAAAACCCAAGTTGGAGACCCTCGTTTAAAGTGCCATGGATCGTCTCATTAGTAGGAAGCTTAGGTTGCTTCATGATTATGTTCATGATTAATGCTGGAGCTACTTTTATCGTCCTGGCTGCTGTAATCGGCATATGTGTCTGGTCTTCTATGCGAAAGGTTAAGGGGAATTGGGAGGATATTCGTTTTAGCCTCTTTTCTTTTCTGGTAAATAAAGCGATCAATAAACTCAACCAAATCGACGAAAATGCCAAAACCTGGCGCCCCAACATTCTCGCTTTTATTGATTCAAATACTCCTAATAAGCGGGATTTGATCACCTTTTCTCACTCTCTCAATCAAAATAAAGGATTTCTTACTTTCTCATTATGCCTTCCAAAAGTTGAAAACTGCGACCGCAAGGCTTTAGAGCTCAAAAGCTCTATCAATCAGTACCTCGAAAGCATTAATGTGCCGGCATTTTCACATATTGATCATAATGATAGTATTTTAGGAAACATGGCCTCAGTAGTTTCGCACTATGGGATTGGCCCTTTGACTCCCAATACAGTTATCCTTCCATTTAACGAACGTTTTTTAGAGGATGGGGATGAGGTCATAAATTTTATTTCTTCTGCTCACTCTCAGGGAAAAAACATCGTTATTCTAAAAACAGACTCGGAAATCAGTGCCTCTTTTCTAGAAACTAGCAGAGGGGGAGGACAGAAGCAAATCAACCTTTGGTGGGAGGGAAAAGCACTAAGTAACTTCAAGTTTTCACTTGTACTTGCCCATATCTTGCAATCCAGTCCGGCGCTCGATGATGCTATAATCAATGTCAATGCCGTGATTACTTGCGAAGATGCACGCGAATCGATGGAAAGAGAGTGGGAAAAATACAAGAAAGTTGTGAGAATGAAAAACTTGCACTTCTCTCTTTTCCTTGAGCCTGAGAATGATATCTTTGCGAGTTTGCAAAAGAAGATCGCAACCGCAGATTTAACATTCATTAGTATTCGCCCAATGCGAAAAGATAATTTAGAGGAGTATAAAGAGTATTTTTCTGATCTTCTGAAAAAAACGGAAAGCTGCAACCAAGTTGCCTATGTCCTTTCGGGTGAAAAGGTGAATTTCGGAAAAATCTTTTTCGATTAGAGAGCCATTTCATTTATTTCAAGAAGCTGGTAAACCAGAGGACATGAAACCGAAAAAAAAACGTCTACAGAAAAAAACACGCTCTAATCTGCCCCATCGAGTTCAAGGACTCCTTTTCCTAGCATTTACCCTTTTTTTGACATTAAGCTTGCTCAGCTACTCGGATGGAGATGCGACAAAAAACTGGCTTGGCCTTGTCGGACACGTCATGGGATGGTGTGCGAACTACCTATTTGGTCTTGCAAGCTTGCTCATCCCCCTTTTTTGTGGTTGGATTGGGTGGCAATTAATTTCAAAAAAAGAGGTTGACCGCCCACGCCTTAAGTTCCTCTATTTTTCAGTTCTCCTTGTAACTTTGGCGACGCTGCTTGCGCAAACAGCTTATCACTACCCATGGCTCTCTTCCCTCTTTAACCAATGGGTTTATTCGGACTTCTACCCACGTCAAGCTTCCTATGACCCCGAAAAACTGCGTCATTATATTGGGGGCGTTCCTCTCCACCACCTCTATAGCGATACAACCCTTAACTTAAGAAGCATCTTAGGAAGCTTCGGCACCTTTTTAATCTTTCTATCCCTCTTTTTTGCTGCGGGAATGCTTCTTACCGAGATCCCTTTCTCCTATTTTACGGAGAAAGCAAAAAATCTCTACCAATGGGCGATTCAGGCAACCCGTCCACGCCAACAAAAACCCACTCTTGCTAAGGTTGCAGCCAAAATGGTGACCGAGCCAACTTTAGTCCGCGAAGATCCCCTTAAAAAGGAGATGCGCATCAACTTTCCTGAGCGGCCTAAGGAAATAGCCTCCTTACCCCCTACTCCAAAGCGAACGGCGTCTCTTGATGAATATGAGCTTCCTCCCGCTTCTCTTCTAACAGAGGTGCGCCCAGTCGATCAATCGTCGTTAAAAAGCGATTTGAAAAAGCAGGCTGAGGTATTGGAAGAGACGCTATTGAGCTTTGGCCTCGAAGCGAAAGTGGGTGATATCCACTGTGGGCCAACGATCACCTCCTTTGAAGTTCATCCTGCCGTCGGGGTAAAGGTACAGAAAATCAGAGCTCTTGAAAGTGATATCGCTCTCAATATGCAGGCGAAATCGATTCGAATCATTGCCCCCATCCCTGGAAAAGCTGCTGTCGGAATTGAGGTGCCAAACCCTAAGCCACAAGAGGTAAGCTTCCGCGAATTGATCGAAAACTACCAGCATGGACCTAAAAAAGCGCAGATCCCTCTATTACTTGGAAAGGTTGTCAATGGTGACGATGTATGGGCAGATCTGACCAAAATGCCCCACTTAATTATTGCGGGAGCGACAGGCTCTGGAAAGTCGGTCTGTATCAATACGATTGTGATGTCGATTGTCATGAACGCGCGCCCCGATGAAATCAAAATTTTGATGGTCGATCCCAAGAAGGTTGAGTTAACAGCTTATACCCATCTCCCCCACATGCTTGCCCCTGTTATCACTGAGCCGGGTGGGGCCTGTGCGGCACTTGGCTGGCTTGTCAAAGAGATGGAGAAACGCTATGAGATCTGCCGCCAGCTAGGAACACGTAATATCCTTGGATTTAACACGCGGAAAATCAATAAGGAGCTTGAGGAATCGCTCGAGCTAGAGATACCGGAAAAAATGCCTTATATCGTCGTGATTATCGACGAGCTTGCCGATTTGATGATGGTCTCTTCAAGCGATATCGAAACGCCGATTGCCCGTATTGCGCAAATGGCTAGGGCCGTTGGTATCCACATGATTTTGGCTACCCAGCGCCCATCGCGCGAGGTTATCACGGGCTTGATTAAGGCCAACTTCCCCTGTCGCATCGCTTTTAAAGTTTCCAGCCGGATCAACAGCCAAATCATCATCGACGATAACGGTGCTGAAATGTTGCTTGGTAATGGAGATATGCTCTTCTTGCCACCAGGAACCTCCTCTATACTGCGTGCTCAAGGGGCTTTTATCCGTGATGATGACATCAATCAAATCATACATTATGTCTGCTCTCAAGCCTCCACAAACTATCTCATCCCCTCTTTTGACACCTACCGCCAATCCATGGAGGAAATAGGGGATGATAAGTCTAGCGCACGTGACCCTCTCTATGAGGAGGCAAAATCGCTCGTATTTGAAACGGGGAATGCCTCAACAACGTATTTACAACGGAAGCTTAAGGTCGGATATGCACGCGCCGCTAGTTTAATGGACCAGCTGGAAGCAAATGGAATCATTGGCCCCTCTGAAGGGGCAAAACCGCGTCAAATCTTTTATCCAAAACAGGACTCGTAATTCATGGAAGGGTATTGCCCTCTAGCATCAGGATCAAAGGGAAACTGTCTTTATCTCGGCACAAAAAAGACAAAAATTCTCATCGATGCCGGCATCAGTGGAAGAGCTACTAAGCGTAAGCTTGAAGAAATTGGAGTTGAACTGGATGAAATTCGGGCTATTTTAATTTCACATCCCCATTCAGACCATATTCAGGGGCTTAAAACGCTTGCTTTTCGCTACGGAATCCCCGTCCTTGCCAATTCTGAAACAGCAAAGGAAATCTTCGGAATCTTCCGTGAATGTCCCCAATTTAAAATTTTCACTACCGGAGAAACCTTTACTTTCGAGGACATCGAAATTCACCCCTTCAGCATTCAGCACGATACCGTTGATCCTGTTGCATTTACATTAAAGGCTGATGGAATCAAAATGGGCGTGTGCACCGATTTGGGATACGCCACAACGCTTGTAAAGACCCACCTAAAAGAGTGTGATTATTTGGTTGTTGAATCCAACCACGAGCCGTCGATGGTCCACGCCTGTCCCCGTCCCATGTACTACAAGCAACGGGTATTGGGGCGGAGCGGCCACCTTTCTAATGAGGCGTGCGGAGAGCTTTTAGCAGAGGTGATGCATGATGGGTTGCGCCATATCCACCTCGCCCACCTTTCACAAGAGTGCAACTCCCCAGAAACGGCGCTCGAAAGGGTTAAAGAAAAAATTGGAGAGAAAGTTCCGGTGAAAATCGCCCCACAAACTGAAATTGCCGAGAGTGTGTTATTTTGAGTCTAAAAATTGCTCTAAAAGCTGATGAAGAGCCAAAAGAGTATCCGATCAAGCGATTCGAAGAGCTCTTTGGCGTAACCTATCTTAAAGCGCTGACTTTTGAAAATTGGGAAGTGGAGAGCTGGGTGCGAAAAAAGTGTCTACGCGCGGATAAAAGAGGGAAAATAGGCGAGCTTGCCCGCTGGCTTGGTACCTACCATGCAAAAGAACTTGCCCAAGGCGATATTCCAGATGTTGCCATCCGGTGGATGCATGAAAAGATCGGCTATGGCCTATTTACAACTAAGCCGTTCAAAAAGTGGCAGTATATTGGGGAATACACCGGCATTCTACGACGCCGCAGCTTTTTATTTCCGGACATCAATGATTATTGCTTTATGTATCCCAGTCAGTGGATTCCAACCCGCTCTTTCACAATCGATAGCAAAAAACATGGAAATTATACGCGCTTTATCAATCACAAGGATGAGCCAAATTGTGAATCGGTTTCGGTTTACCATGATGGCGTGTTTCACATCTTGTTTCGCACTATAAAAGACATTCCCGCAGGCGTTGAGCTCACATATGATTACGGTGGGAGCTACTGGGAGCGACGCAAAAAACTCAAGGATAAAGAACCGCTCGAAAATCTTATCCCAGCCGATGCTCTTCTCCAAAAATAGATAATCTATTATACAGGAAAAAAAGGGGGAAATATGAAACGGTTTGTATTAGCGTGTCTAATCACTTTCGCATCTGGAAGTTTATCTGCCAGTTGGTTCTCTCCCTGCCCCACAACGGTTTATCGCCCCTTTTCTGGTTTCTATGTAGGAGTTGGAGGTGGAGTTGCCACAAATATGGCTGATGCTGCTTTCATCTCAACTTTCACAATAGGGGGTGCGAGTGGGACTCTGATTTTCGATAATGACTTTTATCAAGTACGCCCATGGGGTGAAGTGTATGGAGGGTGGGGGTGGCAATTTTGCTGGCTCTATTTAGGAGCGCGCGTCGGGGCCAATTTCTCTCAATATGACCCGAACGGAGAGGCACTTCTCGTCAATGCTGCCACAGATGTCATCACTCTCGGTTCAACCTTGACTACCAAATTACAAGCAACCGAGTATACGTTTGACTTCAAACCAGGAGTAGTCTTCTGCAACAATACGATGTTCTTTGGAATCTTTGGAGCTGCAGTAAACAAGGAGCGGATGGAGGGGCGGATGATCTTTACAAACTCCGATAATCCGGTTCTCTTTTCAGAAAATGAATTAAAACGCTCAAGAAGCTCAGCTGCCCTGCGAGGAGGAGCTGGTATTGAACATCTGTTTTGTGAATGCCTCAGTATCCATCTGATGTATGTTTATACAAACTATTGGGAGCTTCAAAAGAGTACTTCGGCAACCGTAGGCGCATTCACTCTCACCCAAATCGCATCGACTAAAGCTCATAAACAGGTCACATCTGCCGGTCTGACATTCTATTTCTAGTTTGCCAGCGCGTAGCGCCCCATCAACTCAGCCTGTGCAATGATATGTCCTTCCATCGCCTTGAGAAGCTCCTCTTTGGTCGCTCCTTCTTTGAGGTCGGGGGTCATATCAAGAGCATAGAGCTTAATGAAGTAACGATGTTCGCGATCAGGAGGACATGGACCTTGGTAACCATTTTTCCCGCCCGTATTTACCCCTTGAGTCCCAAGAGAAGGAGTCCCTTCTTTAACTTCGGTCGTTTTAGGATCGATGCCATACACAACCCAATGGACCCACATTCCATCAGCGCGAAGATTTTTGGGAACATCGGAGTCATCCATAATGAGGGCTAAACTTTTAGCCTCAGAGGGAATACCGGAAAAATTTAAGGGAAAACTTGTCTCGACACCTTCACACGTATACTTACGTGGAATCGATTCACCCTCTTGAAATACCGGACTTGTGATCTGCATGTAGCTTCCTCGTTGTAAGTTGGTCGCTGAAAAATTCTCGACTCTCGCCGATAACCTCTTTTGAGAGGCCGGCAACACCTATGAGATTCAACACTAACATGGAAGATAGCGCAATATCAGCTAAAGTCCAAACAAAGTCTACATGTAGAAACGCTCCTACTGGAATTAGCAGAATATAAAGCAGTTGAAAGGGGCGCACAAGCTTGCGCCCAAATAAATACCCGACAGCCCTATCCATACAACTCGCCCAAGCAAGCGCCGTTGTGTATCCAAATAGGACAAGAGAACTAATTACAATGAAAGAACCGGTAGAGACACCAACCCCATGCTTAAAAGCATAAGCCACCATGTTCGTACTCTGCAAACCAGGAGTTGTGAAGGCTCCGGTGATGATCAGAACAAGCGCCGTCGCCGTACAAACAACCATGACCATAAAGGGAGCGGTCAAAGCGACAACTCCATCGATTACAGGATGTTTAGTCTTGGCATTTGCCTGCAAAATCGGCACAACACCTGTCCCAGCATCTGCAGCAAAAATCGCTCGGTCAAACCCGCTTGTCAATGCTTTCATCACAGTGAAACCAAGGGTTCCTCCGACGATCGAACTTCCCCCCAAGGCGGCTTGAAACATCAACTTAAAAGCTGGAAAAATTTGATCTAAGTGCATAGCTATTATAAAAAGGGCTGTTCCCAGGTAAAGGAGCGCCATAATCGGTACGACAGCTGATGAGATTTTAGCCACGTTTCTTACGCCCCCAATAATCACAACTCCCACACAGAATGCCATGACCAAACCCACAACCCAAGGAGCCACGCCAAGCGCTGCAAGGGGGAGGGCCATTGAGTTGACTTGCGCAAAGTTCCCCACAGAAAAAGCAGCCAGAATCACAAATAAGGAGAACGCTACAGCAACAGGTTTCAGTCCTAACCCTTCTGAAAGATAATACATAGGGCCACCAACAAATTCCCCATCGGCATTTTTACGACGGTATTTAACCCCAAGCAGACAATTCGCATATTGGATCACAGCCCCAAAAAAGGTCATCACCCACATCCAAACAAGAGCGCCCGGCCCACCCATGGAAAGGGCGATTGCCATACCCGAAATATTCCCTGTTCCAAAGTTTCCAGCTAAGACGGAGGCGATCGCCTCATAATGAGAAATATCTCCCTCTGCCCCCTTCTCCTCTTTTTTGAAGAGATGAAAAAAACCCATTTTCAACTTAGAAAGCTGAACACATTTGAGGCGAAAGGTCAGATAAATTCCTAAAAGAACCACCGCAGGGAAAACAAAATAAAGAGTAATCAATTCATTGAAATGTGCTAGTAAATCTTTGAAAATAACCTCCGTACGTTCTGCCATGAAATGTTTGACAGGATGGGCAAATGAGACTGATTATATAAAGTTTTGACTTAAATTTCAATATTAAAGAAAGTGTTAAGCACCAAAGGGAGGTTATTATGCCAATTTCAGATACTTTACAAGGGTACAACCCATTCACAAGAGAAGCTTTTTCTCTTAAGCATGCTCAAGAAAATCCACGCGAGACGGGCGCAATTGGAGCCACCGCAGTTACTTCTTGCGCTCTTCTATTAATCGGTGCCCTCGCTGCATCTGGGGTTTTAGCCCTTCCAACAGGCGTAACGGCTGCCCTGATCGGCGCTGGTGGACTTGGTCTGGCTGTTACAGTGGGAGTCAAAGCTTATCTCTCGTGCAATTCCACATCAGGCTCATCTCGAGGAAGCACTGGCAGTACTAATACTGGAGATTGCGAGTTTGTTGATGGCGCATTTGGAGTCCTAGCGCATGAATCTTCTGATGGAAGTTCCGGCAGTCGTGGCGGTGATGTCGGTAGCGGACGGGGCATTCTAAGCTTTTTCGGACTCAGCTAGTAGTTAACGGCGTACAATCCGCTTGATTACGATCGGAATCAAGGCAAATAGCGCAAGAGCTACAAGGGCGATGCGCAGCTGCCAATTGAATACCGATCCGAGGGAGAAACTCTCTCCCTTTTCAAAGATCGCGCTTAGACCAGCGCCTGTTTGTGTATAGACGTACGCTCCGGGAATAATCCCAACGAACGTCGTCCACACATACGTAAACAGGCGCACATTAAAAAGAGCGGGCGCAATATTCACTAGCCAAAATGGAAATAGAGGAACAAAACGCAAGAAGAGCAAATAGCTCCACGCGTTTTTCTGAAATCCCTCCTCCATCTTCTTCAGCCGTGGACCTGCCTTCTTACGTAAGATCTCGCCTAAGGCTGTTTTAGCCGCAAGAAAAATCAACGTCGCACCGATTGTCGCTCCAATTAGTACGTAAATAGTGCTCCATGGAATAGCGAATAGAAAGCCCCCCAGCAAACTTAAGAGCGCCCCTCCAGGGAGCGATAGGGCAACTACAATCGTGTAGATGCATGTGTAAAGAACTGGTGTAAGGAGTGGATGGCTCGCTACAAAACTTTTGATCTCATAATGGTTTTGTTGCAAAACATCAAACGTGAAATACTTGTGCACGCCTAGCGAATAGGCAACGATCATGAGGACGAGAATAAGGAAAAGGGGAATAAATTTTTTCCAAGGGAGCCACTTTGATGGTTGCTTAACCCATGGCAGCAGGGTCTGTATTAACCATAAATCCCCAGCACGCCGAATTGCCAAATTATAGGTTGGATAGGGATGGATAAGCCTAGCAAGTTTTCGAAGAGGTATTTTTTCTTTAGCAGCCAGCGAAAGCTCTGGTAACATCTCCCCTGCTCGTGGCCCTACAATTGTCCCACCTAAAATGCGACTGCTCAGCTTTTTTGTGATAACTTTTACAAAACCAGCGGTTTGTCCAGCTGTGATTGCGCGATCGTTTTCGCCCATCGGAACGTTATAGGTGACAATATTCTCTTTTCCATACTTCTCGCACGCTTGCTGTTCAAGAAGACCAAATGCGGCAACCTCGGGACTTGTGTATGTTGCACGGGGAACAGCTTGCCGACTAAGCTTTACTTTAAACGGGAGCAAGAGAGAAGTTAGCACGGAGCGCGCTTGATTTTCAGCAGCATGTGTAAATTGAGGGCCACCTGTTACATCCCCAACAGCCCAAATATGCTTTTGGGTTGTGCGCCCATACCGGTCAACTCCAATTCCCTTTTCTGAATAGTTAACGCCAGCCGCTTCGAGATTGAGTAAAGAGGTATTAGGAACCCTGCCAACAGAGACCAGAAGTGCATCTGCTTCAATATCAACTTTCTGGTCGGTAGAAACCGTAAAGCGCCCCTGATAATTAACAGCAAGTGGGTTGTGACCTAAATAAAGGTGGATCCCTTCTGCTTTAAATTGCTTAACAACACATGCGCACGCCTCAGGCTCCTCTTTTTTCAATAGATCTGCGTGACGATGAATCAGCGATACGTCTGAGCCCAAACGGGAAAAGGCTTGCGCCAGCTCACATCCAATCGGGCCTCCACCAATCACACAAAGACTTTTCGGGATCGCTTCCAAGTCGAAAATCGTCTCGTTTGTCAAAAAGGGTGTTCCTTCAAGCCCTTCAATTGTTGGAATTCTCGGTGATGAGCCCGTTGCAATCACAATCTGCCCGGCAACGATTTCTTCCTCCCCAACTCGTAATGTGTGGGAATCGATAAAATGAGCCGTGCTGTCAAGTGTCTCAACTCCTTTTTTACGAAGGGCTTCTGGATCTTCATGAGATTTTATCTCCGAAATAATCAGGCGTACTCGCTCCAAGGAGCGCGTCCCGTTTACAAAGCTCCCCTCAACACCGAGCCGCTCCCCCTCTTTCATAGCATAAGCAACTTCTGCAGAAGCAATAAGCGATTTACTCGGGATACATCCAAAGTTGGTGCAATCGCCTCCATAGGTTCCTCTTTCAATCAGAAGAACCTTTTTGCCAGCTTTAGCCGCTCCAATCGCAACAACAAGACCACCGGCTCCAGCGCCAATTACAACAATTTGGTAAAAACGAGACATCTTGTCTGTTATAGAAAAAAGAACAAAGAAATGGAAGGCTTATAAATCAAGCTTTCTAGCAACCTGCTGACCAGATTTTGACTGATCTCTTTTTAAAAGCACGATCAATCCAGCACTTCCTGCAACAATAAGAAGAAGCCCTGCTCCAGCGATCAAAGAACTGTTCACAAAACCGAGTTGAGAAAGATTCGAAATCGTGCTACCTACGCAAGCAGGAAGCACTCCTTGACAAGCCATTAATGCTAAAGCTCCAACCAAAAGAGCGATCGCTCCCAAAGCGATGACTCCAATCACAAATGTCTTTGAAACTGCATTTGTGGTCTCATCCATCGGTTCAAATCCCGCAACCTGACGCACTATTTTTGATGGTGTATCCCGGAATTTATTTGATGGTGTACCCAGGGATTCAACTGCCATACTTACTCCAAAAAACAAAGGGGGAATTTAGGACAAAATGGAATATGGATGCAAGTGTATTCGAACAAAAAAATGGGCGTACAACATCTCATTGCACGCCCTCATCGCTCTTTTTCGCCTACAAAAAATTACGTAGTGGCTGATGAAAGATTTCTGAAAAACGTCTTGCTAACCGATATGGAATCGGCTGTCCACCCTTTTCGATTTCAGCTAACTGCTTTTTATCAACACCAACCTCATCTGCAAGATCGCTCAAGGACCATCCATGCTCTTTACGAAGAGATCTTAAAGCACCCCCAGCCTCTTCAACTCCATCTAAGAAAAGGCCGAATTCTTCATGTAGTACTTTAGGCTCTTCTTTAACAAGAGGAACACGGCGAGAACGCATCAATTTACTCATAACCCCCTCCTCTGCTCCTCTTATTATACACAAAAAACCATTCATTTTCAATTGTTTACAACTTCTTGATCTTTTGTTTGGCTAACATCTCAAGCATCTATTAGAATCGGTTCCATGATTTCACCAGATAAAGCTCTAAATGCATTGAAAGAGGGAAACACGCGCTTTGTAAAGGACGAGGCCCACTCTCCAAGACAAAGTTCTGAGTACCGCAAACAGCAAATCGCAGATCAAAAGCCTTTTTGTGCCATCTTGACATGTTCCGATTCGCGCTTGCCCGTTGAGATTCTCTTTGATCAGGGAATCGGAGATATTTTTGTCGTCCGCTTAGCGGGAAATGTTGCGAGCGAGACTGCCATGGAAAGCCTCGACTTTGCTGTCCATGTTTTACAAACCTCTCTTATTGTAGTGATGGGACACCAAAATTGCGGCGCTGTTAATGCTGTGATCAACCATCTTGCTGATGAAGATTTAGGGGAAATTGCCTCCCGTATTTATCCTGCTATCCAAGGGAAAAAAAACATGAAAGAGGCTGTCATTGCAAATGTCGAAGCGCAAGTGAAAACGGTCGAAACACACTCGCTACTTCAACCTGAGCTCGCAAGTGGACGTTTGAAAATATGCGGGGCTTATTATGATTTCGAAACGGGTTTGGTCGACTTTTTATCTACTAACAGTTAAGAGATTTTAAGCATGCTTCTGTGATTTTCCTCGATGGGAGGATGACGCTAAAGAGCATCAGTTCACGACAACGCCTCTCCACTGCATTAGGACAGATCACTGAACGCGTTCCCCATTGAAAGCGCGCGATATACGAAAGGTGTGTCGCAATTCGATTCATCTCGGCATAGAGAGATTCATCGGCCCCCTTTGCCAGAAAGGTTTCGCGACAGGTTTCATAGGCTGCATGCAAAGCTGGAGCGTCAATATCACGCAAAAATCCGAGTGCGACTGCCGATAAGTTCACAAATTGCACATTTAAAGGATTAGAGGCCTCGCCATAGGCCCCAATCGGCTTCAAGGAGATAATCCTGCTCTCTGGAAGAAAATGGTCTTTTAGCTCAATAGAAAGGGTCTGGGTCGAACTGAGGGCAATCATATCCAATACTTTTGACATCTTAAAAGTCCGCCCCTTTTTAAAGCGCACAAGCCCCATCCCTTCCAATCCTTCATCGGGACAGAAAAAACCGACGACCAGCCACTCAAATAGACGATACCCACTCACCCAAGAGATATGCCCTCTTAGAGACCATCCTCCTTCGGTCGGTACGGCTTCAACACATGGGGTCGCAGGTGCACGCAAGTGGGAGATGCTCACCCCAACTCTACGCTTTCCTTTGGCCATCAAGGAAAGCCACTCTTGTTTGAGTGCTATTTTATCGCTACAAGAGACAAAGCGGGCAGCCGCCTGGTGCTGACGTTGAAAAAAACCTAAAGCTCCTGAATAGGAGTGGATGCTCTCCGTATATGTGAAATACGCCTCCGGGTCAAGATCATGGCCACCATACTCTTTTAAGGCACGCATTGCCAATAGCTTATGTTTTCCAAGAAGCTTAAACCCCTTCAATAGAGCTCGTGGATCGGCATCGATCATCTCAGCTTTGGGCTTGATCTTCTTTTCAAGAAGGCGTGTTAACTCCATATTTGAAATAGTACGGAGTAGGAGGATTATGGAATATAAAAAAACGGGCCAGTCCGAAGACTGACCCGCAACGGTAAATTCTACCGAATGAAATAACTAGCCGCCGCATCTTCCAGAAGCGCATCCAGCTTTAGGAGCTGGACAGCTTGGAGCTGCGCATGGTTGCTTACACTCACGCTTCCAGTAGTAGGTCGGAACATTTGTATATTCCGGCTCACAAATGGTTTTCTTGCAAGTTTTGTAATACGTTTCATTATGATACTGAGGAACATAGCGACATTTTTGTTCACAGTAGTATTCTGGAACATAACGACACTTTTGAACCTGTACAGTGTAATACTGCGGAACATAACGACACTTTTGAACGTCGTACTTCTCCGGAACATATTTACAGCAACGCTTTGTGCAAGGAATACATTCCTCAACACAACGCTTTTTATAACAGCAACGCTGCTCGTACTTAACATACTTGCAATAACATTCGCCGCAAGCTTCATCCGCTGGACAAGCCGGCGCACAAGCGCTACTTGCAAAAATACTTGGGAATGTGAAAACACCCACTAACAAAGCACCAATAAATCCTGCTTTCTTTAACATAAGGTTTCTCCCTTTTTTTGTAGATTCACGTTAATAAAACTGTGCATTAACACAATATAATAAATAACCTACTTACATTTATGTTAATTCTTACAACGTCTTCTAATCAAACAAATTATAATATAATTTTATTCCTTAAACAGAATTAATCTGTTCTTTAGATAAAAAAGAGAATTTGTTTGATTATAAACGACTTAGGAAAATGAGGTCTCTACCCAAAAAAATCCATTTTGACATAGAAAAAAAGTGGAGCTAAATTATTGAATATTTGATGGTTAGCAAACTCTTCGGACAGTGAAAAGGCCATGTTGGTTTAAATCCATTCAGGACTTTCAACCTTTTTATCCGATTCAGCCTCCCCTGTATTAATTACCTCTTGGACCCTGATTGCTTCCTAAACTTGTTGTTATAGTGCTCTACCAAATCCAAATCGAGGATAGTATGGAGCTTTATGTAACTGTTTTTCCTCATAAAAAGTGACAGATTCGTCATTTTTTACAGCAAGTCAGATGCCTTATGGGAGGGATTTAGCCTGTGAATTTCGTGTTGCTGGCGGCCGTATGTCTCTTCAATCCACACGAGAGCCAAAATACCCGCACATGCATAAAGTAGGGGGATTATAGACAAACCTGCGACATATTCACTTGGCGTTGCAGTGACTTTTCCAGAAGCGCTCAGAGCCGCTTGAATCACAACACCAGCAAGAGGAGGGAAAATAGCTGCGAAGAGCATACCTCCAGCATTGTTCAATCCTAAAGCCGCTGAGTTGAGTTTCTGAGGCGTGTGCTCCACAATCATTGCAAAAGCAATCCCTTGAGAAGACGAAGCAACGCCGATGAGAAAGAAAAGAATCAGCAAAATTAGATAATTGTTTGTGGAGAAATACAAAAGATAGATGGAAGCAAAGCAGCCTAAGAACCCGAAAGAAGCAAGAAAGGGTGTACGCCTTTTGAATCGATCTGAGAATTTTCCAATAATAGGATTTCCTATAGCATATCCAACCCAGACCATCGAGATAATAAATGCAGAAGCTGTTTTATCAAATCCTCTAGCTTGCAGATAAGAGGTCCCAAAGTAGGCTGCAAGCAAGGGAAGAGAGCAATAGAGAAAGCTAGAACATAAGAGGATCAACCACGCTTGGCGATTATGAAAAAGCTCAACCAGCTTGTGTCTCAAGGGCTCATGGGGAGTTATGAAGATAATTTCTTGGTTCTCTTGGCTAGGCTTACTTCGCATAAACACGATAAGAAAGAGTGTGAGGGCCAGTCCAAACCCTCCGCAATAATAGAGGATTAGCCTCCAATTGCCATCGAGTAATTCCGTGACGTACGCAAGAGGGGCGCCGGCTAACATGGGGCCAACAGCTCCCAGAAAAAGGGCAATTCCGCATAAAAACCCAAAATATTTTTTCGGAAACCAGTTCAAAGCAAGAATCAACAAAGAGACAAAAGCAAAAGCAGAACCGAATCCGATTAATATACGTGCGATCAAAGCTATATAGAAGTGGGTTGCAAGCGCAAAAATAAATACACCAAGTGTACAGATAAAACACGCTGCTGAAAGAACAATCCGTGTCCCTATTTTTTCTGTCAGAATCCCAACAGGAATCTGCATCAATCCATAGACGACATAATATGCAGCTGCCAAAATCGAAAACTGTCTGATAGAAAGCACTAAACTATCGCGGATCTCGATCGCAATCGTTCCAAGGAAGATGCGTAAGAAAAATTCATAGAAGAAAAATAGAATCGCAAGTGACCAGACAAAGACCCCAAAAAAAGAGATCCTTTTTGAATCATCCATGGTGCTCCCACATCTCAGGGGTAACCTCTTCTTCCGTAGGCGCCAATTCAACAATCGGATCGCCTTCATTGACCAATGGGAGGGTGTTATGGGTCAAAATAATCCCCTGTTGAGGAGAGTAGATTTGAAATTTTTGCGACGTGCCAAAAGGGTCGTAAATATCGGCTAAAAGTTCACCTTTTTGAACAGAAGCACCCAACCTTTTAAACATCTGACAGAGCCCTGAACCGGGTGCCCTGAGCCATTTTTTTGACTGAATCACAACAGGATCGTAGTGCGACTTCCCCTTAAGCTTTACCATCTCAAGCGACTGCATCACACGTAATATTCCCTTATATCCTGTTCGAATTCCCCCGTCATCGAGCCGCATAGGCTCACCCGCTTGATAACATAAGGTAGGAATACCACGGTTGTTTTGCCACAAAAGCCCCCTTTCAGATGTTGTGTCGACGATTACAAAAGGCTGAAAAGCCGTAGCCATTTTTTCCGTTCCAGGAATTTTTAAATTAGTTTGGATATGAGGAAGGCTTCTCTGATAGGGATCACCGGTATGGATGTCAATGCAGTGGGTGGCTTTGCATAAAATCTCATTTGTCAGATGGTGAGCGAGTCTAGCTGCAAAAGAACCACTCACAGAGCCAGGAAAGCTCCCATCCAAATCTCGCCTATCGGGCAAATTACGAGACAAGGTCATAAGTCCGTAAACATTGATTGCGGGCACGGCAATCAGCGTTCCACGCAAAGACTTTAGGAGTTGGGCACTTAAAAGCTTATGGATAATAGCAATCCCATTCATCTCATCACCATGAATGGCTGCACACACAAGCAAGCAGGGACCTTCCCTTTTTCCATGGATTACATGAATCGGGATATGCATCGCGGTGTAAGTAGAAAGCTCCGGAGTGGGCAAACCGAGAGTGAGCCTCTCCCCCGGTTGAATCTGAGTATTCCCAATTGTCAGCGGTTTATTTTTCATATATGCAGAGCATACCTGATCTCCCTTCAATTCTCAACCCCTACTCCCTCTTCATAGCCGCACTAAAATTTTTAATGCACGATTCCCCCACATTTGCTAGCATTAATTTTTTATAAAGGATGACTTTACAACAGATAGGTAAATTTCATGGCGGAATTACGACGAATAGAGCAAAATTTATATCAGGGACAAGGTTCAATTACCCCGAGTGCTCTAGAAAATACATTTGAATTTGTGTACGCGATTATTGCAGGTCTAGCGCTATTGGCAATAGCAGTGGCAGGGCTTGGAGGAATTTATCAGTCGGGCTTCCTCTACCACTTAAATCTTACCTGCTCTAAAATTATGCTTGGAGTAGGGAGTATAGGCGGCATTGCACACCTTACATATGGTATTGTCGGGTTGATTTGCCAGCAACTCCCAAAGAGCCCGCAGCCAGTTCCGAATTCAGCACCACCCCCATCCACTGAAAGTGGCGTGTTTGTAGGAAGAGGGCAAGAAGGGAGGAGAGGCAGTTCTGCCGGCTCTGAGGATACAGTCGTCTCCTTGAACTCTGATGATACTCAGACTACGCGGCGTACTGGTACAAATCCCATATTTGATACAGCTAGTCTTGTGGGAATAGAGATCACGCAAGGACCCGTAAACTAAGTTCCCACCAAAAATAGGTGAAAGGACTACACTTGCAAAGATGCTTGCCATATTGTGTTTGTTTTCAGCCATCTCCCTTACAAGCCTCTCTCACACTGTTGAAGAAAAGGTCGGTCAGCTTCTAATGGTCCATTTTCATGGAGAAAGTGCGAATAATGATGCGCGCGCTTTGGTTCAAGATGTGAAAGTTGGGGGGATTATCTATTACAACTGGGCAAACGGATTAACCTCCCCAGAGCAGGTCCGCAATCTCAGCGCTGGACTTCAAGGTCTAACCCAAACCAATCGCCACCCCATCCCCCTTTTTATTGGTGTTGACCAAGAAGGAGGGGTTGTCTCCAGGTTGAAGGAGGGTTTTACACACTTTCCAGGAAATCGCGCGCTTGGGGAGACCCAAAACCCCGATTTAGCCGAATCTACAGCTCTTGCGATGGGAAAAGAGTTAGCTATAGTTGGGATAAACATGAATTTCGCCCCTGTTGTCGACGTCAATACCAACCCTAACAATCCTGTGATTGGCGAGCGCTCCTTTGGGGATGACCCAGAAACAGTTGCCGCCTTTGGCGCAAAAGCCCTTCTGGGCTATCAACAAGCTGGAATCATTCCAACACTGAAACACTACCCTGGACACGGTGATGCACAAGTTGATTCACATAAAGATTTGCCGATTATCGATAAAACGCTTGCCGAATTAGAATATGTAGAACTACTCCCATTTGCAAGACTTGCATCCAGCGCCGATGTGATCATGACAGCCCACCTCCTTGTCCCAGCATTAGATCCTGAAAAGTGCTCAACACTCTCTGAAAAGACCATAGCCTACCTAAGAAATACTCTCGATTTCCAAGGAGTTATAATTACTGACTCGCTAGTAATGGAGGGGCTCTTGAAAAGTTGCGTATCTGTTGATGAGGCTGCCATTCAAGCCTTAAATGCCGGTTGCGACATACTACTTCTTGGTGGTCGACAACTGGCCTCCGGCGATGGCGATCTAGAGCTCTCTGTAAGTGATATTCAACACATACACCTGGCCCTTGTCAACGCTGTCAAAGAGGGGTGTATTTCCGAAAAAAGGCTTGATGAGGCCTTTGAAAGAGTACTACGGCTAAAAGAACATTCTGCAAGCGATACGCTTGTGAAGTCCTCACCTTTAAATTCTATGTCTTCTTGACTGTTCATATATGCATTGGTGAGCATATGCAAAAGCTACTTTCAGTGACATCAGAAACCAATTATGGCCTGTAATTTCCAATTGACAGGAATCTGAAATTTTATAAATCTCGTGAATACAAAAGAAAGAATGAGACTGTTGCCCCCCCCTTCGGTTTAGTCGGCAAACGGAAGCTGAATGTGAGTGGCTTAAAAATTTTAACAGTCCCAGAATAATTCAAAGTCTTACAGTGTCATATAAAGTTATCCTATTCGACCATGACGATACCCTCGTCCAGACTATACAGCCTAAGTGGGCCCAACATAAACATATTGCACGCGCCTACTATAATATAGAGCTGACTGATGATAAAATTCGTCAACACTGGGGAAAGCCTTTTTCTATATTATTACAAGAACTCTATGAAACAGATGATGTGGATGAAGCCTTGGCACACAATATCCGTACAAGAGATGCCTTTCCTAAGGTACTCTTTCCTGAAACATCCGAAGTGCTTAATCAGCTCCAGCAGTCCGGCAAGAGACTCGGTTTAGTTACCGCCACGCTCCGCCAAAGCTTGGAATACGATCTTGCAACACTAAATATTACCAAAAACAATTTTAAGTACACTCAGACTCAAGAAAATTCGAAATTCCATAAACCTGATCCTAAAGTATTTGATCCAACAAAAGAGTGGCTTACTCATGAGGGGATTTCTTTTGATGAAGTGCTTTACGTTGGTGATGCGCTCACCGATATGCAAGCTGCAGTTGGAGCGGGCTTTCATTTCGCTGGGGTTTGCACCGGGCTCGTTACAGCAGAAGAATTCAAGGCACATGGTGTTGAGGCCCTCAATTCTTTACAAGACTTGCTACCTGTTGCCGAGTATTCTGCAAGATGAGCTCTTTCCAGGGAGAGTGCTCAATCACCGACAATGCCTGAGCATGATCGTCCTGCTTATTGAATACAACAAAGCTCAAAACATCACCGATATCTTGCCAATAATCTGATAGGGCATCCCAGGCTGACGTTTTCCTATGATCTAGTCGAAGCTCTTCTTCAAGTCGCCTTAGAAGGGCAACTTGCTTTAATGAATGGGATGGTATCGGGGCCATGGGGAGAGGATTTGATCTCGTTTCCATGTCTAAAAGGTTTTTCTCTAATCGATCATGATCTTCGAGATAGTAATGCAAGGATGTCACTGTTTGCACAAAACACCCAACAGGAATTTTTAGTTCAGATGCAATGAGATCTTGGAGCATTGTGAACTCAAAGAGGTTATAGGGCAAAAGTGTAAGCGCATTTTCACTTCTCCAAAATGCCTGACACTCAAGCGCACCATCACGGATAAGAAAATGTAATGAATCAATACACGGAGCATAGCGCTTCTCATGATCCCCTACCGCATGCACATGGATAATCGCTCGACGTGTGTGGGGATCTTCTTTAAATTGTTTGATAACAAGTTGGATCTGATCCGTTCCATTAAAATGACGCATCCGATAGCCGTAGTTTGTAGGGATGGTTTTGCCATCATCACAAAACTCGGCTGCCTTTGGATTGTAATATTCCATTACATCCAAACGGATTTCATCAGAAAGAGTGGAAAGAAGTAAACGAGGAATTGCATGCTCAAAAGAAAATTCCAGCGCATTGACAATGCGATCGCGGGGATTTTCAAGAATAAGATTTACATAGCGTAACTCTCGCGTCGGCCGCTCACGAGTTCCCCACGCCGATCCAATCGTATTTTTTTGCTGAACGGAGGAAACTTCCTCACCCACAAGTAGTGCTTGCAGAGTCCTTCTATAGAGTTCGTGTGAAGAGGACGCGTAGATTTGTAGTGGTTTTTGGTTCATAAAAACCCTCAGGTTAAATTGGAGTATTTAATTTAAGTTATTAGGCAATATGAAGCCAAGGTCAAAAAAATGTAATTGTTATGATATTGGTGAAAACTGCATCTAGTCGGGTTTACCCTACCTGGGGCATTATCTAAGTCCATGCGAGACTCTCCAACCTCAAAGGTAAAATAGTCCTCTAAATCCAGTTTTGCCAATTCACGAAGTTCTCGAACGATAACGGCCTCCATCAGTGAATCACTTGAACCAGTTCTATGAAGGCAGGTTAAATCTATATCTTTCGTGGCTCTAGCTGTTGAAAAACGCAGTTCCATCGCATACCCACCTTTTAGAACAAAGCCATCAGCCTCTTGGTGGAAAATTCGAGCTAGCAATCTCTCGAAGGCCACTTTTCTTCTGACCCTCTGCAAGTCCTGGTCTGTTTTTTCAGCGATGCTTTTTAGTCGCGCTTCCAGACTTTTTCGAAAGTCAGTTGCTGTTTTAAACGCTGTTGTCATTTGAGCACTCTTTTAATTTTTTGATAAATCTTAGGGTTTATCTCCTTAAGAGACTCCAACTCTCTTTCCAAAAAGAGTCCTCGGCTTAAGCCTTGTTGAACCGCTTGTGCGATGAAGTTATCAGCAACGGTTCCCTCAATCACGCAATCAATGATAGTTCTTATCGGAGTCGTCACCCTATACCCTTGCCTCTCTTCAATATCTGAATCCTCTAGAGCGCCTCTATACAAGCGTAGTAACTTAGGTGGTTCTTTACGTCTTCGAAAATCAAGAGGAACTGTCATGTGCATCTTAGAAGGCATCACATCGGAAAGTTCGTGAATATCTAAGGCCGTTTCATGAGACCAAACCCCCTGAGGCATATCCTCAATATTCCTGCTCCATAAGGACCACAAGACAAGCTCTGGTCTCTCTGTTACAGGATACCTGGCCAATCGATAGACCCCCCTTTCTTCTTGGGTCCACTCCCCCGAATCAAGCTTCAAATGAAAATTAGAGCGCTTATAGCCGCACTTCTCTGCCTGTTTTGCAGTAAAAAAGCCTTGCTGACTGTCTGCTATCTCAAAGAGTTGATTTTGATTTCCCATACACCAATGTTATAATTTTTATGGTATTGGTGCAATAGCTGATTTCTGAAAAAACGGGATATATGTATGTAAAATATTTATGTATAGATACTTATAACAGTTTGGTTGTTCAGAATCAAAAAACTTTGTAGTGGTTTTGCACCATCCCTGATGAAGGAAAAGCCTGCGAAGCTATTAGCTTTAGGTTTACGTCACCATCAGTTTTGCCGAAAAGTCGTATACCTTCTCCTATGAGAATCGGAATAAGGGTAACGACTATGTCATCAATCAACCCCTCTTTAAGAAAAGATTGGACAATTTGTCCGCCGTCCACATAGACGCGTGTCCACCCCTCTTTAGCAAGCGTTTTCATTATTTCTCTCGGTGAGAGTTGAAAAATCCGAACTTTTCCTTCTAATTCATCAGGAATAGCATCTTGCCTTAGGGTTTTACTCAACACAATCACAGGCTTCGGGTAAGGCCAGTCTCCAAAAGTAAGAATTTTTTCAAAGGTACCTCGTCCCATGATAAGACCATCGACACTTGATAGAAAGGCTTCATACCCACTGTCTTCACCTTCTATTTTTTCCTGAGGTAACCAATCAAGAGCATGGTCTTTTCTAGCTATAAAACCATCAAGGCTTGTTGCTATAAATACATGACCTGTCGTCATTTTTTTTCCTAGTTAAATCCACTCTGGAGTCTCAACCGTTTTATCAGTATTCTTGTTTCCCGTATTAAGTACCCCTTTGGGTTCAAGAAGCAATACATGAGCTTCTTCAATAGTGTAAGGCAAATGCTCAACACCTCGAGGAACAACAAAAAATTCTCCCTCATTTAGTACCACTTCTTCATCTCGCATTTTAATATGCAATTGTCCTTTTATAATGAGAAAAAACTCATCCTCATTCTCATGATGGTGCCAAACAAATTCTCCTTTAGCTTTAAAGATTTTGACATATGAATCATTGACTTCTCCCAAAATTTTTGGGGTCCAATATTCGCTAAAAGAATCAAATTTTTTCTTAATATCGACCTTTTTATTCATAATATTTCTATCCTTTCTTGCAAAAATCTATATTAATACCGCATGTATAACGACATCTGTTACAAAGTGTGCGGTCATAGCAGCTAGCAATCCTCTTGTCCAGTAAAGCCATCCAAATACAACTCCAGGTATAGCATTTAAAAGGAGTATACGAAAAACCTCAAACGAGGAGGGTGAGGTAAGTTTAAAAGCTGCTGGCAAGTGCCCTAATCCAAAAATGATAGCTACTATCACATTAGCAATCCAAAGAAACAACAAACGATTTTGTAGCTGGAACTTGAAAATTTTCCCAAGAAGAAAATAGGCCGTTGTCAACATGAACAGCCGAAACAACACTTCTTCATTTATTGAGCCGTAAAAAGATGCTAATAAGCCTGTCCAAACTGGTGGATGTGAGTCAGAAAGCAGAGAGCTACTGAATAAAGCACTATCAAGCAGATAAAGAGCAACCCCTACAAGTAATCCTGCTATCACTCCAGGAAATATTTTTTTTTTTGAGAGGACTATCAATCACAAATGGCAGTAAATCGGTCTTAGGAACAACCTGATAACTGAGCCAACAAACCAACCCAAACAAAAGCGCTGCTTGAACAGTTGAAAGAAAAAATATTTTTAAAAATGAAACAGAGGAAGGAACTAAGCCCAGATGCAGAACATAAGGCAAAACAGACCATGCACCGAGAATACAAAGAATCCAAAGGATGAAAAAGGGAGCCATTTTCACCTCATTTTTATCCTGATTTATCATTGGGGAGTGTGCCATGTGTGTACCGTATAAACTTAGGAAGGTTATGAATCTCATTTTTATAAATCATAACTCATTCAGTATAAGCATGCTCGGGGCGGGACTCGAACCCGCACGCCATTGCTGGCAAGGGATTTTAAGTCTTCCGGAATCTACTCTCCACTAAAAACGACTAAACTCAATTAACTAGTTTGTAGCGTCTTGTGTCTTTTCCATTTTAGCCAAGAAGAGCTGATTGTAGCTCTTTTTAGCTGATTAGTGGACCATGGAGGGTTTGAAGCTCGTGGTCCATATGGTTTGCGAGATCGTAAGTTTCTGAAGATTAGTATGCTCGGGGCGGGACTCGAACCCGCACGCCATTGCTGGCAAGGGATTTTAAGTCCCCAGTGTCTACCATTCCACCACCCGAGCGAGGGTTGGTAGAATAAGTTAATCTGGTTGGGGGGTTTTGGTCAAGAGTTGGGCACAGATTTGCAAGATATCGGGGTGATCAGGACAGAAAGAGAGGGCGTGTTTTAGAGTTGCTTGTCCCTCCTGGGCGTGGCCTTGGGTAAATTGGGTGAGGGCGAGGTTCACTAGAAGGCCTGGATGGGTGTCGAGGGTATGCTTTTTCAGGATTTCAATCCCACCTCCTTTTTGGAGCTCGCGGGTGAGGCGGATCCAGAGGGGTGGAAAAAAGAGGGGTTTGAGCTTGCCGTTAAGCATTAGGCTGGTTACGCGGCACCCTACTAGGAATAGATGAAAGAATATGAGGCTCATGAAGAGACGGTTGATGAGTTTGGGATCAGAAAAAATAAGGTTGGAAGCAACGAGGACAACGATCCATAAAAAGATCCACAAGAAGTGGCTCCCAAGCTTCTCGAGGAGCGGAATAGCTTTATCATAAAGAGACTCTCCACCCTTGTTTATAAGGGTGAAGAGTCCAGAAGATGTAAACCCATAAGTGTAATAACCGTCACTATCAAAAGGGTATTTCTTCGTCATTTGCGGCCGCTTTCTGAGCTTGAGCCTCTAGTTTCTTGTCCGAAGAGTCTTCCGATGGCTCTTCGAAACACTCCTCCTCCTTTTTTACAGAGTGCTCATCCTCTTTTTCTGGCTCATGAATGACAATCTCCTTGTAACGGCTGATTGTCTCAGAAATAAGGGTAGAAGGAGGGGGAATTAGTGTCGGCTTTTCGCTTTGCTTTACAGGCTCCGCTGAACTCGCCTCATCAGCAGTTTCCTGCTCTAATTCGGTGTCATCCTTGGTGCGGCGTTTGCGCGTGCGACGCCGTTCACGACGTTTGTCAACTTTTGGCTCTTTTGTAGTCTCATCAGCCTCACTTTTGCTAGCTGTTTCACCATCTTTCTCCTCACGCGATGCCTTCATAGCAGTCTCACGACCACCCCCAATCTTAATACCGCGGTCTACACTCGCTGATTTTAAGACCATACGAGTCTCTCGTGCCTCTAGAATTTCATAATCACTCACAGGGACTAAAAAACTCTTAGGTTTTTCCATGGAACGGTAAAAGGAAGTGTTGCCAAAGGAAATGACCTCTATAGCATCTACAAAAAATTCTTCCTGGCCACCTCCCTTGCTGTTGCGCAAGGCTAATTTGTACCCATCTTTAGAGGTGATCACGGTTTCAATAAGCGGTTCTCGAGTAAAATTCACATTTATACCTTTTTTTCTTTGCCTGCCATGTAAGTGATGAGATCTACAACGCGACATGCGTACCCAATCTCATTGTCATACCAGGCTATAATCTTGAAAAATTGGTCGTTTAGAGCTATGCCTGCACCTGCATCAAAAATTGAGGAGGCTGTCGTGCCAATAAAATCGGTGGAAACAACTTCTTCATCGCAATACTCTAATACGCCCTTCATTGGTCCGATGGAAGCTTCGCGCATCTTTTCGCAAATAGCCTCATATGATGTCGGTTTGCTCAAACGGACCGTTAAATCAACTACCGAAACATCGGCTACAGGAACGCGAAAAGCCATTCCTGTTAACTTACCCTGCATTTCCGGCAAGCACAGTACAACTGCCTTAGCAGCTCCCGTTGAGGCCGGAATGATGTTTTGATGGGCTCCACGCCCACCTCGCCAATCTTTCTTAGAAGGGCCATCAACAACAGGTTGAGCCGCGGTCATCGCGTGCACAGTTGTCATCAACCCCTCTTCAATTCCAAAGTTATCCAAGAGAACTTTGGTGATAGGCGCTAAACAATTTGTTGTACAAGAAGCATTTGAAACAATCGAATCAGTTGAAGGGTTATACAGGGTATGATTGACCCCCACAACAAACGTTGGAATGTCACCTTTCGCTGGAGCCGTGATGATGACACGCTTAGCTCCCGCTTGAATGTGCTTCTCGGCATCCTCTTTTTTAGTGAAAAGTCCCGTCGATTCAACAACAAAATCAACATTAAGTTCTTTCCACGGAAGCTTAGATGGATCTCTTTCGCCGAAAACAAGAATCTTGTGCCCATCTACATTCAAATTCTCATTTTCTGCCTTTATATTGGCATCAAAACGTCCATGCGTGGAATCATATTTGAGTAGATAAGCTAGATTATCCGATGGAACAATATCGTTTACAGCAACGACTGTGATTCCAGGATTATTTAGAGCGTACCGAAGAACATGTCTTCCAATACGCCCCAAACCATTGATTGCGACTCTTATGCTCAAGATTGCTTCCTCCAATTAAAAACATTCCAAGTTAATATAAAATATTAGCTTGGAAAGAAAAAAGCAATACTCCTTATTCGCCCAGGAACTCAATCACACAAGTTGGTGCGTTATCTCCAACACGATTCGCACCACGAATGATACGGGTGTACCCTCCGTTACGACTCTCGAATCGAGGTCCTAAGGTATCGAAAAGCTTGCCCATCACACGTCGGTCACCGTTAAAAGCTGAAAGATCGCCTTCCTTGGCCTGTCTTGCTTCCTTCGGTGTCAATGCGTTGTACCTGATCATCAACTTACCGATCGCATCACGTCGACTTGCAAGTGTGTTTTTCTTTGCTAACGTAATCATACGATCAGCATGCCGTCGCAGCTCTTTAGCTTTCGTGATTGTTGTCACAATACGCTCTTCTTCGATAAGCGATTTCAACATGTTCGCAATCATACAACGGTTGTGAGAAGTTGTGCGACCAAGTTTTAAAGTCTTCTTACGATGCCTCATAGCGCTGTCCCTTTATGTTCATCAAGATATTTCTGGATTTTGTCTTTAACATTGTCTTCATTAATGTCAAAACGGTTTAAATCCATTCCAAGTCCAAGACTCATCTCTGTAAGTTTTGCTTTAATCTCGTTTAAGGATTTTTTACCAAAATTACGGAACTGAAGCAATTTAGGCTCCGGCATTACTACAAGCTCACCGATAGTCTGAATACTTGCTCCGTTAAGGCAATTTGTTGAACGTACGGAAAGTTCAATCTCATTAATTCCTAAGACAAGTTTCGCCATAAGATCATCAAAATCGGTGTCACTTGTTGTTTTAATCTCTTCAAATGAGACCTCACGTTGATCAATCGTCTCAAAGCTTCCCAGATGCTTAACAAGAATTTTTGAAGCGAATGCAACAGCTTCTTGTGGAGAAACACGTCCATCAGTTGTCACATCCAAAATAAGGCGATCAAAATCAGTATCTTGCCCAACTCGTGTATCTTCAACAAAATAGTTAACTATCACTACCGGTGAAAAGGTTGAGTCCATAATGATTTCGTCTGTAATACGATTCACCAACTCATGACGTTCGGACGGAACATAGCCGCGTCCAATTGAAACTTTCACTTCAATGCGTCGGGTCATCGGCTTAGTAACTGTAAATATAGGAAGATCTGGATTCATGACCTCGTATTCACCTTCAGATACCAAATCACCAAGTGTAACAACTTTTTGCCCAGCAGATCCCAAATCATTTTGAGAAATTTCGAGCATCTTTGTAATGACTTTTTGCTCTCGTGCATTAGGCATTGTGTCAAGAGGGAGACGCCTTAGAAGAGCTCCCTTCAAATTCAAGACAATATTGGTCATATCTTCGATAATCCCCTCAACTGCCATGTACTCGTGCGGTACACCTTCAATGTAGAAAGAAATAATCGCAGGTGCTTCAATCGCTGTTAAGAGCATGCGGCGTAAACTGTTACCAATTGTATGACCAAAACCTCTTTCAAATGGTTCTGCAATAAAGCGAGCATGGGTGCTCGTTGCAGTTGATTCATCGATTTTGATCATTTCAGGCATTTCGAACTTATTATATAGAATAGATGACATGCGGCCTCCTTATACTCTGCGGCGCTTGCGAGGACGGCACCCGTTATGTGGAACGGGTGTTTTATCTCTAATAACGGTAACCATCAACCCTGCACTAAGCAAACCACGAACCGCAGACTCACGTCCTGACCCCGGCCCTCTTAGGTTTACTTCTACTTCTCGCATTCCCATCGTCATCGCAGATTTTGCAGCATCCTGTGCAGCAACCGTTGCGGCAAAGGCTGAAGATTTACGAGATCCGGAATACCCAACTTTACCTGCTGATGCCCATGCAATGACGTTTCCAGCGGGATCGGCTACGGCAATAATCGTATTATTAAAGGTTGCTGTTACGTGTACAACGCCAGCTGGAACATTTCGTAAGACTTTCTTTCGAGTCCTTCCACCTTTTTTTGCTTGTGCTTGTTTTGCCAAGAGATCCTCTCCTCAATTAAATTTTACTTTTTCTTACCAGCGACAGTTTTCTTTTTCCCTTTTCGGGTACGGGCATTATTCTGAGTACCTTGTCCGCGAACAGGTAAACCTGTGCGGTGGCGAAGCCCCCGATAAGAGTGAATGGAGATGAGTCGCTTAATATTACTTTGAACCTGTCTTCGTAGATCCCCCTCAACAATATAGTCGCTTTGCAACATACCGTTCAGGCGTACAATATCTTCAGCAGAGAGCTTGTCAGCACGCATGCTTGGATCTAATCTTAATTTTTCAACTATTTCTTCAGAACGAGTACGACCAACGCCAAAAATATAGGTTAGGCTGATGACCAGTCTCTTCTTCCCGGGGATGTCAATTCCAATTACGCGTGGCATAGTGTTTTTTCTCTTATAAAGTTATGAACAATGTAATGATCGAATATCCTATCAAATAGGAGATATAAAATCAACTTTAAGTGCGTTATCTCTTTCCTCTTTTCACGAACCCTTCGTAACGCTTCATCAAAAGGTGAGATTCAACCTGTTTCATGGTATCAAGTACGACTCCAACTAAAATTAGTAGAGCTGTACCTCCAAAGAAATAACTAATACTCGGATCAATATGCAAAATTTTACCAATAATCGATGGAAGGATTGCGATAATCGCAAGGAATATCGCCCCAATCAATGTGATCCGATTCATCGTAGATTCTAAAAAGTCCTGAGTCGGCTTGCCTTGACGAATTCCAGGAATAAAGGCACCATTTTTCTTCATGTCTGAAGCAATCTGTTCTGGATGAAACTGCGTTGCTGTCCAAAAATAGGTAAAAAACAGAATAAGGAGGACATACACAGCCATGTAAACAAGACTACCTGGTGTCATAGCACTTGCAATCACTCCAAAAAAACCTCCGCGACCGATAAACTGAGCCAGCGTCGCAGGAAACATTAGAAGAGAGGAAGCAAAAATCACAGGAATTACACCTGCGTAGTTAATTTTTAAAGGAACATAGGAGCCCCCTCCTTGCACTTCACGTCGACCTACGACACGACGCGCATACTGGATCGGAATCTTACGTACACCTTGAATAATCAAAATCGTGGCAATAATAACGAACACAAAAACTGCAAAGAGAACAAGGAGCGAAGAAAAAGTAAGCTGACCAGGTTCCTGAGAATCGAGATTCAACTGCTTAAGTACAGAGCCCATAGTAGAAGGAAGCGAAGATATAATTCCGATCGTGATGATCAAGCTCATCCCGTTGCCGATCCCTTTTTCTGTGATCTGCTCCCCTATCCACATCAGGAACACAGTTCCAGTTGTCATAGTTAAGATGGTAACTAGGAAAAATACCCAAGGGAGACCAAAGGCTTGTGCACGCATCATTTCAGGGAGAATAATCCCAGGATTTGACTGGTTCATGCTAATCGCAAAACGGGCAAAGAGCGTCGATTGAACAACAGCAAGAAGAACAGTCAAGACACGGGTATACTTATTCACCTTTCGCTTTCCTGCATCTGGGTTTTCACGCACTTCGCGCTGAAGACCAGGCATTAAAGCCATTAAAAGCTGCATAATAATCGAGGCCGAAATATACGGTACGACCCCTAATGCAATGACCGTCATCTGAGCAAAAGCACCACCAGAAAAAATATCAACAAGCTGGAAAAGGTTTTGTCCACCGCCAGTGGCTTGCTTAAAATAAGCAAGAGCAAGTTCTCCGTTAATCCCGGGAACTGGAATAAAGACACCAATCCTACAAACGATCAACATTAAAATTGTGAAAACAATTCTATTCTTAAGTTCCGGTATACTCGTGATGCGTCTGACAGTGTCGAACATAATTAAGTGGATATCCCAGCTTCTTTAAGTTTATCTTGAGCCCCTGACGAGAAAGCTTCTACTTGAAAGGAGACTTTTTTAGACAGTGTGCCATCAGCCAATATTTTAATTCCATAGGATTGGCCTTTAATAAAGCCCTTCTCTCTTAAAGTTTCTAAACTGACTGTTTCTCCATCAGCATACATGACATCAATTTGACCCAAATTGATCACATCAAGCTTACGAGCAAAGCGAACATTGGAGAATCCTCGAGTAGGTGTACGCTTATGTAAAGGAACACCGCCCCCAATATACCCTTGTCTAGTTTTATAACCAGAACGTGAGCCTGCACCTTTTTCTCCACGGCCGGACGTCTTTCCATGTTTTGAACCAGGTCCACGACCTAGTAGTTTCCTACGTTTTGTGGGACGAGAAGAGTTGCTGAGTGTAGAAAGTGTGATCATCATGATAAACCTCTTATTTTCAAGGCTTCTTGTCTGCTACGTAGCTGACATAGTGCCTTAAATGTCGCTTTTACTTGGTTAATAGGGTTGTTTGATCCAATACTCTTTGCAACAACATCTCGAACCCCTGCAAATTCTAAGATGGATCGGATTCTTGATCCGGCAACAACACCTGAACCTTCTCGAGAAGGTTTAAGCAGTAACTTTGCGCCATCAAAATCGACTAATACTTCATGAGGAATTGTTGTTCCTTCCATTTCAAAGGTGATGAGATTTTTACGTGCAGCCTCTCCACCTTTGCGGATCGCATCAGTTAGTTCGTTTGCTTTTGCAAATCCGAATCCAACGCGGCCATTATGATCCCCAACCAAAATGAGGGCTGAGAAGCTAAATTTACGTCCACCTTTGACAACCTTTGAACATCGGTTTACAAAAAGGACTTTCTCTTCTAGATTATCTTCGTTTTTTCCAACCATTATGACCTTCTCCTAAAACTCAATGCCACCTTCTCGCGCACCGTCCGCTACTGCGGCGATGACCCCATGATACTTAAAACCGCTACGATCAAATACGACCTTTTTTACTGATTTTGCTTTAGCAAGTTCAGCAATCTTTAAGCCGAGTTGTTTTGCGGATGTTTGACTCCGCTTATTAAATTCTGTTGTGCGAAAATCTTTTGAAATTGTCGATGTGCTTGCCAGAGTCAATGAGTTTTCATCATCAATCAGCTGCACATGGATATTTTTATTAGATTTAATCACACACAAACGGGGCTTGTCCTGACTTCCACGCACTCTTTTGCGAGTACGCATAACCCTCTTCTTGCGGACCTTAGTTGCTCGTTTTTGACTACTTTCCATTTATCTTACAGCCTATTTTTTACCAGCCTTACCAGCTTTGCGACGGACATATTCATCAGTATAACGAATCCCCTTACCCTTATAAGGTTCAGGAGGACGCTTTGAACGAATGTCTGCAGCAAACTGACCAACCAGCTGCTTATCAATACCTTTGACGGTGATATTTGTGTTCTTTTCAATAGCGACTTCAATCCCTGATGGAATCGAAATCTTGGTTGGATGAGAAACACCGATCTGCAAGTCGAGTAAACTCCCTTGCACAGCAGCTCTATAACCAACCCCGATCATTTCAAGACGCTTCTCAAATCCTTTTGACACCCCTTCTACCATATTGGCAATCAGTGACCAAAAGAGACCTAAAAAATTAAAAGCATGACTAAAACTTGGGGCCAACGTCACCATGATGTTTTGACCTTCGATTGTAACAACAATTCCTTCCATCAACTCACGCGTCAAAGTTCCTTTTGGGCCTTTAACTGAGAGGGTCTTTCCCTGAAGTGTTGCTTCAACTCCACTTGGAAGTTCGATAGGTACTTTAGCTTTTCGAGACATAATATCGTAACTCCTGTAACTTACCAAGCTTGGCAGAGTAGCTCTCCACCAATATTCTGCTCACGTGCAGTCTTATTATCTACAACACCTTTCGATGTAGAAATGATTGAAATTCCCATCCCACCCAATACTGTTGGAATCTGTTGGGTAGTGATATACTTGCGAAGAGAAGGCTTAGACACCCGCTTAATTCCATGAATCACCGCTTCACGATTCGCAGTATATTTTAAAAAAATGCGCATGGTTTTACGCTTATTTTCCTCTTTCACAAGGTAATGCGCAATAAATCCATTGTCTTTCAAAATTTTGACAATAGCTTCAAGCATTCTGCTTTGCCAAACATCTAAATATAGGTGTTTAGCAGCTGAAGCGTTACGTATTCTTGTTAGTAAATCGGCAATTGGGTCACTACCCATGGATGCTTCTCCTTCTAAATTATGCTTTCTTAAAGGGCATACCGAGTCCAGTCAGGAGCTCAACACACTCTTTATCGGTTTGTGCACTTGTTACAAATGTTATATTCATACCCTGCTGGCGCTTCACTTGGTCTAGGTTGATCTCAGGGAAAACCTGTTGCTCATCGAGCCCCAAGGAATAACATCCACGACCATCACACTTATTGGCAAAACCACGAAAGTCACTGATGCGAGGGCAAACGATATTACAAAAACGATCAAAAAAATCGTACATCCTTTTCCCACGTAACGTAACCTTCGCACCTATCGTTTGTCCTTCTCTAAGCTTAAAGCCTGCGATTGATGAACGGGCTTTTGTAAGAGCCGGTTTTTGCCCTGAGAGAATTGTCAATTCATTAATAGCATCTTGCAAAGCATTTTTATCTTTCGTTGCTTCTGCAAGACCCATACTGATGACAATCTTCTTCAATCCAGGTATTTGCATAGGATTCACATAAGCAAATTTTTCCTGTAGAGCAGGCTTGATGACTTCGAGATACTTACTTTTCAATCTTGACATAGTTCTTTAACTCTGTTTTTTCACGGAGCGATAGAGCATTTCTTTTTTACCATCTAGGTAATAGAGCTCTTTCTCACCCTCTTTATTAAAGCGTTTGCGCACTTTTACACCTTTTCCATCAACTGAGGGCATAATATTCGAGATATGAATGCTACATTCAATATCTATAATCTGCCCTTTTTGATTTTGCTGAGTTGGCTTCATATGCTTTTTACGAATATTAACACCCTCAACAATCACACGCTCAGATGTATGGGAAACAACTTTACCAGTTTTTCCCTTGCTATTACCTGCAATGACAGTTACTTCATCGCCCTTACGTAAAAATGTTTTTTTCATATTAAATTACCTCTGGAGCCAGTGAGCTAATTTTAATGTAACCACGCTCACGAACTTCACGCGCGATTGGCCCAAAAATACGCGTGCCGCGAGGGTTACCTTTATCATCAATAATTACGCAACTGTTGCTATCAAACCGAAGCCAAGATCCGTCTCGTCTCTTAATATAACGACGCGTACGGACAACTACTGCCTTTACAACCTCGCCCTTCTTGACGGAAGCTTCGGGTTCAGCTTCTCGAACTGAGCAAATGATAATGTCTCCTACTCCGGCATAGCGGCGTTTAGATCCACCAATCACCTTGAAGCATTTAACTTTCTTTGCCCCGGTATTGTCAGCAACTTTCAGTTGGGATTCCTGTTGAAGCATTGTTCTATTCCACTTTAATTATGATTCTCTAACTACACGCCAACGCTTCATTTTTGAAATTGGTCGCGATTCGACGATCGTTACTACTTCACCCTCTTTGAGTGTGCTTGCTTGCTCATCATGTGCATGATATTTTTTTGCAGTGCGAACAACTTTCCCATAAAGGGGATGACGATACGTTCTCTCAACACGCACAACTGCTGTCTTTGCAGCTTTAGTTGAAACGACAACGCCTGTCTTAACTTTTCTATTACTTTTTTGAGCCTTATCCATGTTATACCTTGGTTAGTTCTCTCTCACGCTTGATTGTCAAAATACACGCAACTTCTTTGCGTTTCTGACGAATCAAGTGGGTTTTTTGAGTCTTGCTATCCAAGCGCTCACTTCTTAGCCCAAAAATCTCTTGATGAAGCGTAACAAGCTTCACGTCTAGATCTTCATCACTTTTATTTCTAAGCTCACTCGCCTTGTACATAGCCATTTCCTTCTTATACTCTTTCTACACGCTCGACAAATCGTGTCTTTAATCCAAGTTTTGCTGCAGCTCTTCTTAATGCATTTTGTGCATCTTCTCGTGAAACATTCGCAACTTCAAAAAGAACACGTCCAGGACGTACAACAGCGACCCAATGGTCTGTAGCACCTTTACCTTTACCCATACGTGTCTCCGCAGGTTTTTTAGCAATCGGCTTATCTGGAAAAACACGAATCCAAACTCTGCCACGTCTTTTAAAGTAGCGGTTAATCGCAATTCTGCACGATTCAAGTTGCTGCCCAGTTAGACGACCACGGTCAAGAACCTGCATTCCATATTCACCAAATTCGATGAAATTTCCACCCTTACTTAAACCACTATGTTGGCCTTTCTGCTGCTTACGAAACTTTGTCCGCTTTGGTATGAACGACATAATCGTAGCTCCTTAAATCTCTCTATTTCTTTTGTGCAAGCGTTTCTTCGCCGTGATTAATCCAAACTTTCACGCCAATGCACCCATAAGTTGTCTCAGCACGTGCGGTTGCATAATCAATATTAGCTCGTAGAGTATGAAGAGGGATTTGTCCATCCTTATACCACTCACTTCGTGCAATTTCAGCACCCCCAAGTCGCCCTGAAACTTGAATTTTTACGCCTAAAGCGCCAGCATCCATGCACGCTTGCATCGATTTTTTCATTACTCTTCTAAATGCGACACGTCTTTTCAGTTGGTGTGCAATATTATCTGCAACAAGTTGCGCATCATGATCTGGCCGCTTGATCTCTTCTACTTCGACCCAAACTTCTTTTCCTGTCAACTTACGCAGTTCTAACTTCAGTTGATCGATCTCAGCACCTTTCTTTCCAATCACAAGACCAGGTCTAGATGTATGGATTGAAACTTCAACTTTACCGCTCATTCGGCGAATCATAATACGGGAAGCTCCCTGACAGCAGGATTTTCTTTTCAAAAATTTGCGTATTTGAAAATCTTCAATGAGCATGTTTCCAAACTCTTGCTTATTCCCGTACCATAGCGAACGCCAATTCTTAGTTACGCTGGTGCGAAGACCAATTGGACATACCTTTTGTCCCATTCTATTGCTCCTTAGCTTCTTTTTCGCCGACAATCACAGTAAAGTGGCTTGTTCTTTTTAAAACCGGGGCTCTTCCACCGCGAGATTTAGACTTCGCTCTTTTATGGGTTGGCCCTTCATCAACGCGCACTTCTAAAACTATCAATTGATCCCTGCGCGCATCCCACTGCATTTCTGCGTTTGCGATTGCACTATCCAGAGTCTTTTTAAGAAGACGTCCAGCTTTGAGGTTGCAATACCCCAACTGAACTCCTGCATCATCAACAGCAAGTCCACGAATAAGATTCGCTGCTAATCTCGCTTTGCGAGGAGGAACTCGGATAAATTTTGTTACAGCCTTTGACTGATCCATGTTTAAACCTTTATTTCTTCACTGGGTGAGCTTTAAAAAATCGCGTGGGCGAAAACTCACCAAGTTTGTGTCCAACCATTGTCTCCGAAACAAAAACAGTCAGAAACTTACGGCCATTATGCACTTCAAACGTGTGTCCAATCATATCAGGAATAATCATCGAACGACGAGACCACGTTTTGATTGGAGTCTTTTTACCTTCTACATTCAATTTCCGAATTTTATTCAGAAGATGATGATCTACGAAAGGTCCTTTTTTTAGTGATCTACCCATAGCTTACTTCCTGCGATCCTTGACAATCCATTTAGTTGTTTTACTTTTCTTACGTGTGCGGTAACCTTTTGTAGGTTTAGCCCACGGAGTTTGTGGAATGTAGCCATTATGACGCCCTTCACCACCACCGTGTGGGTGATCTACCGGGTTCATCGCTGTTCCACGTACTGTTGGTCGAATCCCTTTCCACCGGTTACGGCCAGCTTTCCCTTCGACTCGCAAACTGTGCTCAGAGTTCGAAACTTCACCAAATGTTGCGCGGCACGTCTCCTTAATGAGTCTAAACTCGCCAGAAGGCATTTTAATCGTTGCGTAACCATTGCTTCTCGCTACCAATTGAGCTGACAGACCGGCTGAGCGTACAAGTTTTCCGCCACGACCTGGCTGCATCTCAATGTTGTGAACAACAGAACCTAAAGGCATTGACTTTAAGCTCATACAGCACCCAACGCGGAACGGGCTCTTATCACCAGAAAGAATTTGATCTCCATTACTGATTCCTTTCGGAGCCAGAATATAACGCTTTTCACCATCCACATAATTTAAAAGAGCAATATGCGCAGAGCGATTTGGGTCGTACTCAACAGATGCAACTTTTGCTGGGATGTTATCTTTATCTCTACGGAAATCGATCATTCGATAGTGCCGCTTATGCCCACCACCACGATGGCGACATGTAATATGTCCATTATTATCACGACCATTTGTGCGTCTTTTTGGCAAAAGAAGCCCTTTGGTCGGCTTAACTGTTCTCTTCGCCTTTGAGTCTCGTAGATCACCTAGGCGCGTCAATTCATTAAAGCTCGGCAATACAAGCTGACGCTGAGAAGGGGTCGTTGGTTTAAATTTCTTAGGCATCGTAACTCCTCAATTACACCTGATCAATCAAATCGCCAGGTTCCATGGTGACAATGGCTTTTTTATGTGAAGCAGTAAGACCTTTCTTTCCGCGGCCCTTCTTCTTCATCTTTCGCTTTGTATGAAGCGTATTCACCTTTGTCACCTTGACATTCTGCTCTTTATAGATCGCCTCAACCGCAACAGCAATTTCTTGCTTATTTGCATGACGATCTACGATAAAAACGTACTTAGGCGACTTGCATCGCAATACGCATGGGTTGTTTTCAGCATTTTGCAACTGCTCCAACACCGTCGATTTTTCCGTTATGTAGCGTGACTTAATCACTGCGTAAGGGTCTTTCATCTTTTGCACTTACATCAAATTATTTTTTAATTCTTCGAGAGCCGACTCACTAATAACGACTCTTTGAGCCGCAATGAGATCGTACCCATTAACATTTTGCGCAATCACAAAGGCGCTTTTAGGCAGATTGCGTACGCTCTTCTTAAAAGCATCGTGCTTATCGGATGCAACCGATACTTTACGCTTTTCCCCTTCAACTTCAACTTCGTGGTATTCGCCCTCTCCAACAAACAAAATCCGTCTTCCATCGATCTTTTGCGTTTTTAAAAAGCTGGCAACACTCTTGGTACTAGGCTTCTCTAATCCTTTCAAAGCTGCATCTTCAAGAACAAAAATATCCGCATTTTTGATCTTATCAGAAAGCAGATGGCGTGAGGCTAAATGACGCTCTTTACGGTTGACGCGAATATGTTGATTAAACTTCGGCTTTGGCCCGAAAACAACTCCACCACCGCGACATTGAGGAGCAGCGAGAGTTCCCTGACGCGCGCTTCCCGTCCCTTTTTGGCGATGAGGCTTTTTATTCGAGTGACTCACTTCTGAGCGCCCTTTTGTATTTGCAGACCATTGGCGAATATTTGCGCGCAACGCAACGATATAGTCTTTGATCATCTGGCGATTAGCATCAACATCGAGAAATGTATCCTCTACGGCCACTTCTCCAACCTCTTCGCCTTTCAGATTGTATTTCTTCAGAGTACCCACCGTTAATCCTCAATTATGACTTTTTCTTTTGCTTTTTCTTGCGCGCTGGTGCAATCGATACGAGACCACCACGTGGACCAGGAATCGCCCCTTCAATAATAATTAGGTTGCGCCCTTCATCAATCCCCAAAACCCGCAGATTTTGTACCGTGACACGCTCATTACCCATTTGACCAGCTTTCTTCTGACCTTGAAGACCACGACCTGGAGTGGAACGCATACCGGTCGAACCACCATGACGATGGAAACCCGAACCGTGAGAAGCAGGACCACCAGCAAAATTGTGCCGTTTAATGACCCCCTGAAATCCTTTACCTTTTGATACACCGCAGACATCGACGAAAGTAATCTCGCTAAACAGAGAAACACCAACCTCTTGGCCGATAGAATACTCTTCAACATCGTCCATGCGAGACTCAGCTAAAAAGCGGCGAGGCTCGACATCAGACTTTTTAAAATGACCGAGCAATTGCTTTGTCATCCGCTTTTCAACAGTGCGTGGATCTTTCGTAACGATTTTACCAAAACCCAGCTGAAGAGCGTTATAGCCATCAGACTCTTTGCGCTTAATCTGCGTTACAATGTTCGGTTCAGCATGAATGATTGTACAAACAACAACATTGCCTGTTTCATCAAACCGCTGCGTCATTCCACGCTTTTTTCCCAAAAGTTTTAATGCCATAGGATGTTCCCTTTAACCTTTCATAGCAGATTTTCCTGCCTATATTTCCTAAACCAAGCCTGAATGCTTGCCAGAGGAGCAGCTTTGCAGTAATGGACCAATTGGCCTCCGATTACCGCGACTTGAAGCCGCCAACCCTGAAAGGACCCAAGTTAAACCCTGGAACCCTCATTTGAGAAATAGAAGTGGAGAGCTTATCAGAGGGGGTGTATTTACGACAAGAGGAAATGGTAAAAAAAAAGGCGCCTGTTGAAAACTTCAACAAAAGCGCCTGTAATTCACTATTATCGGAGATTTAGGTGTCGTGCCAGACACGTACAAGCCCGATAGTAGAAATGGCGAGTCCAAGGGGGAGCTTTAGCTCTAAGGGAACTGGAACTCCCGAGTATAGGAAGCCATCCCCCACCAATTCTAGAATTTGCTCAACTAATTTCATTACAGTTGAGTAAAATTTTTCACAAAATTCTTTTTTCATTTGCGTTGCATCAGAAAGAAGATCAGCCTGATCACGATTATATGCTTTCAAAAGATAGGCTAATTTAAAAGAATTTTCGAAAAAGCTACCAACATGCGCAACAGACATTGCGTAGGGAAAGAAATCTGCCAAGCCATTTAACTCAGGGCCATATTGCACTCCAAAGTACTTGCGAATATTTGCAGCCTGACGGGCTGTACCAAACCCAAATATAGTCGCGCTACCACTTAAAAGCCCACCCGCGGTCTCACCTAATACAAGTAGCTTTTCTGAGGTTGTAAGCGCAACTTCATTGTGCTTGCGTGTGCGCGTAACCTCTACGCTACGAAAAGGATACTCAATATATCCCTCATCACCATTGCCGTCGTAAAACCTTATGCTTTTCGGTTTTTTTGTTTCTGTAGTTAAAGGCTTTCCAAAATAAAAATCTTCGCCGTTGTGGATTGTTTTCACAAGAGGACAGATCAATTTGGACCTGGCTACTACTTTAGGGATCAGCTGGATGCTCTTAAGCGTTCCCGTGACATCTCTAGCAACCCCCACCCCAATATGCATGGTCTTAATATGAGAAAGAGCACCCTCTGACGCCTCGAAATATCGCCCGCCTTCTGCAACGACCGGCAACAAACTTTGGATAAATTTGAAGATCTTATCCAGCCCTTCAGGCTTATCTAGAAGTCTTGAGGAACGACTGTCTGGCTTACAAAATAAAGCACCCACAGCTTCACCGATACATGCTGTCATTAAACAACTCCTTTAGTGTATGAAAAGTTAGAATGATAACATTTTGAATGTTGATTGTAAAGATTGAATCAATTCAAATAAAATTTGATGTTTTGGGGTTGAATGCCTCGCAAAAACACGTCCGCTGGAAGCGCTTTTTTACCCTCTAACTGGACCTCTAGTAGCTCCAAAGCACCTTCTGAGCACCCTACGATGAGTTTTGAGGGCTCATGCTCAAGGACAGGACGGGCCCGATTGATGCGGAGCCGCTTTTTTGCCCCACGCACCTCTACCCAACACCACGCTCCTGGATTGGGGGTTAAACCGCGGATTTGATTATGAATTTTTTGAGCGGGCTGAGACCAGTCGATTTCACCATCTTCGGGCTTCACTTTTTTAGCAAAAGTTACTTGAGAAGGGTCTTGGGGTGTTGCTTTTGCCTCCCCTTTTTCAATTTTTTGCATGACATTCCAGAGCGCCTTTGCCCCTACTAATGCCATTTCATCAAATAGCTCGCCAGCATTCATCTCTTCAGGGATCGGAATTTTCACGATGGAGTAAACATCACCTGCATCCATCTCTAGGGCCATTTTCATGATCGAAACGCCTGTCTCCTTCTCACCATCCATCAAGGCACGCTGAACTGGAGCGGCTCCCCGATATTTGGGCAAAATGCTTCCATGGACGTTGATACAGCCGAGTTTTGGGATTTCTAACACGTTTTCTCTAAGAATTTCGGCGTAGGCGGCTACAATAAATAGATCTGCATTAAGGGATTTGAGAAGCTCAACAAACTCGGGGTCGGAGGTTTTACGAGGTTGGTATACCGAAAGGGCGTGAGCTGCTGCTGCTAGCTTAACAGCTGTTGGTTGGGGCGTCCCTGACCGCCCTTTTGGTTTATCGGGACGGGAAATCACGGCGACAACTTCGACTGATTGTTTAACCAGATAGTTTAGAATGGTCGCTGCAAGCTGAGGGGTCCCAAAAAAAACTACCCGCATCGCCTACATTCCCATTTCAACAAGAA
The DNA here is from genome assembly GCA_021772455.1 of Chlamydiota bacterium. Taxonomy (GTDB): domain Bacteria; phylum Chlamydiota; class Chlamydiia; order Chlamydiales; family JAAKFR01; genus JAJACP01. The sequence continues at coordinate 43,109 of JAJFLY010000004.1, forward strand.
GATCTTCAGGAGATTCGCCATTCGCCTCTTCGCGGATTGCTAAACGTTTGTTTGAGACACCCTGCATTCCGATCAAACCGCGCTTGGTTTCACGGCAAAATTCGACAAAGTGCTGCACCTCTGGGAGGGACTCAACCTCATCCTCGATCTTTTTTAATGCGTCGTCGAGGTTTAGGTGAGATCGGTAGACTATCCGATAAGCAGAGGCGAGAGCACGACGTGTTTCAAAGGGGAAATTCCGCCGCTTTAGTCCAATCCGATTAACACCACCCATGGTGTAGGGAATCCCTGCGCCTACGGTGTAGGGAGGAATATCGTTTGTAACGCGACTCATCCCACCAACCATGGCGTGACATCCGATGCGCACAAACTGATGAACAGGGGTCATCCCACCAATAATGACAAAGTCTTCGACAATCACATGTCCCGCCAGAAGGGAATTATTGCTCATGATGACGTCATTTCCGATGATGCAGTTGTGGGCAACGTGGCAATAGGCCATAATCAGACAACGATCTCCAATCTGAACGGTCGTCCCTTCATGAGTTGAGCTGTTGATCGTTGTAAATTCACGGATTTCGCAATTTTTTCCGATTTTAACGTAGGTCTCTTCACCGCGATACTTTAAATCCTGCGTTTTGGTCCCGATGCTAGCTGAGGGCCAAATTGTCGTGCCGCTGCCAATTGTCGTACATCCATCGATATAAACGTGTGATTTGATGACGACATCATCTTCGAGTATGACATTTTTTTTGATGATAACAAAGGGCTCAATAGTGACATTATTTCCAATTTTTGCCCCTTCTTCAATCACAGCGGTCGGGTGAATGTTTGATTTAGTCATATTACTCCAGCTAGTATTAAATTAGTTCCTTCTTAACGAGGGCAAAACCCATTTCCGCTTCGACGGCTACTTTTGAGCCAACCATCGCTTTGGTTTTTACACGCCCACCCTTGCTGCTAAATACAGTTCCTTCACAGAATAAAAGTAAAATATCACCTGGTTTCACCGGATTGCGAAATTTCACGTGATTCATCGTTAAAAACAGGGCAATTTTGTCGGTAAATCCTTTTTGGTGGATCAACACCCCTCCCGTTTGTGCCAAAGCCTCAAGAATGAGGACTCCGGGCATAATCGGGGCGTCTGGAAAGTGTCCCTGAAAAAAAGACTCGTTCATCGTTACATTTTTTTGCCCCACAATCGATGGCACATCCAAATCCACCTCAAGGATTTTATCAATGAGAAGAAAAGGGTGGCGGTGGGGTAAGATCTCCAAGATCTTTTTTATATCGAACAGTGAAGGTGTATCTAGTGCGTATTTCTCCATCAACCTCTCCTAATAAGAAGAAAAATGTTTCATAAATTCTTTGCCAAGCTCGACATTTGGGCGATGGCCAGAGCGGATCGCTATCACATGCGCAAGAAATGGAAATCCTACTAAGGCTAAATCGCCAATCAAATCGAGTATTTTGTGCCGTACCATCTCATCGGGAAAGCGAAGTCCCTCTTTACTAAAAACGACATCATCTTTAATCACAACGGCATTTTCTAAACTTCCCCCACGGATGAGCCCTCGCTCCATCAATGCAGTGATCTCCTCGTAAAGTGCGAATGTGCGGCATGGGGCAATTTCGTCTTTAAACGTCTCCTCATTAACAACAAGAGAGAGATATTGAGAGCGAATGACGGGAGTATTGGGATAATGGAGGGTGTAGCTGATGCGATACTCATCGGATGGCAACGCGACAAGATGCGTCTGCCCGTGTGAGTAATAAAGAGGCTCTTTAAGAGGATGGATGACTTTGCTTGCATCTTGCTCCTCTATTCCTGACTCTTCGATTAATTTCACAAATGGAGCTGAGCTGCCGTCTCCCACAGGGGGCTCACCCTCATCGATTTGAATGCAAAGATTATCGATTTGATAGGCGTAAATCGCAGCAAGAACGTGCTCAACTGTTTGTACAGAAGCCGATCCGACACCGATTTTTGTGCTTCTTGAGGTGTCTTGAACATATTCGATTGCAGCAGGAATCGTCGGTTTTCCAGGTAGATCAATGCGCTGAAAAACAATTCCGCTATCTGCAGATGCAGGGCAAAAGCGGATGGAGACCTCTTTTCCTGTGTGGATACCAACACCGGAAAATGCAACTTCTTTTTTTAGGGTCCGTTGTGAACGGCTTTTCATGGAATATCTCTAAAAAGTGAAGAGGGACTGTAACGAAAGCTTAGTTTTTACGCAAGGGGGAAACTTCTAAACCATTTATAGAGAATGACTTTCTTTTGCGTGCTTTTCCTGCACATAATACACAAAAGGAAAAACTCGATAGCAAGACCACTGGAAGATCCCCAAAACGGGTGTAAAGAGTCGAATAAGTGTAGAGTGGTAATGAGAGTGGAAGTGCTTCTGCGGGGCTAAATTCTTTAGCAGTTTCGTATGACAACATCCCGACAATACGCCCTAAGCTATCCACGCCACATGTCACCCCGGTGTTGCAAGAGCGCAATAGAGGCACCCCCCCTTCAACTGCACGCATACGCCCATGAAAAAAATGGACGATCGGAAGGCGAGAGCTGGGATACCACACATCATTGGTTAAATTAATAAGAACTCCAGCACCTTTCAAGCGATTATGACGTATCAAATTTCCATAGGTCTCTTCATAACAAATGGATATACCAATTGGTACTCGACCTGTTTCAAGCACGTTTGCCCCTTTACCTTTGGTAAAAGAATCTGCAATCCCATATTTTGCAAGGAGGGAACGACACCAGCTGAAGGGAATGTACTCCCCCATTGGGACTAAAACTTGTTTTTCATACCGCTCGACTTTACTAGAAAATGGACGGGCCAGAAAGGCAGCGTTGTAAGCAGTCTCTTTTTCATAATCCTCTAACCCGAGCACAACGTCAGCAGAAAACGTGTTGGCTAAACCTTGGGCCCAATAGAGATTGCCTACATAGGGCGCGTCAGTGGGAGGGAGCGCCTCCTTCTTGTTAAAATAGGTATCAAAATACTGCTCGACCAGTTGGAGTGAATAAATGGGATAGTGAGCTCCATACGGAACAACAGCTTCTGACATGACGATTAGATCGGGATGTATGTGCTGGTAGGGTAAGAGCATATCCAAGATCCGCTCCCATTGTTTATCCGGCGAAAGGGGGGTTGAGCCGTTAAAGGGGAGTTTGTATTCGGGATAGATCGAGGCTTGTACCAACAAAGTCGAGAGGAAATCGGGAGATTCTTTCATATGTTTACTGTGGAACGCTACATGTGCCCACCCGAATAAATAAGGAGCCGCGGCCACTATAGTCCAGAGGGCAATGCGCGACCTCGAAAAGGCATAGGTCAGGCGCAATGCCATGAGGTTGGTCATGAAAATCCAAAAACTCATCCCAAAAATACCGAAAAGGGAGGCGAACTGCAACCCATAAAGGGTTCCACTCAGAGCAATTCCAACAGGATTCCATGAGTACCCGGAAAGTAGATGGAGGCGCGCCCATTCAAAGAGCGCAAGACCGCCGCTGATCCCTAAAATTCGATAAAAGCTGAGAGGGTCCTTTCTGACAAAGAGTGACAGTATCCCAAATTGTGCTCCAAGAGCCAGGAAAAGGAGGGATAAGAAGAGATAGATATACCATCCAACATACTTGTCGGAAGCAAACCAGCTAACCTGGACTGCCTGAACTGCCGCAAACCAAATCATCGCCTGTAAAAATCGTATTTTATAGCTCGTGGAGAGGAGCATCCCCTTCCAAAAAAGGGCGTAGCCCAACGCAGAGGCTATGATACAGGCGACAACGCTCCAATCGGGTTGTGCAGAGGCAACAACAAGGAATGAAAGACTGAAATAGAGAAGCTGCCGAAATGCCATCAACAGCTTTTATTGCATGTGCGGCACGCGTCGAGGCTCCATCTGCCAGGCCCGAAGCTATAAAATGCTAAAAGTCCCCCATAGATCGTGAGGTTTTTTAGAAAAATCGAGAGCTGAAGAGCCATCTCTTGTCCCGAATAATTCCAAAATCCGTGAAAAAGCAACGTTGTAGGAAGGAGAAAAATCATCAAAATCCAAATTGCCGTGCGCGTGAACCATCCGAGCAGAAGGAGGATGCCTCCAACCAACTCCATTACAAGTCCAATAGCAATAAAGATTTCAGCCCCAGAAATCCCAAAACTCCTCAAGCTATTGGCAGCTTCTTCAAAGGCGACAATTTTGCCAACGCCTGCTAAAATAAAAATTAAACTAATTAGCAGACGCCCAAAGAATGGGGCTGCTCCGTGTGTACAGCGAGGCTCGTGGCAGCAGGTCATATTAAATTCCTCCGAAGTTGCATAATTCCTATTGAATCAAGTATCATCTTTCTAACATAAAATGAAACTATCTTTCCCTGAATACCATTTGTTCCAACTCTTGAGGAGGTTTGATAACCAACACCTGCCACTCGACTTATTCCTAAGCCAGTATTTTCGCGCCCATAAACAACTAGGCTCAAAGGACCGGCGCACAATTGCGCAGGCAGTGTATGGCATGAGCCGCTGGCAATCGCTTATCGATTTTCTGGTAGAAGGGCAGCCTTCTTGGGAAAAAAGGTACGCTCTTTTTCGCTGCTTTCAACCCGATCAGTACCTCTACGTCAACTCGATCCCCTTACATACACGCGTCAGTTTTCCCGAGGAGCTCTTCTCCCTTCTCGTTGAAGATTATGGAAAAGAGAAGGCGATTCGTCTCTGTCAAATTTGTAACACCGAAGCTCCTGTTGTGGTTCGTGCAAATCCATTGAAAATCACGCGCGATGCGCTGCTTAAACGCTTTGTGGAAATAGAATTTGACGTGACACCCTGCAAATACTCCCCCTTCGGGATTCAATTTAAACACCGCGCCCCTCTTATCGCCCTTCCCGAGTTCAAAGAGGGGCTATTTGAGATTCAAGACGAAGCTAGTCAATGTGTTGCGCGCTTGGTGAATGCTCAACCAGGAGAGCGAGTACTTGACTACTGTGCGGGGGCAGGAGGAAAAACACTTGCCTTTGCCCATCAGATGGAAAACCAGGGGCAAATTTACTTGCATGACATTCGCCCCTATATTCTCGAACAGGCCAAAAAACGTTTGAAAAAGGCTGGTATACAAAATGCCCAATTCCTCCACCCCAAACACCCTCACCTTGAAACGTTAAAGAAAAAACTCGATTGGGTGCTTGTCGACGCTCCTTGCACTGGAACGGGAACCATGCGGCGTAATCCCGACCAAAAGTGGAGATTTTCGCACGCTCTGCTCGACCAGCTCATCGGTCAGCAACGGATGATCTTTGAGCAAGCATTGAGTTATGTAAAGCCCGGTGGCCATATCGTCTATGCAACCTGCTCCCTCTTACATGCTGAAAATGAAAAACAAGTAGCCCATTTCTTAGAAATCTACAATTTGGAAATGGTTGGCGATCCGTTTGTCTCGCTTCCAAGTTACGAGGGTATGGATGGTTTTTTTGCAGCATCCTTCAAAAAAATGGACGCCTAGGTGCCCGTTTTTTTCTTAAGCGCCACATAAAGACCAAGATACATACTACACCCCCAAGAAAAAGGGCTTTCTTCTGCTCACAAACGCGATGCCATAAAGTCGGCTTAAGATCCTTATAAGCAAATAATTCTGTCTCCTGAACCACATTCCCCCTCTCATCAACCACCCGGACCATTCCCACAAGATCGCCAGCATGAATGGGCAGGGGGGGAATCTCCCAGTTGACAGAGGCTTTAATAGCACACTCCTCGGCTGGGTAATAGTCGTAGAATAGACCATCTGGGAGCATTGTTTTGAGCCTACGGCGAGCCCCCGAAACCTGCGTCGTAAGATCACACACTCCCTTCTTTAGCAAATGACGGCGCATCTTGGGTTCATTAAATGCTGTCTCAAATAGCTTAGTCACATCACGATATAATCCACTTCGATCTTCACGGTAACCAAGAGCCACGGCAATCAGGCAACGGCCATTCTCTTCAGCTGCCGCAACTAAATTTTTTCCAGCAGCTTGCGTCATTCCCGACTTTACACCAATTGCTTTTGGATAGGCGAGCGAACCTTTGCGCACCAGAAGGTTTGTTTGGACAAATGTTCTCTCATGCTCAAAATTGGTGCGTGGACACGTGTAGCGTTTCATAGCAACAATTTCTCTAAAGACCGGATTTTCCAATCCTTTTTTCGCCATTAAAGCTAAATCATAAGGAGTTGTGAGATGTTCGGGGTGATGCAAACCGTGAGGGTTTTTGAATGAGGTATGGAGACAGCCGATCTCTTTTAAATAGAGATTCACCTCTTCCATAAAGTTGGGAATCGTTCCCCCAACTCCATGTGCCACAATGTTTGATGCATCATTTGCCGAGTGAACCAACATTCCACAGAGCAAATCATAGAGGGGAAGTTCCTCCCCATTTTTAATCGCTACGTGGGTGCTGCCCGTCTCTATCCAGTGAGGAGGGCTGCGATAATTAGAATCGCGTTTTGCCTGCGGAGAGATCGAAGCTGTGCACTCACGCGTAGCAGTGAATGTTTTTTCAAGCTGATCACCACAACACTCTAGAGCGTAAAGCGCTGTTGCTATTTTAGTTGTGCTTGCGGGCGCCTTGGGCGTGTGCGCTTTTTTCTCATAGAGGATCATCCCTGTTTTGGCATTGATAAGGATCGCCCCTTCTGCCCCCATATCCACTTCAAGCTGTTTAGCTTGAAGAGAGGCAAAAAGAAGCACTATTGGGAGAAGCCATTTCATATTAGGCGCAACTATAACAAAATGATGCGTTCCCTACAATTTTCAAAATTCTCATTGACAGACCCCCGAAAAACCCTCTAAAATATAGCCTTGGGGGGGAGAGTTTATGGAACCTGTTGATCTCGAAAAAGCTTTTGATTGCTACATGAGTGATTTACCACGCCATGTTCCCGATGGGGTCGTAGAAGTTGACTTGAATTTGTTGCAAGAGCTTGGGCTTCTAATTTGTGACAACGAAGACCCTGAAGAGATATCCGATTCACTCACACAGAATTTTTTTGTCATCGAATCTGCGGACAAACTCACCCTATTCAATGATAAATTTTCCATCTGGATTGCTCCTAAAATGGAATATGAGACCCCGACCACCTACACGCTTATTGCCCTTAATGAACAAGAGAAACCCAATCTAGAGCTGGTCTTCACCACATCTGGAGTCTACAACCACTCTAGCCTAGTTTTAAGAATCTTAGAGAAGTGTTTAGAGCAGATCGAAGAGAACGAAGAAGAGCTTTGCCGCTTTAAAGAAGATTAAACCCAAAAACTAGAGATCAGTTACTGATCTTGAAAAAGAACGAACTCCGCTTCTATAACATCTGTTTCACCTTTCTCTACTCCCTTAAGCAGGAGCATTAAGCATACCACCACCAATGAGATTTAGGCGCATTTTGGGGAATTTCACTCCATGCGATATCAGCACTCTCTTTTCGCTCTTCAAGATAAGTTTGTATTCCCGGATCCTCTAATTTCCCAACAACATGACCAAACAAAAAATTAAATGCCTCGATATTTGTTTTAATTTTACATGCAAATACCCAACCACTTATTTCTGGACTTATGTTTTGAAGTTTATAATACATGTGGCTAACATATTCCTTATTAATAAACTCAAAGATAGTGGATATGGAAGACTCATAATCTAAGGTGAAAATTTTAGCTTCTTCTTCATGGTTTTGGAAATAGTCAAAACAAAGACTTCCTACAGTGTCCATAAAAGTCTCTTGAGCTATTTCAAGATCAAAGCCTCTAATTCCTTTGCCCCACTCATCTGCGGACTCAAGCATTTTTTTTAACTTGGCAAGGTATTCTGGATTTTGATCTTTAGGTATTATGTTCACGCCAGAAAACTTAGCCTTCCCAGCAAACTTTTTCAAGATAATTTCATGTCTATAGCAATCGAATAAAGACTAGGAAAGGTTGAATGCGAGGCGTAAAATATTGTGCTTCCCCTCTCGCTGATAAGAGACCTCATCGATCGTTTTGCGAAGAAGAAAAATTCCCATCCCTCCAACGCGTCTCTCCAGGACAGGAGTATCAAACTGAGGGTTGATCGTAACGTCTATGGGATTAAATGGAATGCCATAATCACGCAAAATGATTTCAAACCGCTGCCCTTTTTTCTGACAGACAACCTCGAGTTTGCCCGATTTTTTTCGGTAAGCGTAAGAAATAATATTCACAACCGCCTCTTCACAGGCAAGCTCCATTTTAGAAATCAAGGATGCAGGAACTTCATGAACTTGTGCTTGCTCACGTATATAATCCATAATTTCCGAAAGAGAGTTAAGGGAAGCACTAAACTCCATAAAAGGGAGTGTAAAGACTTTGTCCTTTACCAACAATGGTTGACATAGCTAACAATTTTTTCAGCCAAAAGTGAGTAGAGTGGAGGGGTCGCTGCATCTTGAGCGAGGGTATGCATTTCAAGCTGCCCAAGGGAAAAGTCATGAAAATCGACATTACTGAGATCGGGCTCAAAATCATAGGTTAACGAAGAGGTCACCTCGCACGGCCCTAAGATGCATTCACCCGTACAGCGATCGATCAAGGCTACCTTCGCTGTCATCGTTAATCTAGCTTCATTTGATACGACGATATCTTTGAAACCATCGTCCTCTTTGTCATCAGGGGCGTAGGCAAAGCCTATATTCGTATCGCGAGGGGGTAAAAGGCAAACCTTTAAGACAAGATCAGAACCGTAAGAACGGTAAGCAAGGGCGCCGCTTGTTGTGAGGGAACGAATCAACGCAGTCGTCAAAACCCCTTCATTGTCTCCTTCAACATAAGGAACACACACTGAACAGTAACGCTCCGCAATATCACCTCTACCGAATCGATAGCCACATGAGGGAAGAATAAGGAGAAAGCAAAGAAGGAGCTTCATCTTTTTGCAAGAGTTTTATTCAAACGCTCTTGGCATTTTTGAGCGGCTCTTGTATCAGGATATTTTTGAATCGCATCCTGGTAGTAGATCTCGGAGGCATGAGGTTTTTTCTTGCGCTCATAGAAACGCCCTGAGTCATAAAGACTACCGGCGTACACTTCCTGCATAGCAAGGAGGTTATCTTCAGCCGATTCAACCCGATTATCCCCAGGAAAACTCTTACCAAATTTAGTAATATTCACTTTTGCCAAAGAAATGAGATCGGGGTTTTGCGACTCGAGAACACTTTTCTCATGATAGATCTCGGAGATCTTTACATAGCTTTCTGCAGCGAGCGTATGTTTTGGAAATCCGCGTACTAAAGCCTGCAAACACTCGATACATTCACGATATTCCCGTCTCTTTTGCAGAATTTCGGATTTTGCATAGAGCGCTTGAGCTGCTAGTTCTTTCCCAGGCAATGCGGCGATGATTTCATCCAACAAGAGAAGAGAATCCCCTTTGCCCGACGCCCATCTCGGAAGTTGAGAAATGCCAAACAAATGCTTTTTCATCCCTTGCCGGTAGTAATCAGCAATCTGGTACTTAAATTCAAAAACCTTCTCAAAATGCTTTAATTTACCGCTTGAGCTCAAATACGTATCAAATAGACGGTTTGCAACGTCTAGATCTGCTTTAAAATAGTGGCAAATGCCCGAGTAGAAAATCGAATCTCCATAAAAAGGTGATTCCGGAAAGTTTTCAGTTACAACCATAAAATTGAGAAGAGCCTCCTCCCAATCATTTTGGTAAAGAGCCTGATATCCCCTGTCATAATGTTCTTGTACAGAAGCATCAGGGATATATTTCTCATCAACCCATCTCCCATCCACCTGAATAAAACCGGCGAATCCCGAAAGTGGAAGGATTAGAAAACAGATGAGTAAAATAGACCGTTTCACAAAAATTTCTCTCTAAATAAATGTCGTTCTGAATCATACTGATGGAGACTAGTTCCTGTCAATTACGAGGACACATAAACCGAACCATGAAAAAATATTTAGTGACGGGCGGCTGTGGGTTTATCGGTTCCCACCTTGCCCATCTTTTATTAAAGCAAGGCGCTGATGTCGTTATTCTTGATGATCTTTCGTCAGGAAAAAAAGAGAACGCTCCTGTGGATGCAGAACTCCTAATCGGTTCCATAACTGACTCCAAATCTGTAGAATGTGCACTCAATAATGTGGATGGTGTCTTCCATTTAGCGGCGGTCCCCTCCGTTCAAAAATCTCTTGAATCTTGGCACGCCGTCCATGAAATCAATAGCAGCGGGACGATCCTGTTATTTGAAGCTTTGACAAAATTGCAAAAAAAAATCCCCCTGATCTACGCTTCATCTTCCGGTGTTTATGGCAGCTGCTCGCAAATCCCCATACCTGAACATGCACCAGCAGCCCCCCTCTCCCCTTATGGTATCGATAAACTTTCGGGAGAGTGGCATGCGAAAATCTTATGGGATCTCTTTCAAATCCCAACCATCTCTTTTCGCTTTTTTAATGTCTTTGGTCCCCGCCAAGACGCCTCTTCTCCCTATTCGGGAGTGATCTCACTTTTTTCAGAGTGTATCACAAACGACTCCCCTATAAAAATTTGTGGCGATGGGGATCAAATGCGCGATTTTATCTATGTGGAAGACATTGTCCGTGCGATGGCACATGCTATGAACTCGCCCATGCAGGGATCTAAAATCTACAACCTTTGCACTGGATGCGGGACAAGAGTGAATGAACTCGCAAATTTAATGGAAAAAATTGCTAGCTCCCCTATAAAAAGAGAGTACATCCCTGCTAGAAAGGGTGAAATTTATGCCTCAATAGGCGATCCTACGGCAGCAAAAATCAATCTGCAGTTTCAACCCGAATATTCTCTCGAAGAGGGACTGCGTAACTTAGTATTATCATGCGTTTAATTTTTTCTCTTTTAACCTATGCAGGAATCACCTACGGCGGGTGGTCCGCCTACCAACACATTCCCCAAGTGCGAGAGATTGCCCAGAAAACTTTAAATAAAAGCGACTTTTGCACCCTCGAGATTCGCTACACTGCCGACGAGATCATGCGGGTCAATAAAGATCAACTCCTCAAAGGGAACGGCTACTCCTATCTTGAGCCACAGCTTCTCTACTACCCTTACGTACTAATGGATGTAAAATACTCTAAAGATAGAGCGACCACAACTGAAGGAACGCTCCTGTGGGGATTGACCGACGGTGAGATGATCACCAACACCACAACATGGGAAAAAACACACGGCTTTGAAGATTGTCTGCTTTCAAAAGCCGATAAAAACGATTTTAAGGTAATCAAAGCGCTCGTCGAAAACAGTGGGGCTATCGACCGAGAGAAACTTTATAACCACTTTAATGTCGATCACGACATTCTCGATGATTGGATCGACAGTTGTCGCGAGAAGAAGTTGATTGTGATCAGCGGCAACAAATTCCGCCTCCACTTTGCAGCTCCCCGAATCGAAATCCAACCTACAACCCTTCTCAACCAAGCACTTGTTTCTCAACCAGCCAAATACTCATCAAAAGTGAATAAGCAGTATTCCCCTTCACAAATTGGAAAATTGGCTCAGATTGCATTTGGGGGAGATTTTACGATACGCAAAAGCACCGAGGTCTTTCTGCCTGTTTACCGGATCGGCATTCAAAACCCTGATGGCTCAACACGCTCGGTTTATGTGAATGCGCTTAACGGAAAGCTCACTTCGCTGCGCTAACGCCTGGGATCTTCTTGAGCTCCTTTTCAAGAGCAGAATCGATCGTTACCCCATGATTTAAAAAGAGATCGCTTAGCTTCTTCTGATCCGCAAAGAAGGCAATTTCTACCTTTTGGGTGCCAGAATGGTCGCGAAACACCTTTTTTAATTCAAGGATATGGGAGAGGCGCATCTTTTTAGCATCAAGCTTGATGGTAAGTGTTTGAGGTTTTTCGAGCATGGGTTCCTTCTTCTTTTTTGGAGTATTGGCGAAACGGGCAGCTTGCATTTTGGCCCGGTCAAAAGCTTTGTCACACGCTTCGACCATCGATTCATCAACTTTTGTCAAATCGTCAAGCCAACGACACGAAATGCGCAGAGAATCTTCTCGCCGATCAGCTTGCAAAACAGCGTATATCAGCTGATTTTCCTCTAGGAGCTCCCCCTTTTCTTCATAGAGCTCGGGCCAGACTGGCAACTCATAGGTTTCCATGCCATCGCTAATTTGCATAATTGCGAATTTCTTTTGAGTCTTTTGAGAAATCCTCACCTGAATTGTTTCGACGATAAAAGCTACGCGAATTACTTGATTATGCTCAAGCTCAGCAAGCTCACAAAGGGGCATGCAGGAGAGGCGTTTTAAAACATGGCGGTAGGCATCCATCGGATGGCCGGTCAAAAAGAAGCCGAGCAGCTCCTTCTCTTTTTTTAAGATGTCAGCTTTAGAGGAAGGGTGGACCACCTCGGGGGAGTCTTTAAATCGAGTATGAGACTCCTCTCCCATCAAAGAGAAAAAGGTGAGCACACCGGAAGCCTTTTCCTTTTGATCGGTCGAGGCTGCATCATACATCTCCTCAACACTCATTCTAAGCGCATCACGCGTCCAACCGGTGAAATCAAAGGCGCCAGCACCGACTAAACATTCGACCGCCTTTTTTCCGACCTTTTTAAGATCGATGCGCTTGAAAAACTCGTAAAAATCGGTGAAAGGACCTTTTGCAGCGCGTTCTTCCAAAATCGCCTCAACAACGCCCTCTCCAACCCCTTTAATCCCATTCATCGCAAATCGAATTCCCTTTTCGGCCGACACAAATTCCTTGCCAGACTCGTTCACATCGGGTGGGAGGATCTCAATATTTAGGGCTTGCGACTCACGAATAAACTTTGCGACCTTGGAAATATCATCACGGTCACATGTCATAAGCGCCGCCATCCAGATCCCTGGATAGTTTGCCTTCAAATACGCTGTTACATAGGTGAGAAAGCCATAAGCCGCTGCGTGGGATTTGTTGAAACCATAGGAAGCAAACTTTTCCATCTTGTCGAAGATCGCCGTCGCATTTTCCTCGGAGAGGCCATTTTCAATCGCCCCCATGCTAAATTTTTCCCGCTCCCTTTCCATCTGCTCGCGATCTTTCTTACCCATCGCACGACGCAGCACATCCCCTTCTCCAAGCGAATAATTCGCAAGCTTTTGGGCAATCTGCATCACCTGCTCCTGATAAACCATAATACCATAGGTCTCTTCAAGGATAGGCTCAATCCATGGATGATCGTACTCAATTGGCTCGCGTCCATGCTTACGGTTGATGAATGAGGGGATCATATCCATCGGGCCAGGACGATAAAGAGCGCCGATCGCAATAATCTCTTCAAATTTATCAGGCAATAATTGACGCCCTAGATCTTGCATACCGCCAGATTCCATCTGGAACACGCCTAATGTTCTTCCCTGGTGAAGTAACTTGAATGTCTTTAGATCATCGAGAGGCAGATTCACCCAGTCGATATGCTTTCCTGTCTGAGACTCAACCGCATCGCACGCAATTTTAATGCTCGTTAATGTTTTAAGACCCAAAAAGTCGATTTTTAGCATCCCAACAGCTTCCACAGGCTTCATCGAAAACTGCGTTGCCGCGAGTTCAGCCTCTTTTGGCATGCAAACGGGAATATGGTCTGTGAGGGGATCTCCAGAAACGATAAGACCCGCCGCATGAATCCCCGTATTGCGGATCGATCCTTCTAATTTTCGTCCTAGATCGATTATCTTCTTGGCGTCGCTATCCTCGACATACATCTTGTTCAAATCGGGATCGATTTCGAGCGCTTTTTCAAGCGTCATACCCAAGTCATCAGGGACATACTTTGCGATCTGGTTGACCTTAGAAAGAGGGACCGAAAGGACGCGCCCCACATCCTTGATCGTCATCTTCGCTTTCATCGTTCCAAAGGTGATAATCTGGGCGACATTATCCTTTCCGTATTTATCGACCGTATACTCAATGACATCCCCCCTGCCATGCATGCAAATATCGACGTCGATATCGGGGTAGGAGAGGCGTTCGGGGTTGATAAAGCGCTCGAAGAAGAGATGAAAGCGGAGCGGTTCGATGTCGGTAATTCCAATCAAATAAAGGATAATCGAACCAGCCCCCGACCCCCTTCCAGGACCTACTGGAATCCCCTCTCCTTTAGCCCAACTAATGAAATCCCAAACAATCAGCAAATAATCGCTCATCTCTTTTGAAGTGATGATCTCCAACTCAAGATCGAGGCGATCTCGTACCACCTGCATCGGATCCTTTCCTGGGTACTTTTCCGCAACTTTTTCGAGTCGTTCAGGCGTATAGCGCTTGGGAATTCCCTCTTCGCAAAGATGGCGCAAATAAGATGCCTGGGTATACCCCTCCTTAGGGATAAAAACAGGGTAGTGCTTCGTGTCGAAATCGAGCGCAAGCTGGCATTTTTCTGCCACCTCCAAGGTATTCGAAAGAGCTTCTGGAAGATCGTGGAAAAGAGCCGACATCTCCTCTGGAGACTTAAAATACAATTCGCGCGTCGAATAGACACGCCGTTTGGGATTAGGGACACGGAACGTAGGATTTCCAAAACTATCTTTTTCCCAAATCTCGACAGGTTCACCCGATTGAATGTTGAGCAAAATTTCATGCGCTTTCCAATCATCGGGTTCCAGATAGTGCGTATCATTTGTCGCAACAAGTGGAATGCCGAACTTACGACTCGCAGCAATCAGCTTCTCATTTACCGCTGTTTGCTTCTCCACAAAGTCGCGATACTGCTGCTCCAGCCACGTCTCTGTAAATCCCGCGATTTTTTCGTCGCTCATGTGGTGGCGTTGCAATTCTAGGTAATAGTCGTCTCCAAAGAGCTCATGATACCAGCGGATTTCCTCATGAAATTCTTCCTCCGAGCCATTCATGGCCACATCAGGCACCTGCCCTGACAAACAGGCAGAGAGGCAAATTAAACCTTTCGAATACTCTTTTAAAAGTTCCTTATCGATTCGCGGGTTATAGTAAAACCCTTCAAGAAAGCCGCGCGAAGAGAGGCGACAGAGATTGTGATACCCCTCTTCATCTTTTGCAAGCAGTACCAGGTGGAAGGCTGATTTACGCCCGATTTTCATCCTTTCAAGGCGTGATGTTGGGGCCATATAGACCTCACACCCAATAATCGCCTTTACACCATGCTTTTTGCACGCCTTGTAAAAATCAACCGCGCCATACATGTTGCCATGGTCGGTAAGTGCAACCGCAGGCATACCCATTTCGGCGGCTTTGCGTGCAATCCCGTCAATGGGACACGAAGCATCCAAAATTGAGTACTGAGAGTGTTGATGGAGTGGAACCCACATATTAAGGCAATATACCCCAACCCATCTTAAAACCCAAGTTGCCGTCGACCTCAGAAACTATAAGATTCCAACTAGTGTAAAGTAATATTCTGGGAGCTTGGCTCAAAAACTCACTTCAATTCATATTACTATGCATGTGCTATAATCTTAGACCCTGATTGCTACCTAAACCTCGTCTAGAAACCGTTAAGTTTAGGTAGCAATCAGGGTCTTAGGAAGGTTTAACCTTAAAAGGGCAAAAATCCCCAAAAGGAGGGAATAGTGTTATTTTTCTTTAAAAAAATCGTTACTATCTTTTGGTCGGAGGAGGACGAGAAGAGGCTCCAAGGAAGACTAATACTAAAAATTCATTCCATTAAGCGATACGATGAGTTACTTTTTAAAACCCCTCATAACAGTCCATCATGCTTGGACCATGTTCCCCAAGCAATACGCATCAGAGGTAAGCTTATTAGTCAGAAGGGAGTCCATTTTCTGGAAAAGGAAATCTATTTCCTTGTTCCAAATCCTGTTTTAAAGAAATTGAACCTCGCATTAGCTCATGGAGACACACTTGAATTAGGATTGACTGCTGATTTGAAGTGTATCGATTTAAACAAATGTGACTAAAGTTTCTAAAAAAAAGAAACCTTTCACTCCAAGTTGTCTCCTATTTTAGGAAACCGTGGTCTCGACCTCTTCGTCATCAAGTAATGTAGGAGAAAGCTTTCCTCCACCCTCCTTCTGCTGAGCGTGGGCATTCCACATCGGCAAGAAGAGAAGAACCGAGATTACTCCACAAGCGGTAAGAGCCATATAGTATCCGTTCCACCCCATCTCTTGTGCGATCTTACCAATTGGATACCCCGCACTAGCCGCTCCAAAATAGGCAAACCAGCCGGCAAATCCACTTGCCGTTCCCGAAGCTTTTTTATGAGAAAGCTCTGCAGCTGCAAGCCCAATCAACATCTGAGGTCCATACAAGAAAAATCCGATCATGAAAAGGGCTGCCGAATCAAACCAAGCGGTCGCTTCAGGGAAAAGCCACAAACCTAAAACCGAGGCCACCATCCCAAGAGAAAACAGGACATTCATCGGCCCACGGCGACCGGAATGAATCTTATCTGAGAGCCAGCCCGCAAGGAGCAGTCCAAAGATCCCGCCAATCTCAAATAGCGAGACGCATCCGTTTGCTTTGATTTTCGAATACCCCTTAGCTTCAATAAGATAAAGGGCACTCCAGTCATTGACCGCTATCCGAATGACATAGATAAAAAAGGAAGCGAACGCAAGCATCCAGATCCACTTGTTGTTCAAGACATAATCAAATAAAATTTGTTTTGTCGTGAGCTCTTTTTCGCGATTCTCATCGATTTTTTGAGAGTTTGGGTAGTCCTTCCGATATTTTTCAATGGCAGGCAAGCCAAGAGATTGCGGAGTATCGCGCAAGCGGTTCATCAAGAAAAAGCCCATAACGACACAAAGTGCGCCGGGAATGAACATAGCAAAGCGCCACCCTAAATACTGGGCGCACACAGCGCCTACGTTCATAATCAAAAAAGCGCCCACATTGTGTGAAGTGCTCCAGACACTCCACCACGTTCCTCTCTCCGACTGAGAATACCAATGAGTTAAGAGACGGGCGCACGGAGGCCAGCCCCACCCCTGGAACCAGCCGTTCATCCCCCAAAGAATCGCAAAAAGGATGATGGAGGAGGAGAGGCCAAAAAAAATATTGATCACACCCGTTACAATGAGGCCAATAGCCATAAAATAGCGGGGATTTGACTGATCCGACATTACTCCACTGGCAAATTTGCTCAGTCCGTAGGTGATATAGAGCATACTCCCTAAGATTCCTATCTGCGCCTTATCTAACCCTAGGTCGTTCATAAGGGCAGGCATGGCGACAGTAAAACTCTTTCTAGTGAAATAGTAGAAGATATAGCCAGTAAACATGGCATAAAAAATCCGAAAGCGCCAATAGCGATACTGCTTCTTGACGAGCTTCGGATCATCTATCTCATCGATATGTGGTGCAGGTTTTAAGAAATCTAATACGACATTCACATTTATCTCCTAGCCCCGATTAATGCCCCAATTATAGCAAAAAATGCCCATGAAGTCACGAATATTGAATTCAAATTGGAAGTTCATATGACACATCCACCTCTTTGTCAATTACTTTTTCAAAAGTCAAAAAAAATATTGAACTCTAGTCTATTTGACTCGCAATCCCCCTTATGTTAGAAAAAAAAACATGACAAAGACAAAACAAGAACTTGGCCAGAAGCAATTAGATGACTTTTTAGAAGAAATAGGGGTCCTTCCTTCTAGTCAAGCTGTGGATACCGAATCTTCCCTCGAGAATCTCGTTAAGGAAATTTTTGAACTCACCCAAGATCATGTTCCACCACCCGCAACTCCCTCTTTGCCTATCCTCCCTCTAGAGAGGGAGCTAATAAAGAGACGATCCAAGTCAATGATTTGGATCACAGCAACCCTCCTGATCGGATTGATCGTGGGTGCTGCCTGCGGTTTCTTTTGGGCCAAAAGCACTGGATTGCTAGAAAAACCGATTGTCGAGTCCCAAGAGGGAATCTCCTCACAAATTTCCTATTGGATCGAGGAGCTAAACACGCTTTACGACAAAGTTGATCCTATCAAACCACCATCTGAAGAAGAAACCCTTGCTCCCTCTGAGCTGTCCATCCGAAATGAGCTTAAACCCAACTTCTAAAAAAATATGTATCACATCATTACCAGTCAAAAAACCGAGCAAGTTTTTTATCCTCTTCGCTTGGGAACACCCAACGGTAGCCATAGTAAATCGCTGCGCCTCCACCAACTACAGCAACTCCTGCAGCAGTCGCCACTGCAACGGTAGGAAGAGCTACTGTACCGGCGCCCACCCCAAGCAAATTAGCAACAGCGCCCCCCACGGCGGTATTTCCACCCACAAGAGCAACCCCACCCGATACCACACCACCCACTCCGGAGCCTACGGAGCGCAAACTCCATGAAACGCGTTCATCTTTGAATTTCTGAGTCACATTTTTTATTTGATAATCTTTATCATCGAAGCTTACATAAAACCCAAAGGTTCCTCGAAGTCTCATATATCTATCCAGAATACCGTGATGATTGCCCCCTAAGTCAGCATTTGATATTTGGGGATCAAGTTCTCTTGTAAGACTGGCACCAAGCCTTAGAATAGGTTCAGACACCTTTTCATGAGGAGCCTTGAGATCCAGATCTCCGAGATTTGCAAGACCGTATGTAAATTGTAGCTTCGGTAGAGCAGCAGGCCAAGTTTTTTCGTCTTTCAGATCTCCTTCTACATCTCCTCCGATTTCCTCACCCAATTTTTTAGCTTGATGATACTGCTCATCACCCAGCCTAACTCGGACGTCTACATTTTTATGTGATTCAGTATTAAAGATTTTGAGTCGTAAGTTATTTCTCTCCTTAGGGTCCAAAGGATCATAAGTGATTGCAAATTCGGAAAGTCGACCAGAGATTTTCCCCTTCTTGAGCGCTTGAATCGACATTTTTTCTTGCTCTAGATTTTGACTTCTTGTGAATATGACACGTAAATTGTCTTCCCCCTCGCCAACCACCCCTCTGAAGGTGTCGTGCAACAACTGGGCAACTTCTACCCATGATTTCCCTCTCCCTTCCAAGCCTCTGATATCGAATACGAGAACGAATCTGACAGATTTTGCCTGTTTAACAAGTTCTTTTAGAAGCACGGCATTGGCAATTACAACCTCGACCCCTCGGTTATCACATAGACCTGCTATATCACATAAATTCAGTTTACACTCCTGCTGGTTTCCAAAACCAAAGGTAATCTCCGGGATTAGCTGGGGAACAGCTGTACGCGCTTCCCCTCCGTGTCCTATCAATGCAACTTCATTTTCCTTAGATTTAGGGTCCACAATAACACGACCGGATTCATCTTTAGCCATGTCGCATCCATACACATAATTAATTAAGACACTTTTGCCAGCTTCTGTTTTTCCATAAACTACGGTAATATCCTTCCCTTTGGCTTGTTCCACTCTTTCCTGACCAAGTGCTAATATGCATCGATAGAGCTCCAGCCTTTCTCCTACTGTCCGTTCTTTCTCATCTATGTTTAAAAGGGACTTCATTCGACCCTCGACCAAAGATACCGTTTGACTTTCTGCATGCACCTTTGCTCCCGAAACTCCAAGCAGCATGAGACCTCCTCCAAGGAGGTAAGGCCACTTAAGACTCCCTTGTTGCAAATTGGCGAAACCCTGACCTCTTACAGCTGGAGTCTGCGCAATCGCTCGATGCACACAATCCTTTATGCCGGAAGGGAGGCCTGCGGGATTTTGGGTTACCGGTTTTGGAAATGCTGCTCTTATTAGAGGAGCTGACGGAAATAAGGCCCCACAACGCTGGGCTTGTAAAAAAGGGGGTCCACTACGAATATGCATTTTAAATCCTCGAATAGCATTTCAAAACAACTTTTATAGCATAATATTTTTTTTCAGCAAACGACTTAACACCTAAACTCTAAAAAACTCGGCAGTCTTTGTCTCCTCTTCACTTGGGAACATCCAACGATATCCACAGTAAGTCGCTGCTATGGCAGTGCTACCCGCAACAATAGCCAGCGTAACGGGCATGGCTACTGCAACTACAGTTCCTCCAACCGCATAACTAGTTGCTGCAACGATTGACGATGAAGCAATCACTCCCAAATTAGCAGCTTGCCGACCCCATGAAACTTGTGTGTCATCGAACTTTTGAAGTACATTCTTGAATTGGATATTAGGTTTACTAAAATTAACATAAGACCCAAAATACCCTTCAAGTCTCTTATATTTTTCACCAATAGCTTTCTCGTTTTCATTCGGTTCTGGTTTAGCATTAGATGTACCTGGATCAAGTTGTCTGATAAGACTGCTAGCAAGCTCTAGGACAGGTTTAGATGCCTTTTTATGAGGATCTTTGAGGTCTTGATTCCCAAGTCTTGTAAGGTCGTGTGTAAAGAGTATTCCTTCTAGAGCAAGAGGCCATGTATTCTCCTTTGGAAGATTTTCATCTACATACCTTCCAATTTTCTCACCCAATTTTATAGCTTGATGACACTGCGCACCTCCCAAGCTCATTTTGGGATCTAAATTTTCATGCGATTTAGTACTCAAGATTTCGATTCGAAGGTCATCTCTCCGCTTAGAATTCAAAGGGTCATAAGTGATCGCAAGTCGAGCAAGTTCGTCAGAAACACTTCCCTTATCGAGGGCTTGAATTGATTTTTTTTCTTTAGCAAGATTATGACTTCTTGTGAGTATGACGCTCAAACTGTTTTGACCCCTGCCTATCACTCCCTCAAAGGTGTCTTGCAACAACAGGGCAACTTCTACCCAAGACTCGCCTCTGGCTTCCAAGCCTCTGATATCGAATACGAGCACGAATTTGACAGATTTCGCCTGTTTAACAAGGTCTTTTAAAAGCACAGCATTTGCAATTACAACCTCGATTCCTCGGTTATCACATAGACCTGCTATATCACATAAATTCAGCTCACCCTTCTTTAAATTCAGCTCACCCTTCTTATCCTCTGCTACATCAAAGGTCACCCCCGGTATTAGCTGGGGAAGAGGCGTACCTGATTTCCCTCCATGCACGATAGGTGCGACTGATTTAATCCCAGACTTCTCGTCCACAACAATGCGACCGCATTCATCCTCGCGCATATCACAACCGTACACGTAGTTAATCAAGGCACTTTTACCCGCTCCCGTTTTTCCATAAACGACGGTAATATCCTTCCCTTTGGCTTGTTTTATTCTTTCGCGGCCAAGAGTTAATAGACATCGATAGAGCTCAAACGTTTTGCTCATTGTCCGTTCTTTCTTATCAATCTCTAAAAGGGCGTTTATCTGCCTCTCAATTTGCTCTGGCGTCCTACTTTCAGCATGCATCTTTGCTCCCGAAACTCCTAGCAGCATGAGACCTCCTCCAAGGAGGTAAGGCCACTTAAGACTCCCTTGTTGCAAATTGGCGAAACCCTGACCTCTCACAGCTGGAGTCTGCGCAATCGCTCGATGCACACAATCCTTTATGCCGGAAGGGAGGCCTGCGGGGTTTTGGGTTACCGGTTTTGGAAATGCTGCCCTTATTAGAGGAGCTGACGGAAATAAGGCCCCACAACGCTGTGCTTGTAAAAAAGAGGGTCCACTACGAATATGCATTTTAAATCCTCGGATAGCATTTCAAAACAACTTTTATAGTATAATATTTTTTTTCAGTAAAGGCATTGCTCACACAGAATGTAGCGTTCGAAATGACTTGAACCTATCTCCCTCTTAAACTATCTTAAGCTCCTACTTATGTCTTACCGAATTGCTAAAGGAGTCTTTGATATCCTGCCAAAAGATGCGGAAGATTGGCGACAGTCGCATCTCTGGCAGTATCTTGAATCGCAAGTCCGAATGATTTGTGATGTTTACGGCTATCGTGAAGTCCGCACCCCCCTTTTTGAGTCGACCGATCTTTTCACACGCAGTATTGGAACAGACACCGACATCGTCTCAAAAGAAATGTACACCTTTCAGGACAAAGGCAACCGTTCGCTCACACTGCGCCCTGAAGGGACCGCTCCTGTCATGCGCGCCTTTATCGAAAAAAATCTCGATCAAAAGGGGCCGATTCACAAGCTCTTTTATCTCAATCCGATGTTCCGCTATGAGCGACAACAAGCAGGAAGGTACCGTCAACACCATCAGTTTGGTGTCGAGGCGATCGGTTCGGGCTCCCCTTATCAAGATGTTGAGGTTATTCAACTTCTTTGGAAATTTTACGAAAGACTGGGTCTTAAAAATTTGGTCCTTCACATCAATTCGATTGGCGATGTGGAGGCTAGAAAACACTTTCGCGAAGCATTAAAGTCATACTTGCGCCCCTATTTAAATGATCTTTCACCCGAAAGCCAAGACCGTTTTGAGACAAACCCTCTGCGCATTTTAGATTCGAAAAATGAGGGCGATCGAAAACTGTTAACAGATGCGCCAAGTATTCACGATTCGCTAAGCCCCGAATCTAAAGAACATTTCGAGCACGTGTGCGCCCTACTAAAAGAAGAAGGGATCCCCTTCAACTTTAACCTCCATCTGGTGCGCGGACTCGATTACTATAATAATACGGTCTTTGAAATTACCTCTGACGAGCTGGGGGCACAAAATAGCCTTGGTGGTGGCGGACGTTATGATGGGCTAATCAAACAGCTGGGCGGCCCCGACCTTCCCGCTTTTGGATTTGGGGCTGGGATCGAACGGATCATCCAAGTGATGCTTGCGCAAAAAGTTCCACTCCCTGCTTTTCCAAGCCCTTTGCTATTTATCATTCCGCTTGGCGAAGAGGCTCAGAAACGGTGCTTCCAAATCACAAGCGAATTGCGCGCACATAATCTCTCTGTCGAAATGGATTTTTCAGGCAAAAAACTTAAAAATGCGATGCGCTACGCCGATAGTATTGCAGCTCGTTATGTGGCTGTAATAGGTGAAAATGAGCTCGCCTCAGAAAAAATCGAAATCAAAGAAATGGTTTCTGGAAATGTGAAATCACTCCCTCTAAATAGGCTTGTCGATGAGTTACAAAAGAACGCATGATTGTGGGACCTTAACGGCCCAAAATATTGGTGAAACGGTCCTTTTATCCGGCTGGGTCCATAGAAGGCGGGATCATGGTGGCTTGATTTTCATAGATTTACGCGATCGTTTTGGGCTTACGCAAATCGTCTTTCACCCCGAAGTAGCTCAGGACATGCACACGCTCGCCGGCGATTTGCGCTCTGAATGGGTGATCGCGGTCAAAGGAAAGGTCGTCGCGCGTGGTGAGGGAATGACAAATCCAAAGCTCAAAACGGGTGCGGTCGAAATCGAAACCTCCCACCTTGAAATTTTATCCAAAGCAAAAACGCCCCCGTTCTCAATTTGTGACGAAAATCTCAATGTAAATGAAGAGCTTAGGCTCACATACCGCTACCTCGATATTAGACGCGGTGAGATCGCAGAACGCCTTGTCGTGCGCCACAAAACAATGCTCGCCATTCGCAATCATCTCGATGGCCATCGTTTTTTAGAAATCACAACTCCTATTTTAGGAAAATCTACTCCTGAAGGTGCACGCGACTATCTGGTTCCCTCACGCATCTATCCCGGCACCTTTTTTGCCCTCCCACAATCGCCTCAGATTTTCAAACAGCTCTTGATGATTTCTGGAATGGACCGCTATTTTCAAATTGCTACCTGTTTCCGAGATGAAGATCTACGTTCAGATCGGCAGCCCGAGTTTACCCAGATAGACCTTGAAATGAGCTTCGGTAGCCAAGAAGAGCTCTTTCCCATGATCGAAGAGATGATGGGGGGCATTTTTAAACAATGCATTGGAGTCAATATCCAAGGCCCCTTCCGTCAGATTACTTTTCGCGATTCTATGGAGCGTTACGGAACAGATAAGCCCGATCTACGCTTCGGCATGGAACTTGTCCGCATCGATGCCATTGCCAAAAAATCGAGTTTTTCGGTCTTTCTCGACCAGCTTCAAGAGGGCTGCGTGATCAAAGGGATCTGCGTCAAAGGGGGCGCAGAGGCGTCACGTCGCATCATCGATGGCTACACACAATTTGTCGGGCATCTTGGTGCAAAGGGACTCGCCTGGATGAAAATGCAAGAGGGCGCTCTTGTTTCGAACATCGTGAAATTCTTTGACAAAGCCGTTCAAGAAGAGCTTATCGCAGCGTTTCAAGCAGAAGAAGGTGATCTTCTACTCTTTGTCGCTTCGAATGAAAATACGACCAATATGGCCCTCGATCACCTGCGTCGCCACATTGCCAAGGAGAGTGGCCTGATTGATAAAAACCGCTACGAGTTTGCCTGGATCACTGAATTTCCACTCGTCCATTGGGATAAAGACTCGCAAACATACGCTGCCGAGCACCACCCCTTTACCATGCCCTATTTGGAAGATATCCCTCTTCTTGACAGCGAGCCCCAAAAAGTGCGCTCTTCCAGCTACGACCTCGTCCTTAACGGTTATGAACTTGGATCAGGTTCTCAGCGTATTCACAGTGGTGAGTTGCAGGAAAAAATCTTCCGCATGCTCAAACTATCAGAAGAAGATATCAAAAAACGTTTCGGATTTTTTATAGAAGCTCTACAATACGGAACTCCACCTCATTTGGGGATTGCTCTCGGGGTCGACCGCATCGTCATGTTGCTCACCCACTCCGAAAGCCTCCGCGATGTTATCGCGTTCCCCAAAACGCAAAGAGCAACCGATTTAATGATGGATGCCCCTTCAGAGGTGTTGAAAGAGCAATTAACAGAACTAAAGATACACGTTGAGCCCCCAGAGGTATAAGTGATAAAAAAATTATGTATTCTTATTTTATGCGTTTGCAGTTCGCTATGCGGTGCTGAAGAAGTTAACGACGATCAACTCTCCGAAACGCTCGGCCACCTACTTGTGAAACACCTTGTACAACCTGGATTTAAGTGCAATTTCGATAAAGTTATTCAAGGTATTAAAGACGCCCGGAAAGGTAAAGCCGCTCCGATGAGCGAAGAGGACTATGAGCAAACGATCTTATCCATTCAAGAAACGATCTTTCACCAAACAGCTGAAAAAAATCTTGCCCAAGCAGATGCGTTTTTAGAAAAAAATGGAAATGATGAAGGGATACACGTAATCGATCCAAAGCTTCAATTCCGCATCACCCAAGCAGGTGAAGGAACTGAGGTTAGCGCTGATTCCATTCCCCTCATCCACTACAAAGGATCGCTATCTGATGGTACGGTCTTTGCGAATTCAGATGAGCCCCTCCCCCTTCCGATCAATCAGTCGATCCCCGGCTTTGCCCGTGGACTTGTCGGTATGAAAGAGGGTGAGAAGCGCACGCTCTTTATCCACCCCGAGCTTGCGTACGGCATTTCAGGCAATTTACCCCCAAATTCCCTGTTGATTTTTGAAGTGGAGATCGTGAAAGCGAATTCCGATCCCTTTGAGGATTTAGCCCAAAAATAGATGGAAGTGATCCTATGTCAGCCGGAAATTCCTCAAAATGCAGGCAATATTGCCCGCACGTGCGCCGTCACGGGGACAAAACTCACCTTTATCCGTCCACTTGGCTTTAATTTTAGCTCAAGACAGCTCAAGCGGGCTGGCATGGATTATTGGGACGACTTAGATTTCAAAATTCTAGATGAGCTAAAGCTCCAAGAACCCTTCTACTTTTTTTCGACAAAGGGCAAACGCCCTTACACAGAAATTCCCTTCACACAAGATACGCAGCTGATCTTTGGAGCTGAGTCGTGTGGACTTCCCCCACACATCTACGAGCGCTACAGCGAGCAGATGTATACAATTCCGATGCGTGAAAACGCTCGCTCGCTGAACCTTTCGAATTCAGTAGCGATCGTCTTGTATGAAGGCTTAAGACAAAATCAGTTTAAAGGACTTCTGTAACCATCTTACGAAGAGCATCTAGGTCTTTTAGACCGACAACGCGCTTAACAAGCTGACCATCTTTAAAAAGAATTAGGGTTGGGATTGAGGTAACCTCGAATTTAGCCGCAACATTCACAGACTGGTCGGTATCGACCTTAGCGACAGTTGCTTTCCCAGCCATTTCTTGCGCTAACTCCTCGACAATTGGAGTCAACATGCGGCATGGGCCACACCAATCGGCATAAAAATCGACAAGTACAACACCTTGAGAGATGCCATCTTCAAAATTGTCGTCTGAAAGCTGCTTAATGATATCGGAAGCCATTGTTTTTCTCCTCAAAAAGGCTGTTTAATGGCCCAATTATAGTTGGGGTGGAGAAATAAAACAAGAAGCGTGTTATGAGAAAAAGTATGAGATCTTTTTTAGCCATCTGCATCCTAACCACCTTCTTCATAGCCCTGGGAATCTCCCTGCTCCCCGCAGTAATTGGGGCTGCAGGTTTTTGGATCGGCTCCCTACTCATGATCGGTGTTTGGCTCTTTATCGTATTATCAAGCCTAATCTACCTCGAAGCAACTCTCGCCAATCCCGACGGTGCCAATATGGCCTCTATCTCAAGAAATTTACTTGGGAAAGCCAGCTCTGTAATCAGCTCCATTGCCTTCATCTACGTCCACACCTCAATATTAACGATCTACTTCCTCTTTGGATCACTCCTATTAAAAGATCTCACTCACATACCCCTACAAATCCCCCTTATTTTAATCGTCGGATTCTTTCTATTTATGGGATTGCGCTGGTGTGGGTGGCTTGCCGCATTGTGCCTTGCCATCGTACTGGGTATTTTGGTAAGCCTATTACAAAGAGAGGGAGGCGCGTTTCATCCCCCCCCATTCAAGCCCAATTGGCTCTATCTACTTCTCGCCGTTCCCGCCCTCTATAATGCCCTTTTTTTCCAAAGCATCGTCCCCACCTTAGCCACCTTTATGAAACGCGATTGGGTCA
This sequence comes from Chlamydiota bacterium, assembly GCA_021772455.1. Classification (GTDB taxonomy): domain Bacteria; phylum Chlamydiota; class Chlamydiia; order Chlamydiales; family JAAKFR01; genus JAJACP01. The sequence goes on from JAJFLY010000004.1 coordinate 69,897, forward strand.
AAATCAAGAGAGTGATTTGGATCAGCTCACTATGTGCCCTATTGATTAGCCTCACCTGGCTATGGATCGCGATTAGCGCAACACCGAGCGATGTGATGTACCTTATCTTTGAAAGCTACGAAAACATCTATGGAATTTCACATGCGCTCCATAAAATTCCATTCATCGGCAAGACCATCTACCCCCTCATGTTTTTTCCCTTTATCGCCTCTTTCCCCATATTAGGAACGGTCCTGCTCGACTTCTACTCCGATCTCTTCAAACTTACCCCCGAAAAACGAAAAGGATGGAAGCGCCTCGCCATCTGCCTATTAGCTATCCTTCCCCCTTTTCTTCTTTCTCATATTCCAATGGTCCATATCAACGTCATCGTTAACTACACTCTCGGCCTATCGGTCGTCTTAATCAGCGCGGTGATTCCCCTCCTTTGGATCATCTCGGCCCGCTACATCCGCACAGGCATTTCATACCCCCACCACCTTAAAATTGGACCGCCCACATTAGTTCTCTACGCCATCGCCGTCTTTTTCCTTATTTACTTCGAAGGCGTTCAAATGATTAAGATCTAAATCTTTGATACAGTTTTGGGATTGTTGAAGAATAGCTCTATTCTTCAATAATCCCTGTTTTCTATAAGCAAAATTAAAGCCGCCCCTCCTAATGCTCCCCTATCCCATCGTAATACTTGAAGAATAAAGGTCTTTTTAGTAAACTCTCCCTCATTAAATTGAATATTAGAGGATAAAAATGGCCATTTCTGCCGAAGTTAAAAAAGATCTTTTGCTTTTTCTAGGAGAGCAACGAGCACCCGAGCTGCTCGGAGCCTACTTGTTCTACCTGGAACGTAAGTTCGGCATAAGCCCAGTTGCCTTTGTCCGTGATAAAATTATTTACCAAAGCACCGAAGAGGCGATCAAAAAGCTCGAGGAAGAGAGCAAAGTGTGGCGCGAGACAGAGATTAAAATCGGTTTTGGCCCCCCTTCTGTCAACAAACAGACTAAAAAAATCTACATCTGCCCCTTCACAGGAAAGGTTTTTGCCGATAACACCCACCCAAATCCGCAAGATGCTATTTATGACTGGGTTTCTAAGTGTCCTGAAAATACAGAGCGGACCGGAGGGGTGCGGGCAAAGCGTTTCTTTGTCTCCGAAGATCCTGAAGTGATCCAAAACTACATCAAGCCGCGAAAAGAGGCTATCTCAAAAACAGTCTATTCATCTGCGGTTACAGGGAAGCTTTTCAATAGCAAGGATGCTGTGATTCGAGACTTTAAAAATCACTATTTGAAGCCTTTAACTCTTGTTGAAGTGCAAAACCAAAACCGGTTTCAACTCGAAGAGACATTTCTCAACCTCATCCAGGACCACTTGCAAGAGGATAAGATCGCGACCTTTGTTGAAACTTTAGCAGAAGATGAAACTTTTCACCCTTACGTCACGGAATGGGTCGAAACCGAAGAGTAGTAACCCAATCTGCAGAAGAGACTATGGCCTTTGGAGCGTCGCTTGGCGCCTCTTTAAAGCCTAATACGGTTCTGTGCCTTTTTGGAGAGCTGGGGGCAGGGAAAACCACATTTGTGAAAGGGATTGCGCGAGGAGTGGCTGGTGTCCCGTCTGAAGAGGTCGTCAGCCCAACATTTGTCTACCTTAACGTTTATGGAAACGTCTACCACTTCGATCTCTACCGCCTCCACGATTGTGATGAGTTTTTAAGCTTAGGATTTGAAGAGTATTTTTTTGCAGGAGGGATTTGCTGCATCGAATGGAGTGAGCGTATCGCTCCGATTGTACCCGAGAAGGCGGTCAAAGTGACCCTTTCTCACTTAACGGAAGAGTCACGTGAAATTATCATTTCAGAATGCCAAATTTTTGAAGACGGCGGTTAAGCCCGAACATTTCCCCGACTTTGGTACCACTCCAGAGATTGCCGTTGTGGGGCGCTCTAACGTGGGAAAATCGACACTACTCAATCATCTTTTTAAGTCAAAAAACCTCGTTAAAACCTCTTCCACTCCCGGTAAAACCCAAGCGATCAACTTCTTTAGTTTGGATGGCACAGCTATCTTTGCCGATCTACCTGGATATGGCTACGCGAAGGTTCCGATTTTGGAGCGCAAGAAGTGGGGCGAGCTCATTGAAAGTTACCTTTCCACAAAGCCAAACATGATCTTGTTTCTCATGGATATTAGGCGTACCCCTAACCCAGATGACGTGCAAATGCTTCAATGGATCGAAGCGAGTGGAATTCCAGCCATTTTAGTCTTAACAAAGGTTGATAAGGTAAAACGTGGCGAGCGGGCGAAGCAGACAAAAAACATTGTGGATAGGTTAAATAACCTGCCATATGTACACTATTCGACAGTGAAAAATGAAGGACGCAACCAATTGATCCACCAAATCTGCGAGGTTTTGAATTGACACTTCTAAATAAGGCCACTTTTATCTGTCTCGACTGTGAATTCACCGGGCTAGATCTTGAAAATGACCGTCTCATCGAGGTGGCCGCAATCCGATTCACCTTCTCTGAACTTCTCGCTGAATTTGACGAGCTTGTTAAACCTGACTGTAAAATTTCTGCAGAAGCGTTAGCTATCCACCACATTTCGGCTGAGATGGTGGCTGACAAACCCCCTATTGAGGCTCTCTTGCCCGATTTTTTGAAATTTATCGGCCGCGATATGATCGTTGGGCATGCCGTAGGCTCCGATTTGGAAATGATCACTAGAGCTGCTGAACGAGCCAAGATTCCCTGCACCCTAAAAGCGCGCCCCTATATCGATACATTGCGCCTTGCACGCCTTTATGGAGATAGCCCGAACAATTCTCTAGGAAAACTCGCTGCTCATTTCAACGTCCCTGCCGATCCGGCTCACCGTGCGCTCAACGATGTGAAAATGAATATCCAAGTGTTTAAGCATCTCGTTGCGCGGTTTAAAACGGTCGCTCAAGTGATGGAAATCCTCTCTAAGCCGATCCAAATGAAATTCATGCCACTTGGCAAACACAAGGGGCGCCCTTTTTCCGAGATTCCTCTTCAGTATCTTCAGTGGGCAGCCCATATGGATTTCGACCAAGACCTACTTTATTCCCTTCGCTTGGAGTTAAAAAAACGAAAAAAGGGGGGCGGATTCAAGGATGCTGCCAACCCTTTTTCAGCGCTATAATAGGAGTCACACATGAAAGAGTCTCAACTAAAAATAGGTCTTGCCGAGATGTTAAAAGGTGGGGTCATCATGGATGTCGTTACTCCTGCCCAAGCGAAAATAGCTGAAGAGGCGGGAGCTGTTGCCGTCATGGCCTTAGAGCGAATCCCTGCCGATATTCGCTTAGAAGGAGGCATCGCACGCATGTCTCCCCCAGACTTGATCCGCTCAATCCAAGACGTTGTGTCGATTCCCGTTATGGCCAAGTGCCGCATCGGCCATTTTGTAGAAGCTCAAATTTTAGAGGCTCTTGAAGTCGATTTTATCGATGAGAGCGAAGTACTCACCCCCGCCGATGATGAACACCATATCGACAAGCACCCATTTAAAATCCCATTTGTCTGTGGAGCGCGCGATTTGGGCGAGGCCTTGCGCCGCATCGGTGAAGGGGCCGCGATGATTCGTACGAAGGGCGAGCCTGGAACTGGAAACATCGTCGAAGCTGTACGCCATATGCGCGCGATTCAAGGGGGCATTCGTCGCCTCCAATTACTCGACCGTGCTGAGCTCATGGCTGAAGCCAAGAGACTGGGCGCTCCTTATCACCTCATCTGCCAAGTTGCAGAAGAGGGCAAACTCCCCGTCCCCAATTTCTCAGCCGGTGGGATCGCAACCCCTGCTGACGCTGCACTTATGATGCAACTTGGCGCAGAAACGGTGTTTGTAGGTTCAGGGATTTTTAAATCTAAAGATCCAGAAAACCGCGCAAAAGCCATCGTCTTAGCAACCACCTACTACCAGGACCCCGCTATGCTTGCAAAGGCCTCTGAAGGTCTTCTCGAAGGGATGGAAGGGCTTGACATTCGCACACTTGCTAAAGAAGAGTTGATGGCAACCCGTGGATGGTAAAATCGGAGTACTTGCGCTGCAAGGAGCTTTTGCCAAGCACTGTGAAATGCTCGAAGCGATGGGCATCCCCTCTCTGAAAGTACGTACAACAGAAGAGCTAAGCCAAGTCGAGGGATTGATTATCCCCGGCGGCGAATCGACCACCATGTGGCGCCTCAATGAGCTTCCCCTCACTGATTTTGACCGCCCCATCTTTGGTACTTGCGCCGGGATGATCCTCATGGCCCGCCTTGGGTTGCTCGACATCACAGTCGAGCGAAATGCTTACGGCAGGCAATGCGACTCCTTTTCCAAACAGATCACCGTTTATCTCGACAAGCCCCACACGATGGAGGCCCTTTTTATCCGCGCTCCACGCGTGAGTGAAATTCACTCTTCTGAGGTAGAGATCTTGTCCGACACACCTATTTTGGTCCGCCAAGGAGATTATTTGGCCAGTTCCTTTCATCCGGAGTTGACAAATGATCCCGCCATCCATCACTATTTCGTTCAACTATGCAAGGAAAAACAGTCGCTTCGACGGCAGTCGAAAACCAAACCTACAAAGTCTTTCCAAACGACCTGAACACAAACGGGACGGTCTTTGGCGGGCTTGTTATGAGCATCCTCGACAGGGTCGCACTTGTTGTTGCTGAGCGCCATAGCGAGCACATTTGCGCAACTGTTTCAGTCGACGCACTCCATTTTCTAACTCCTGCCTATGTGGGAGAGATTTTGATCTTTAAAGGGTCGCTCAATCGCGCCTGGAATAGTTCTATGGAAGTTGGTGTGAGGGTTGTAGCCGAAAATTTCAAAACCGGGGAACACCGCCACGTCGTTTCAGTTTATTTCACTTTTGTCGCTCTCGATGAAAATAACAGCCCCACACAAGTGCCTCCTGTCATCCCCGAAACCAAGCTAGAAAAATTGCGCTATGAAGACGCCGGTCACAGACGAGAAGCGCGGATCAAACAGGCTAAAGAACGTAAAGAAAGACATTTAGGGAGCTAGCCGCTTGAGGATCCACTCTCCATTGGCTTTTACGTAAAGAAAACGGTCGTGAAGACGATTCTGTCTCCCCTGCCAAAACTCCACACGCTCAGGCATCACGCAATATCCACCCCACTCCTTCGGACAGGGAACCTCTTTTCCCAGATATTTTTTCTTTAAGACCTTAAATGCAGACTCAACTTCGGCCCGTGTAGCTAAAGGATGACTTTGGTGAGAAGCGAGTGCTGCCAGCTGTGCGCCGCGGGGCCGTTTTTTAAAATAGGCGCACGTTTCGCGTCGTGAGACCTTCCTAACTCTCCCCTCAATATTGACCTGGCGATAAATCTCCTTCCACCAAAAGGTAAGTGCTGCGAAAGGATGAGTAGCTAAATGCTCCCCTTTGCGGCTGGCCATATTCGTATAGAAGATAAAGTTTCCACGGGAAATTTCTTTTAATAAGACAGTTCTTGAAGTGGGACGCCCTGTTGCCGCGACCGTTGCCAATGTCATGCCGTTCGGCTCCATCACATTGGCTTTTAGCGCCTCTTTCATCCAAATAAGAAACAACTCAACCGGATCATCGGCAAGATCTTCCTCTAAAAGAGGAGTATTTCCGTACTCAAAGCGTAACTTCTCAATAGATCCTTTCATGTCATTGCTATATAACAAAAATTTTGGAGAAGTGCGATGGCAAAGTTATTTATCAAAGAGCTCCCCGTAAAAGGGAAAAAAGTGCTCATGCGCGTCGATTTCAACGTCCCTCTTGACGGAGATGGGAATGTTGCCGATGCAACGCGCATCGAAGCTGCTCTCCCTTCGATCCAATACGTAATCGACCAAGGGGGGGCGCTCATTCTCATGAGCCACTTGGGGCGTCCTCGCAGTGAAGTCAATCCAGAACTCTCGCTCACATCCGTTGCCAAGATCCTCGAAGCCCTCATCAACTGTCCCATCAAGATAGCGCCAAATTGCGTGGGAGAAGCCGTCTCAGACATGGCTGCAAGTCTTAAACCAGGCGAGATCCTTCTTTTGGAGAATCTCCGCTTCCATCGAGCTGAAACCCATCCTGATGAGGATCCCGACTTTGCCAAACAACTTGCCCGACTAGCCGACCTTTATGTGAATGACGCTTTTGGCACGGCTCACCGTAAGCACAGCTCCACCTACACCATTTCCCAATATTTTCCTGGCAAAGCCGCTGCGGGCTTTTTGCTCCAAAAAGAGATCCATTTTCTCGGGCAGAGCCTCCAAAATCCCAAGCGCCCTTTCTATGCCATGCTCGGTGGGGCAAAAATTTCGACAAAAATCGGCGTCGTGAAAACCCTTTTAGAAGAAGCAGATCACCTCCTTATTGGAGGAGGGATGGCCTACACCTTCCTCAAGGCGCTCGGGATTGGAATAGGTAATTCAATCGTTGAACCCGAATTTCTTAACCTCGCAAAAGAGCTTCTAGAAATCAGTGGAGATAAGATCGTCCTCCCTCTCGATATTCTAGCCGCCCAAGAGTGCAGCGAAGAGGCGCCTATCAAACTAATCGATTTTAGCGAGAGCGAGATTCCAGAAGGGTATGGAGGATTTGATATCGGCCCCAAAACCATCGAAAAATTTAGCCAGCTTCTCGGAGAGGCAAAAACTATTGTGTGGAACGGACCTGTTGGCGTCTATGAATTGGACCGCTTTGCGAAAGGGACACACACCTTAGCTGCCCACCTTGGAAGTTTAGATGCCGTTACTATTATCGGTGGGGGAGATTTAATCGCTGCGCTCAACCAAGCAGATGTGAACGAGAAAATTAGCCACGTTTCGACAGGAGGGGGCGCCATGCTCGAATATCTTGAACACGGCACCCTTCCATGTATTGAAGCCCTTTCAGAAGCAGATGCCTAATATTTCTCATTTATGACATGGAGCGCGGAAGGAACACGGCTGCAACCCCAGAAAATCGCCTGCGCTCCAATAATTCCAATTAATGAGTAGCCAACGTGAACACTACTCATCGTCCCTGCAATACCAAGGCCCCCCACTGCAACCATTCCAGCAGCAAAAACAGCTGTAAAAAATAAGTCCGTCTTACGCTTCATAGACTTACCACCAGCGCATTGCATAAGAAGGGCTCCACCACCCAATCCAACTGCCGCTATCCCGGTTGTCATAGGTCCAAAAGCTCCCAATGCCGATATAATCCCAACAAGCAAAAGTCCACGCAACATCACATTTGAAACTTTGTTCATCACCCCTGCCTGAGTCAAGCCATTGCGGTCCCTAAAACGGTGATCTTTGTCATATCTCTTTTCTATTTTCTCACAGACATTTCCACAATTAGCAATACGACCCATTAGGATCTCCTTTTTGTTTAGTCATTATCAAATTTTGCATATGGAGCTGCCAAAGTGTGACAGCAGCACCCCCAGAAAACAGTATGCACAGAAAGGATTCCAATTAAGGAGTACCCAACAGTCGGCACGCTTATCACACCCGCTGCACCAAGTCCCCCCATTGTCATCATTGCAAGTGCAAATACGGTTTCACAAATTAGATCAACATATCGCTCTTTGAACTGACAGCCACCCAGTTGCATAAAAAGATAGCCTGCTCCCAAGCCGGCAACAGTTAATCCAGTAGCCATTGGTGTCATCGGTGGAAACACCCCCATAGCTGTGCCAGTAGCCACAACCCCAACACCAAAAAGAGCAAGTAACATCACACGTGAAACGAGATTCAAAATCCCCGCTCGCGTATAATTACCCTGAGAATCCCTAAGACCATGAGAGCTCTCATACTCCTTATGAACACGGTCACCTATACTCCAACATCCCATTCGTTTTTCCTTATTTCATTTACTCAGTTCAAATATTACGATTCATTTGTACAACGGTTTAAGCAGCACCCAAGAGCAACATAACTCAGTATAGGTGCAATGACGCCCCACCCCAAGACCGGCGCAGTGAGAACTGTAACTCCAGAAGCATTATACATTGCTAAACCACCCAAAACACTTAAAGCGAGCGCAGTAATTGCCAAGTATGCAGACTTGCAAACAACGGATCTTTTAGCGCCCAGGTCATATCTAACACGAATACAACTACCAAAACAGCTCATCATAGCCATCCCTATTGGAAGCGAGACGGCAAGCCATCCCATGAGCGCGCTAGATACAACACTACTTGCTCCTAGTGCGCCAATAATCAGAAGGGCAACTCCAATACAATCGCTGTAACCCACACAGGCCTTCTCAATAGCTTGCAGTTGCTGCGCTCTTTGAGTTAGGGGCAGAGCTGTATTAGCCATAATAAAAACTCCTATTGATAAGTAGGAATAGTATACACAATTAAAAATTAAGAAACAATAAAGACTTTTTACGACTTAACACGAGGAGAGCCATCTTGACAAAGACCTGCTGGGAGCGGTATTAGCGGTATTGATCGCGCTGGAAAGGCTTCTAACCCATCCCCAACTCCCTCAGAATTTAGCTGCTGAGCCGCATAAGGATCGTGAGAAGAACTGTTTGGACTAAATCTATTTGTTACGCTCCATACTACTCTTGCAGGCGAGCCTGGTGCCTCCGGATCCAAAGTCCACCGGGGAATGACAAGATAGGCATTTCCGCAGGTATTAATCAGACAATCGAGCAAAGCAGCACGAATAACTATGGGAGCAATAATGAACCCACACGCAGTCGATGCTGATAGGGTTCCGGTTATTACTAGAGCTGCCAAAACAGCCGTGGCTACATTATAGATAATAAGGCACACATCAAAAAAACCATTGGCAAGTGCATCAGGATTAGTGAATTTTTTTCCATCCCAGCCCCTATACCAGCCCACAAAATTTGCAGTGCCGCCGGCACAGGTTGCTATGACACCTGAAATAGATAAGGTTACCGTGCTGCAGCCGAGTAAAGCGCTCGGCACATAGCCCATTACACCAATAAAGCCGATCACGCCAAGAGCGACAGAAAGTGAGACTTTGACACCGTGGAAGCCTGTGCGGGCTTGCCACGGATTCACATCACCTAATTTTCGTGCGGCATCTCGTAGCATAAAAAAAACTCCTTACATCGTGAAGTTGGTTAGCATACTAAATTTAAAGTTAAGACACCATAAAGATTTTTTTTAGAAACTTCGCCTTGAAAGAGCGTGAAATGGAGCTTGCACCTATATAACTTTCTCGCTTATAATGGGTGCTCATTCCCAGTAGAACAAAGACGGTAATGGCTCTTATAATAACGTGTTTTTTCTCCTCTGTCCCTCTTATAAAAAATACTTTAGGTAACTATGTCACAGGATAAGGGCGGTTTTTCGAAGCTACGGGGCTATTTATGGCCAATCCACGGCTTTGAACTACGTAAATTTCTCCCCCTTCTTGCGATGGCCTTCTTTATAGGCTTTAATTACAACATCCTGCGCAATATGAAAGATGCGCTCCTCATCACCGCCGAATCCTCAGGAGCCGAGGTGATCCCCTTTATCAAGGTATGGGGAATTGTCCCGGGCGCTCTTTTGATGACTTTTCTGTACAGTCGTTTAAATAACCGGCTCCAACGAGACCGCGTCTTTTACGTGATGATCTCTATTTTCCTGGCCTTCTTTGCCCTATTCACCTTTGTGGTCTACCCAATCAGCTCGCACCTTCATCCCCACAAAACTGCCGATTTTTTACAAAACTCCCTCCCCACTGGATTTAAGGGGTTAATCGCGATGTTCCGCTACTGGACCTTCAGTAGTTTTTATATCATGTCAGAGCTTTGGAGCTCTGCTGTCCTTTCAATGCTTTTTTGGGGTTTTGCCAATGAGGTCACCCGCCTCGGCGAGGCCAAGCGGTTTTACGGGTTAATTGCCATCGGCTTAAATCTTGCGGCGATTACCTCAGGCCAGGTTTCTGTCTTTTTATCGGGCGACTTTTTACGCTCCCGCTTTGCTATTACAGAAAATCCCTGGCACCAGTCCATTGTCCTATTGACAGTCGTGGTATTGCTCTCGGGAGTGGCAATTGTAGGGATCTACCGCTACCTCACCAAAGAGGTTATCCCAAATGATAGCAGCGGCGAGCCTCTAGAAGAGCGTCCTCAGAAGATGAAGATGTCGATGCGGGAAAATTTTGCTCTTTTGGGCCGTTCAAAATATTTGCTTCAACTCACCATCGTTGTTTTAGCCTATAACCTTGTAATTAACCTAGTAGAGGTTATTTGGAAGGACCAAGTGCGCTCCCTTTACCCCCAGCCAAATGATTTTAATGGCTACATGAGTCAGATCACGACAGTCACTGGGATTATTTCATTTTTTACCTCTTTTTTGATTTCTGGACAGTTGATTCGCCGTTTTGGATGGACTTTAGGCGCGATTATTACCCCTATTATCCTTCTGACCACAAGCTTAGGTTTCTTTTTCTTCTTCTTTGGAAGCGAACAACTTATCGGAGCACTTGCCATGTTTGGCACCTCTCCGCTTGCCATTGTGGTGCTCTTTGGGTCGATGCAAAACTGTTTATGCCGTGCGTCAAAATTCACACTATTCGACTCAACCAAGGAGATGGCCTTTATCCCTTTAAGTATGGCAGATAAGCTCAAAGGAAAGGCTGCTATAGATGGGGTGGGCTCTCGCCTTGGAAAATCGGGAGGCTCTATCATCCACCAGGGACTTCTCGTGATTTTTTCTACAATTGCAGCAAGCGCACATATCGTTGCGGCGATCCTCTTTGTGGTAATTATCTTTTGGATTGGAGCCGTACTTGCACTCGGCAAGCGGTTTAACGCCTTGACAGCTCCTAAACCGAAGGCCTCTCCCGAGCCTGTTCTTACAACAGAGATCAAAGAGCCTGTCAAAGCCCTCTCCAACTAGAAGCTTAAATTAACTTATAATGACACAGAGCCGCTATCGCGTATCTTTAACAAGTTATATTACGGTAAAAAAAAATTGAAAGAGCTTAGATTTTGCGGGAGTTGCGGTAATATCTGAGCACGAGCTCCACAAAAGCAAATGCCGCCATCGCGACAAAAATGAGATAGACCCAGTTAGGAAAGACAAAGTTCACTGTCAATCCAATCAACAGGGTGAACTGAGCGACTGTCGTAATTTTCCCCCACCAGATAGCCTTGACCTCGTACCCACTCCAGCCACGCACAATGCCTAAGAAAAGCCCAAAGCAACAGAGAGAGATATCACGAGACAAAAGGGCAGTAAGACCTAAAACAGTCAGTTTACCCTCCAGATAGAAGACACCACCGACAAAAAAGACGAAAAACTTGTCCATAATTGGATCGAGAATCGCGCCAAATTGAGTCGTTGTCCGTTGACGGCGCGCAAGATAGCCGTCGAAAAAATCAGTTAGCATCGCTAAAACGATCGCAAGCAAACGAATCCAAGGATTGTCTTGAAGAAAAGCAAGCGCAAGCCCTCCTCGAGAAAGAGACAGTACATTAGAAAAGTTAAGCACCTACTACCTTAGTCTGTTGAAGATATTCTTTTACTTTTTTTATAGCAGATGAATCCGATTAGCGCGACGATAAATATCACAAAAATCGTGACGTTTACATAGCGAACAAAATAGGAACAGTTTTTACCACAAAAATAGGCGATCGTAAATAGAGTGGCATTGGAGACGATACAGGCAACTCCATCACCAATCAAAAATTTTCTAAACCGCATCTTCCCCATTCCTGCTGTTGCAAAGAGGCAATTACGCACTCCGAAGGGGATAAAACGGCCCACCATAAGCGTCAATAGACCGTACTTCTTGTAATACTGCTTGATCTGTTCAAGCCGCTTGGGTTTAAACATACGAGCGAACCACCTGATCCGCCATAGATGAGCTCCCCAAAGTCTTCCAATCCAGTAGACCATCCAATCGGAAAGATAGGCTCCTAAAAAGACCGCAAGAAACAATTTCCACGTATTTTCAGGAACAAGCGTGCTCGCAAGAACACCGCTAATCACGATTAGTAAATCCTCGCTAACCGGAAAATTGAGACCTGCAAGCATCAAAAGCCCAAAGACCAACCAATGGGCGTATTGCGCATGCTCTTGAATAAAAGGAAGTATTGTTTCCATAAATTATTCCTATAATAATCGAAATCTCCAAAACAATACATGTAAATTTCTCAGACCCTGATTGCTACCTAAACTTGTTGTTATAGTGCTTAGATGCATTCAGATGCGTAGGCTCGATGCGAAGACAAGGGTTCCTCCCTTGTCGAGTGTCGAGACTTAGCAGATGGAGGCATCTAAGCGCTATAACAACAAA
>JAJFLY010000031.1 GCA_021772455.1 Chlamydiota bacterium
ACAGAAATATCTCGTTTTCACATAGTTGCTGTGAAAAAATTTTGCTGCCACAACAGCAAAAGTCATCACTTCCGCATTTTCCATTTTCGCTTGAGTGTCGTCTTGTACGCCAAGGATTTTCAGCAGTTCTGAACTAACCACGTAAACTACAGTTGCATAAAGCTCCATACTATCCTCCATTTGGATTTGGTAGGGCAGTATAAAACTTTTTGTTGTTATAGTGCTTAGATGCCTCCATCTGCTAAGTCTCGACACTCGACAAGGGAGGAACCCTTGCCTTCGCATCGAGTCTACGCATCTGAATGCATCTAAGCACTATAACAACAAGTTTAGGTAGCAATCAGGGTTAAAGGGTCGCCGCGCACTTAAATAGATATATTGGGATTGTTTAAGAATAGCTCTATTCTCCCCTTTTGGCTGCTTTTTGGCAAATTTGAACGATCGCTCGCGATCGTCCAACTGAGTTCATTTCTTCCTCCTGTTTTGTAGTAAACTCAAGAGAAATGGTGGGCTCGGACTTTTTTTTTCATGATTTTCCTTAAAACCTATCCAAACCAATTTTTCAGAAATAATGTTGCACTACCCTAATTCTCAAGGGACTGAGCGATTATTACCTGTTGTTGGGGAGGAGTTTGCGGGGTTTGCTGATTTTGAAATGCCGAAAGGCCTCCAAGCACGACAACTACCGAAATTCCAATAGCTAAAAGAATTTTTGATTTCATACTATTTTCCCCATTTACATTACCTTTAAATAAATATTATCTATCAACGAGTGATTTAAATCAATAAAACTCGTTGAAAATCAACGTCTTGTACTAATGATATTTTGAATATAGAGAGAGAGGGGGCTTTTTCAATATAGAATTTTGAGATTCGATCTCCAGAGGCTGCTTTGAAAACTCTTTCTCTTATCTCCATATTCCTTATCGCGTTTTTTTTTGTGTTTCCAAAGGCTCGTGCACACAACGTGGGATTTCAAGAGTGTTGCTCCCTTTCCAATGCAAAAGAATTTAATGTTTTTGCCAACTTGCTTATTTGGACTGCAAGAGAAGCTGGGGCCGATAATTGGGCTGAAGTGATCGACACAGACGGTTTTTTTCTTACTCCTAATCGAGCAAATCGGCTTAAAGAAGTGTCTTTTCCTTGGGATATTGGGTTCAGAATTGGAGCTTCTTCTGCATCAAAACAAAAGCGGTGGGACACAAGGGCCTACTACACGCGATTTTACACTCTGGGAAAAGATGATCTCTTCGGTGGGCCGGGAACTATTCACTCCACATTTTTGGGCAATTTTTATGTCAACAATCCCGATGGATTGGGTATTTCAGGTCCCGCCTATGAGAGTGCGAGCATTAATTGGACCATTGATTTCAATGCCTCTTTTTTCGACCAGCGATCGGGTTAAAGGGGGGGGGGGATTGAGCAAAAAATTCGTTCTAAATGGGAACTCCCCATAATCATAGCCTCTGAGACCCTGATTGCTACCTAAACTTGTTGTTATAGTGCTCTACCAAATCAAAATGGAGGATAGTATGGAGCTTTATATAACTGTAGTTTACGGGTGGTAAAACGGAGTCGACCTCCTGATCATAAATTGCAAGATGATGTGCTAGCCGCATAAATCAGTGAACTTAAGAAAGAGCCTTCATGATTCGTCCGCATTTTATTTCTAAAGTTTTTACGCTTTTTAAACATTGACAGCGGAGAGCGGTTTTGAGATGATTTACCCCCAAATATGAGTAAAAAACGTTTTCGCTTGGCAACCCTAGGGTGCCGGACCAATCAATACGAGACGCAAGCCTACCGTGATCAGCTTGTCCAGCTCGGCTACACTGAGGCTAAAGAGGGAGAGGAGGCCGATCTGTGCATCGTCAATACGTGTACGGTTACCGAGTCAGCCGACCGCTCGAGTCGCCATCAGATTCGCCAGTTGATCCGCCAAAATCAAGGGGCCAAAGTTGTGGTAACGGGCTGTATGGCTGAAAGACGTCCCGATTTGATTCAGCAAATCGGCGGTGTTTCGACCGTTGTTCCCAACAAAGAGAAGGAAGGTTTGATTGCTGACCTTTTTCCTGACGAGGATGTTCCTGAGTTTTCGATCAAAAATTTCGAGGCGCACACGCGTGCATTCGTTAAAGTTCAGGATGGGTGCAACTCGTATTGCACCTATTGCATCATTCCGTATGTCCGTGGCCGTTCGCGCTCCCGTCCGATTGAGGATGTGGTGTGTGAAGTTGAGGAGTTGGTGGCAAATGACTACAAAGATATCGTCATTACGGGCATTAATGTTGGAGATTTTGAAGGGGGACTTGCAAATCTGATGCGCGCTGTCGACCGAGTTGAGGGGGTGAAGCGGTTGCGCCTCTCGTCGATCGACCCCGATGAGGTCGATAACGATTTGATGGATGCGGTGTTAAATGGCAAAAATACGTGTCATAGCTTCCATATTGTCCTCCAGTCGGGCTCAAATGTTGTATTGAAGCGAATGAATCGCAAATACACACGCCAAATGTTCTTTGAGACGATTGAGAAATTGAAAAAAGCGTCCCCCGATTTCACTTTCACGACCGATGTGATTGTGGGCTTTCCTGGTGAGACGGAGGCCGACTTTGAAGAGACGCTGGCTGTAATGCGTGAGGTACAATTTGCAAAGGTTCACATGTTTCCCTTTAGCAGACGGGAGAAGACAAGAGCTGCCCTCTATCCAAATCAAGTTCCACAAGCTGTGATGGATGATAGAAAAGCGCGTCTCTTAAAACTTGCAGAAGAGCAGGCGTTTTATTTGCGTGAAAAATATGTGGGAAGAACCATGTCTGTCCTGATGGAAAACAATCGCAGTGGTCATACCGAGAACTTTTTAAATGTCCTTTTGCCAGATAGCAAGGTGGAGGCGAATACGTTGCTCGATGTGCGTCTGGTAAAAAATACACCTGAGGGTTTAATTGGCGTTCTCGATTAAGATTGCAGCGCGTCTGCGCCCCTTTTCTCATCTCCCTAAAACACGTTGTTTGATTCCTGGAACAGACACGCTTGTTGAGGCGTATCCAGCGCGTGTTGTGTTAAAGGATTTTGGTGGAAAAGTGCTTAAGGATATTACGCTTGATGTCGAAGGTCCGCTAAAAGACTTTACGGTTTTGCAAGATCTCGAGAGGGGATGTGTCACGATTTTTAGCGAGAGTTACCGCTTTCATATTCTTCCTAACGGTGAGATTACCTATGCGAAAAATCCTGGCCTTTCTCCTTTAGAAATGCAAGAGCGTCTTTCTTTGGGGAGTCACAAAAAACAAGACTGGACAGGGATACGCAGACGTTTGGATTTTTGTGAGATTTTCCCCCTTTGGTTCCGCTTGGGAACACTTCTGGACCTTCCTGAAAGAAAGGAGGCTGATGAGGGGATCTTTACTCTGATAAATGGGTGCAAGGAGGCGATTGATGCCCATCGACCAGAAGCGGTAATTCCCGCTTTTGCCAAACTCTTTTTGGCTGGTTTTGAGGGGATGTTTGTTCCTCGATTGGTTGATGAAGATTTTCAAGGAATTTTGCCCCCAGACACTCCCCTTGCAAGCAGCTCACCACTGTATTTATTGGCCGAAGGGGCCAAACTTATCCGCTCTCTTTTTCTCGTCGACTCGGATAGGGGGGCTGCTATTCTACCTAATCTGCCGCCCGAGCTTTTTGCGGGTCGTATGTGCAATCTCATGTGCTCCTCGTATGGAGAGCTCGATCTTGAGTGGTCGAAAAAAATGATTCGCAGACTTGTGTTTAGAGCAAAAAAAGATGGAGAGATCCTTTTCCACTTTCATTCTTCTATAAAGTGCTATCGAGTGCGCTTAAATCTGCGAGACAAGGGGAGCATCCTAACTGCAGGAGAGCTCTTGGAGATGAAATCTGGAAAGACTTATCTGCTTGATCAGTTTGAAAAATAAGGGGATCTCCACTTATACTCCCTCTTATTATGGTGTGTTGTCGAGATCCTATAGAGGGCCTTTTTGGGCCTGAATTTATCCTCCAGCGGAATATGCCTTATCGGAGCCATCCAGTCGCATCACGGGTTGCGATGGGAACCGTTGCAACTATTTCTGGGATTATCATGCCCTTTTTGTCTCCTCTACTTGCCGCACTGGGATTCATCCTAATGCCCATTCTTGCGGGTGTTGTAGCCTGCATGGGGGATTCTAAGGGGGCTAAGGGATATCTTCAGGCTTGGGGGGTCTCTGTGTTTACACTAGCCGCTTCTGTGGCATTTATGTCGCTTACAACCTTTTATCTCCCCCTAATCTGGTCTTCTGTACTGGCGATCTCTCTTATTGGGCTGAGCGTCATCCTACACGTCCGAAAAGCCATGAAAGACCCAATATAAAGATATCTTTAATTTATTGAATTATAATAATAATTTATGTTATTATGGATCAAGTAATTAAAAGGTTTTGTTATGGCTGGTGCGGTTGCAGGTGCCTTTAATCTGGTGGCTCCTATTTTAGATTTTCCCGATAAGTACGAAAATCCGATCGTGAAAAAGGCTCTCTACATCATATTCGACATAGGCCTTATTGTAGCTGTATGTCTTATGGGAACTGCAATGATCAATTTGGGCCAACCCGGTGTGATGGACTTGATGTCTATCCCAATGATGGCAGCTGGAGTTGGCTTCGGAGTAGCCTTTCTCATGCAAGATATACTTCCCAAAAAGGCCCATCGTACAGCTGAGCAGATGATGAAAGTTGCCCTTCCTGTCCTGATTGTTTTGAGTGCGACCGCTTTGATTCTTGCTCCAGGACATTCACCTGCTGGGGGAGTTCCAATACTGGGTTACAAGTATAGTCTTACTCAATCGATGATGAGTCGTTGGTTTTTAATTGGTTTGCCGCTCTATGGAGCCGCTTTCTTTGCCGCGGCAAAAATACCCGAGGCATTTGAAAAACAGATTCCCACTTTCAACAACGTGTAATTAATTAGACTTTTCGAGTTTCTCTTTTAAAAGGCTATTAACGATAGGCGGAGGAGCTTTTCCCATGGTTGCTTTCATGACCTGGCCCACCAAAAAGCCAAAAGCGCGCTCCTTACCACTTAGAAAATCTGCTACAGATTGTGGATTTTCCGCTAAGATTTGATCGATGATCTTTTCAAGCTCTCCCATATCAGCCATTGGCTTAAAGGCGGGATTCTCTTCAACGATTTGCTCGGGGGTTTTGCCAGGTGTTTTGACCATCATATCGGCGACCTGCTTGGCAATCTTTCCGGTGATTACCCCTTGATCAATCATATTTACAAGCTTGCCAACAGCAATTGCGGGAATTCCACTTTTGGTAAGCGTTTTGCCCGTGTCTTTGAAGCGCCCTGTAAACTCGACGATGATCCAGTTCGAAAGACTCTTGGCGTTTTTACACACATTCAACCCCTCTTCAAAGAAGTCGGCCAGCGCTTTATCGTTGACGATGATGAGCGCCGATTCGCGTGGAAGGTCGTAATCGTTGATGTAACGCTTCTCGCGCTCGTAGGGGAGCTCGGGGAGTGTTTCACGGACACTGTCGATGTACTCTTGTTCCAAAATAAGGGGAGGAAGGTCTGGCTCTATGAAATAACGGTAGTCGTCGGCACTCTCTTTGCGCCGCATTAAAACAGTCTCTTTTTTATCGGGATCCCAGCGGAAGGTCGCTTGTGTAATCTCTTCATTTGGATTTTTGACGTATTCTTTGACTTGGCGCTTGAACTCCGATTCAATTGCCAATCCCAAAAATGTGAAGGAGTTGAGGTTCTTGATTTCGATTTTGTTTCTCAGCTCTTTTGAACCCTTCGGGCGAACCGAGATATTGGCGTCAAAGCGGAGCGATCCCTCTTCCATGTTGCAGTCGGAGGCATCGAGATATTGCAAAAGAGCTTTGATGCCGGTTGCATAGGCAATAGCCTCTTGAGATGAGGACATGCAGGGTTGAGAGACAATTTCAATCAGAGGGACACCTGCGCGGTTATAATCGATCCCCGCAAACCCGGAAAAATGCTTGAGCATTCCCGCGTCATCTTCAAGGTGAGCCTGTTCAATCCCAAACGATTTAGGAACGCCGTTCACATCAGCGACAATCTTACCACCTTTGACGACAGGTCTATCAAATTGGGTGATCTGGAAGTTTCGGGGGCTGTCGGGATAGAAGTACGACTTACGGTCAAAACGGCTATAGTGTGCGATGTCCGCGTTGATCGCACATCCAAAGAGGACGGCCTTATGGACAGCTTCCTTATTCAGGACAGGTAGCGTGCCGGGTTGTCCAGTACAAACATCGGTTATATTTGTGTTGGGCTCATCTCCAAATCGGTTTGCAGCTGAGCTGAACAGTTTTGATTTTGTGTTGAGCTCGACGTGGATTTCAAGTCCGATGACAAGTTCCCATTCGTTATAGACAGAAGGATCCATTTTGCTTATACCTCGCGATCAAATTGGGGCGGAATTTCTTGAGAATAGGGGGTTGCCTTTTCATAGGCGTGAGCCATGCGGCAAACTTGAACATCTTGGTGTTTTGCCCCGATAAACTGTAATCCAAACGGTTTTTTCTCTGCATTAAAGCCACAAGGGACCGAAATAGCGGGTAGTTTTGCTAAGTTGACCCCGATCGTATAGATGTCTTGGAGATACATCTCGAGGGGATCGTTAATAGCTCCCTTGGGAAACGCTGGGATCGGAGAGACCGGAGTGGCAATCATGTCGCACTTTTCAAAGGCTTGGTTGAAAGCATCAATGATTTTGATGCGCACTTTTGCGGCCTGTTTATAGTAGGCGTCCTGATAGCCCGATGAGAGGACAAATGTTCCAAGGAAGATCCGTTTTTTTACTTCTGTTCCAAACCCTTCCATGCGCGAGTAATCGTAGACCTCGTCGAGAGTTTTATTGTGTGCTGAGCGCACTCCGTAGCGCACGCCATCAAAACGGGCCAAGTTAGTCGAGGCTTCGGCAGTGGCAATAATGTAGTAGGTCGCAAGGGAGTATTTTAAAATATTTAGGTCGATGTCGACAATTTCGCATCCCAAACTCTTCAGGACATCGACCGATTTCATAAACAGATCTCGGGCCTCAGGTTGCATTCCCTCAAAAAATGCCCACGGGACTCCGATTTTTTTTCCTTTAATGTCTGCGTCCATGACCGCGAGGTAGTCTTCTGGTCTTCCGTGAAAAGTGGTCGCATCACGCGGATCGCTTTTCCCAATCACTTCCATGACCATCCCAATGTCGTCCGAAGTGGTCGCGACAGGACCGATTTGATCGAGAGAAGAGCCGAAGGCGACAAGGCCGTAGCGTGAAACACGTCCGTAGGAGGGTTTAAAGCCGACAACACCACAAAAAGCGGCTGGCTGGCGCACCGATCCACCGGTATCGCTCCCAAACGTTAGAGGGCAAAGTCTCGCTGCGACAGCAGCTGTAGACCCTCCTGACGAGCCACCAGGTACACAATCGAGATTCCAGGGGTTTGATGTCTCTTGGAGAGCCGAATTTTCATTCGAAGATCCCATAGCAAATTCATCGAGGTTGAGTTTTCCCAGAATGATTGCATCTTCCTCTTCTACCAGGCGTGTAACGGTTGCATCAAATACAGCGCGGTAATTGGATAGAAATTTGGAGGCGCAGGTGGTGAGCTCACCGTTCACATGGATATTGTCTTTGATTCCAATTGGGACACCAGCGAGTTTTCCAACAGGCTCACCTTTGGCAAGTTTTTGGTCGAGAGAGCGGGCTTTTTCAAGGGCGCGCTCATGAAAAACAGATAAAAAGGATCCCACTTGCCCGTCGAATGTATCGATCCGTTTGAGGAAGTAGCGGGTGATCTCTTCGGCTGAAACGCGCTTATCACAAAACTGTTTGTGAAGTTCTAGGGCTGATAATTTATACATATTTAAGATTTTATTATGGGTGGAACGCGGATCATGCCACCAACCTTATCTGGGGCATTTTTTAAAAATGTCTCGCGTGGGAGCTCATCACCGACTACATCAGCGCGTAGCGAATCGACTCCTTGCTCATCGACATGGCCGTAGGGTGAAAGATCGCTGACATCGACCTCCTCAAGTTGCTTCATATAGTCTAAAAAGCGGGAGAGGTCGTGCTCAATCTCTTCGAGCTCTTTATCAGAGAGCTTAATCCGGCAGAGTTTGCTCAAATTCTCAATATCTAATTCTGGCATAGGCAAAAATCATGCTCCGGAATAGGATAAAGTGCAAATGAAAAAACTTGTTTGGTTTCGGCGCGATTTCCGATTAACTGATAATCCCGCCTTGACAGCTGCAGCTGGAGCGGGCGAGATCATTCCAGTCTTTATTTGGTCGCCCAAAGAAGAAGGGAGTTGGCAACCCGGATCTCGTAGCTGTGCATGGCTGCGCCAGACCCTTGAGGTTTTTGAGTGGCCACTCGTGATCCGCCAAGGGGCTGCTTTGCCCGTTTTGAAGGAACTTGTGAAAGAGAGTGGCGCTGATGGACTCTATTTCAACCGATGTTATGAGCCGGCACTTTTAAAACGGGACCAAAAAATCATTGATTCTCTCGGAATTGAGGTGAAGACCTTCAATGCATCGCTCCTCGTTGAACCGTGGGAGGTGGAGACAAAGCAAGGGAAGCCATATCAGGTCTTTACCCCTTTTTGGAAGTCAGCTTTAAAACATGGGCCATTTATTCCAAAAGGAAAGGCAAAGCCCACTTTTCCCAAAAGACTTCCTCGTTCTGAAAAGCTAGATCTGCCAGATGAACCTCTTTGCTGGGAGATCGGAGAGAAAGGGGCACATAAGCAGTTGAGACACTTTCTGAAAAGCGGACTTGCAAACTACGATACCCTCCGCGATCGCCCCGATATGGATGGGGTTTCGTGCCTCTCACCTTATCTCCATTTTGGAGAAATTGGGCCTCGTCAAATATGGGCAGAGGCGAAAAAGAATCTTTCCTTTATCCGCCAACTTTTTTGGCGTGAGTTTGCCCACCATCTCATATACCATTTTCCAATGATACCAGATCACCCTTTGCGTGCAAATTTCGCTGAGTTTCCCTGGCTTGAAGGGGGAAAAGAGCTGAAGGCGTGGAAAGAGGGGAGGACAGGGTACCCAATTGTAGATGCGGGAATGCGTCAACTTTTAAAAGAGGGGTGGATGCATAACCGTGTCCGATTGATTGTGGCTTCATTTCTCACTAAAGATTTGTTAATCCCCTGGCAAGAAGGGGCAAAGTGGTTTTGGGAAAAGCTTGTCGATGCAGATCTGGCTAATAATACCTTAGGGTGGCAATGGACAGCAGGGTGTGGGGCTGATGCGGCGCCTTTTTTTCGAATATTCAATCCGGTTACTCAGTCGAAGAAATTTGATCCAGATGGTGCTTATATCCGCAAATTTGTTCCAGAGCTTGCGCATCTTCCTACAAAATGGATTCATGCTCCTTGGGAGATAGGTGAGAAAATTTCGGGGTATCCACAACCCATTATTGAGCATAACTTTGCGCGTATGCGAGCACTTAAAGCATTTGAGAAGGTGAAAGTATGAAAATTGTCATTACAGGAAGCAGCGGATTTGTCGGCTCGCATCTCGTCTCTTTTTTTAAGGGAAGGGGGGACACGCTCATCTTGCTATCCCGCACTCCCAATGAGGGAGAGCACTTTTGGGATCCTGATACCAAACAGATCGACCCCTCCATCTTAGAGGGAGTCGATGTCGTGATCAATCTTGCCGGCGAGAATATCTTGGGTCGCTGGAATCAAAAAAAAATGGATCTCATCCGTCAAAGTCGCTTCACTTCAACACAATTTCTCTGTGAGACGCTTATTAGTGCAAAGGCGCTGCCACGCCTCTATCTTAACGCTTCAGCAATCGGGTATTATGGAGATCGCGGAGAGGAAGTTCTGACCGAAGAGAGCCAATCGGGACACGGTTTTTTAGCCGAAGTGTGTCGTGAATGGGAGGTTATTCCTAACTCCCTGGCACAGAACGGGGTACGTGTCGCTTGTATGCGCTTTGGACTTGTTCTCGGTGAGGACGGAGGAGCCTTAAAATTGATGATAAAACCCTTTAAAATGGGGATGGGTGGCTCGCTTGGAAAAGGGGCCCAGATCATGAGTTGGATTGCGATCGATGATGTGGTCAGCGCTGTTGATTTTGTGATCGAACATGAAGAGGTTTCTGGCCCTGTTAACTTTACCGCTCCAGCGCCTCTTTCCAATCTCGAATTTACAAAAATTCTTGCTAGTCTTTTGAACAAACCGGCGCCTATGCCCATTCCAAAATTTGCCCTAGGGATGATCTTTGGATCTGGTGCCGAGGTTTTTCTCTCGAGTACCTATGTCCATCCAGAGCGCCTCTTAAAAAGTGGCTTTCATTTTCAATACACCGATTTAGAGACGTGTCTCAAAAAATATTTGGAAATAAATCCCTAAAGCATGTAGTTCTTAATACAAAGAATATTTCTATTATGGAGGAAGGATGAGAGTTTTACACTGGATTGCATTGTTATTAGTGATTGTGGGAGCCTTGAACTGGGGAATGTGGGGCTTTTTCCAAGTCGACGTTATTTCCGCGATTTTTGATGGGCCAAGTACTGCGCTTAGCCGTATCATTTATGCGCTTGTTGGTTTAGCAGGAATTTGGTGCTTCTCGTTCTTTAAAATTCTTGCGTGCTGCGATATCAGCAGCTGCAAGAAGAAGTAACAATATAGCGGGGCGCTTAAACGAGCGCCTCGTTTATTCTATAGCCTGGCCGAGCGTGTTGCTCATCGAGACTTCTTCTGATGATCGTCAAGATTGAGCCAAACACAAGGCATGAAATTCCAAAAAAGACACAAAAATTCCTAGTATTTGAGCTGAGGCTTGTCACTGCCACACCTGTTATAAGCGTAACGCTTCCGGTTGCTAGCAAGCCGTTATGCACCGTTGCATCGCGGTACCATTGAGGAGCATTTTCAATTGGAGGTGACATAGCAGCTTAATCCGAGTAGTGTTCAGTGACGTTAGTTAAATCATTAGCCCATATGTACTCTATGGCCTCACCCCGTGTGTCAAAGCATGCCTTAGGATCAAACGTGTTGCTGACAAGTAAATGAGACCCGCCAGATTCAAAAATAACACACTCATTCTCACCGAGAGTTCGTTGGTACTTTTGCTGCAATTCGGTACGTTTCTTGTCCTGCGTCCTTTTTATTTCTCCTAAATCCGTGTAGCCCTTTACTCCTTCCCCCTGTTGATTATGAGATTCTCTAAAGTATAGCACCTCACCATGTGGATAGCGTACAGCATAGACAGGACCTAGATTTGATCCTTCTTCAGGATTTAATATGCAACTGAAGCACTCGTCGGGTTTAAGAGTAAGGCTTTGAAGTTCAGATAGATTATAAAGTCCTTCGACCTGGGATACATCAAATATGCAATCATTACGATTAGTGTATCCAAGCTTTATAAGTTGGGTGTTCATGTCTGAGAATGTTTTGAAAGCATAGATTCTTGCCTCACCTTCAGGGCTTTTGCAAAAGAATCCCCAGATAGCTGGACGTCCCGTATTTGAATCAGGCTGTTGAAGTGCTAGATTGAATCGCGAGAACTCTTTTGGTTCAAGTGTTGTAACTTTTTCGTGCCACACAGTTGGATCAATCCATTGGTTGATCTGTTCTTGGGTATACTGTTTGTTGTAGTAGGTGTTTGTTAACTTGATAACCCGGGCAGCATTGAAAAAAAGTATGGCGCCTCCAGCTGCGGTGCAGATGTAAATTGGGATCGACCCAATTGGAAGGGTGACGACACTTAAAGCTCCTAAAGTTCCCCCAATTAGCAAAATGGCCGCAAGAGCGGTTGTGGTGATGAGCAAAGCTCCTTGCTTTTTCGTGCAGAAGCTTATTTGAGCTCTTGAGGGATCTGGAATGGGTTGTTGGTTTGAAACTGGCATAAAATGCGACCTTATAAAATTTTTGAGGATAAGTTTATTAAAATATACTTTCTAAGTACTGCCTAATATACGCTCGCTTGAGGGATTGGACTCTTCCTGTTTTTTTTTGAGAATTGTCATGATCAATCCTGTTGCGAGGATAGAAATTCCAATATTCGTATAAATAGCTCCAATAATAAAAAACCATTTAAATAGTTGTTTTAATACATACATTATACATAAATATTTTATTTAATGCAATTAAAAACTAGCGATAGCGCTCGCACCTGCGTATAAAGATCCGTTAAATTTGTAGTGGTGGGCATTGTTGTTATGACGATCGGTGATTTTTAGATCTCCATCAAAGGTAGTGCCGGCAAACCCTTTCAAAATCGCCCACTTGAAGGGGGTGAAGATGAGGTCGAGCTCGGCGCCTGAGGTGCAGTATTCAAATATTCCTTTAGGGTTTATCTCGTCGCTGTTGACTCGGTGGCGGTTGCGTAGAAAGCGGATCGAGCCTGCCACGGTCCAGCATTTGGACCAGTCGTATTCGATTGCAATGTTGATGGGGTAGATGGCGTTAATCCGCACTTTATCCCATGGGGTGAAGCTAAGTCCGAAAATGGGCCACACTTTCTCTTTATTGAGTCCCACTTCAAGGATGAGCCCAAAGTCGAGTTCCAACCATTTGCAAAAGTCGTATTTTCCCCACAAGACACCTTGATAGAGGGTGTAGTCGTTAAAGCCAAAATCTTCAAAGTCTAGGAATGCAGCGAGGGTGAGTGTCCAGGTCCAGTCTGGAAATGATTTTGAAAAGGCGCCGATGGAAAAGTTGGCGTAGTTGAAATTAGTCTCGGAAAATTCGGGGTTTTGATCCATATCGACCTCGGTTCCAACCCACCCTGCTCCGAAAATAAATCCGAAATATTCGCTGCAGGGGAGAGTGAAGGCAAGGGCGGCATCAGCTTGGGTGTAGCGGAGTTTGCGTCCTTCGAGGCCAGGAGAGCGGAAGGAGGTTTCTTGAACGTCGACATACTGTCCACTTAGGGAAAAGGGGTAGAAGGGTGGGGGGGAGTTTTCGACACCAAAGAGGGGGTAGTCGCCGGTATACTCATCTTCAGCGCATAAGAAAATTGGGAAGAGAACAAGGGTAAGCAGTAGATATCTCATTTGTTGTACGCAAGCTCCAGAAGGATTTTTAAATCTTTGGGTTGGTGAATCTGTATATAGTGTGAATTGACTTTGAAAAGCGAAAGGTCATAAGCAGCAGGGATGAGCTCCAGGGGATCTTCCTTATTGAAGTGATAGATCAAAATGGACTCAATTGTGCCAGGTTTATACGAGGACTTTGGCGCGCGCACTTTTTTGGATTTATTGAGTATGGTGAGGAGTTCTTGTTGTTGTGTGTAATTGAGTGTGTAGGTCAGCCCACCTGCAACAAGAGCGCTTCCACGCACGTTCCTCTTCCATCCATCAATGCGCCTTGCCTGTGTGCCTAGATAAAGGTAGGAGCCACTGACTAATAGAAAAACGGCGATGACAATAGCTAGGGTGATGTTTTTCATTCTAAGATTGTTTGGGTCGTCTTAAAGTGTAATTTACCAACGCTTTCTAAAATTTGTTCTCCATGCTGCGCTACGAGCTGCTTGCCTGATGCAATCGTCATCTTGCTCGCCCCTTTCGGCAGTTTGTGGCTCACCTCTTTCTCCAAATCGGCCAAACCTTCTACAAAAGCAGCGCGTGCAAGGATGGAGGCCGCTGCGACAACTAGATCGCGCTCACCTTGGGTCCTTTGAATTAACTGCACGCTTTGCCCTTTCTGTCTAAGTGCATTTTCTACAACATGTTCGGCAGCGAATTGGTCAATCACAACGCGGTCGCAACCCGTTTTTTGGAGCATGTTTTCAATGACTGTCGCATGTCCCCAACCAAGTAGCAAGTTGAGATTGCCAAATTTCTTATATAATTCGTTGTACCGCTTTGGTCCTATACGGACAAGGTGAAAGGGGTATTTTTTCCGGATTTTTTCGGCGATTTTTAGAATTTGTTCGTCTTTTAACCGTTTGGAGTCTTTGACGCCGATCTTTTCGAGTTCGGGGATTCCTTCTTCATCGGCAAATACGCCGGCAATGCAAAGGGGGCCGAAGAAATCGCCTTTTCCCGATTCGTCAACGCCGATATGGGGCGCGGTATCCTGTGTGAGCTCGACCTTATAGCCGAAATCGAAGGTGCCGAGTATTTCGGGCTCGAGAAAAAATTCGATAAACTCTTTCATCTCACTCCCTTGCACAACGAGCTTACCCGATGTGTAGAGTGTGCAGGAGACACCTTTTTTCTTTCCTTGAAAGAGGGTGTAGGGAGGGGTGGAGAGTGCGAACCCTCGATCCTCGAGTCCACGTCGTAGTTTTTCGGTTAGTGCAAGATCAAACTGTAGGACATAGGTCATGGCATCATTCTTGCATTAGAATCGAAAATACACAATATGAAATACTATTTTTTGCCACTACTTTTTCTGTTATCGGGCTGTTTCCCCCATTGTTATCGGGGACGCCCTTTGAATCTCGAGTGTACCGATCTTGCGCCTCAGGTGCAGGAGGGTTTTGAGAGTGGATCGGTATGCAAAGGGGAGTATCCCGATGAAAAGTGGTGGACATTTTTCCAAGATCCTCAGCTCGATTGTCTTATTGAGCTAAGCCTTGCCAACCATCCCGATATCAAAATCGCCGAAGCGCGTATTATGATGGCGCAGGAAGAGGCTTTGGAAGCGCGGTCGAGATTTTTACCCCACTTTTTCTTGTTTGGAGACCTTACTCGTGAAAAGCTTAGTAAATTTGGTTCACGAACTCAAGGAACGGCAACGCTCCAGTACATTACAGAAGCGACAACTCTATTAAGCTCCGCATCTTATGAGCTCGACATCTGGAAAAAGAATCGCAATACCTATGATGCGACCATTGATGAAATGATTGCTCAGGTCGCCGATTTTGATCAGGCGCGCCTCGTGCTCTCCACAACAATTGCCTCGGTCTACTTCGATCTGCAATATAATCTCGATCTGCTGCGCATCGTAAATGAGCGTCTTAAAGCGCGCGAAGAGCTCTATGCTCTTTTATTACAGCGATTCAATAATGGTGTGATCGCACAATTTGAACTTTATGAGACAGATACCGAAGTGCAAATGATTCGCGATCAGGCCTTTCAGCTCGAAGGATTTATTGGAATCGATCGCCATGCATTGGCAGCTCTCATTGGAAACGCTGCGTGCACCGACTTGGTTGTCGAGCCAGCAGCCGTTTTTGAGACGCCGTTGCCCCTTCCCTGCTCCCTATCGATCGATTTACTTGCCCGTCGCCCCGATATCAATGCCCAGAGGTGGCGTGTCCAGGCTTCCAGTTTAATGGTAAAGGTTGCTAAAGCTCAGTTTTTCCCTGAAATCGATTTGTTGGGTTATGTTGGATTTGGGTCGTTTAAATTAGCTGAAATGTTCAAAAAGCCGACACTCACATGGGTCGCCGAAGCGGTTGGAAAGCTTCCGATTTTTACAGCGGGTAAACTCGATGCGCAGTTAGGAATTAGTCGCGAAACACTTGAGATCGCGGTTGAAACGTATAACCAGCTCGTTTTAAACGCTGTGCAAGAGGTGAGTGATGCTTTAACAGGCTTGAAGACGGCCGATAGACGCATTGATGCGCTCCAAAAGGCGATCACCGACTCTAAGTCTCTTTATGCACTCACTTATGACCGTTTTGTTAACAACATAGATGATCGGATTGCCGTTCTAAATGCTGTTGAAAATGTCCTTGTGCAAGAAGAGCTTGAGACGGCTGTTCAACTCGAGCGTTTTCAATCAGCCGTTTCCTTAATCAAAGCAATTGGAGGAGGATACAATGACAGCTCCTACTAGCAATAATGGGAATAACCACAAAAAACGGAATCTCTGGCTGATTGCACTTGCTGTGATTTTTCTTGTTGCAGGGCTCGTGTGGCTCCTCTACTGGATTTTTATCGGACGTTTCTATGTTTATACGGAAGATGCGTATGTCCATGGCAACGAGGTAATGTTAACTCCACAAGTGAGCGCGGGCGTGAAGGCGATCTATGCTGATGAGACCGATTTGGTGGAGAAAGGGCAGCTCGTTGTTGAGCTCGACCGTTCGGATCATCTAATCGCTTTAGAAGAGGTGCAAAACATGTTGGCAGCGACTGTTCGAGAGGTTGTCGCCATGTTTCAGGATGTTGGGGCAAAAGAGGCCGAAGTTAAGCTCCGCGCTGCCGAGCTATCCCAAGCAGAGCTCGATTTGAAGCACCGCGAGCCCCTTGTTGAACCGGGCGCTGTCTCTGTTGAAGAGTTCGAAATTTATCAAACCGATTTCCTCGTTGCCGCTGCCAACCTCTCATTGGCCGAAAAGCAATTAGAAATGGCTCAGGCGCTTGTCGAGGGGACGACGGTCGAGACCCACCCACTTGTTCAGGAGCAAGTATGGGCTGTGCGCCAAAGTTACTTAAACATTATCCGCTGCCAAATTTGGGCTCCTGCAAGTGGCTATATCGCAAAACGCTCCGTCCAAGTTGGTGACCAAGTGGCCGCTGGAGATACTCTCCTTTTTATTGTCCCTCTTGAGGATATTTGGATCGAGGCGAACTACAAAGAGACCCATTTAAGTAATGTGCGCATCGGACAGCCCGTTGAATATACCGCCGATCTTTACGGGGGCGGGGTGAAATTCCATGGAAAAGTTGTCGGTTTTCAGCCGGGAAGTGGCAATGCATTTGCTCTGCTTCCTCCTGAAAATGCTTCTGGAAACTGGATCAAGATCATTCAGCGCGTTCCTGTTCGAATCAGCATCGACCCGGACGAAATTCGCCGCCATCCACTCCTGTTAGGCCTTTCAATGCGCACACATGTCGATATCCACGATACGAATGGAAAAATGCTTGCGCTCGAGCCGACATGCAAGCCACTCTATACCACTACAATCTATGCTAAGCAGATCGAACAAATGAAAGAGATCGATCCGATTATCGCAGAGATTATCAAACAAAACAGTCAAGTTGAAGATGATTAGCGGGTTTAGGTTATTTGTCGCAACCCTTGCGGTGAGTGTTGGCACCTTACTTATAAGCCTTGATCAGTTTATTGCCAATGTGGCCCTGCCCACTATTTCCGGAGATTTAGGTGTCAGTCAGGACAATGGAACTTGGATCATCACCTCTTATATTGTTGCGAATGCTATTATGGTCCCTTTGACAGGGTGGTTAACCAGCATCTTTGGTCGTGTCCGCCTCTTTTGCATCTCCGCAATCCTCTTTTCGATCATGTCCCTTATGTGCGGCCTTTCGGTCAACTTTTCGATGCTCCTCTTTTTTCGCATCCTTCAGGGACTTGTCTCAGGCTCTTTAATCCCCCTTTCACAAGCGCTCCTCTTGATGCTGTTCCCGAATAAAAAAGGCTTTGCAATGGGGATGTGGGGACTTGTGGTGATGGTCGGCCCCGCCCTTGGACCGGTTGTAGGAGGGTGGATCACAGGGAATTATAGCTGGTCGTGGATATTTTACATCAACGTCCCTCTGGGGATTCTTGCCGGTGTTGTCGCCTACGTTATGCTCCACCCCTACGA
This sequence comes from Chlamydiota bacterium, assembly GCA_021772455.1. Lineage (GTDB taxonomy): Bacteria > Chlamydiota > Chlamydiia > Chlamydiales > JAAKFR01 > JAJACP01. The sequence goes on from JAJFLY010000031.1 coordinate 17,491, forward strand.
AAGCAAGCTGAAAAAATTGCCGATCGACGTCGTGGGGATCCTCCTTCTTGCGATAACCGTAGGGTGTTATCAAGTGATGCTCGATCGAGGAACCGACGACGACTGGTTCCGCTCTAACTTTATCGTTGCTCTTGCCATTATCGCACTCACTGGCTTCTGTTTTTTTCTCGTGTGGGAGCACTTTCATCACGATCCAGTTGTCGATCTCTCCTTCTTTCGCAGCCGCAATTTCACAATTGGGTCGCTGATCATCGGGTTGTCGATGATGTTTATCTTTGGAAGCTTGGTTATCGGACCTAACTGGGTGCAGGCACAACTAGGGTATACCCCACTTTGGGCAGGGTATTCGATAGCTCCCTTTGGATTTTCGGCACTTTTCATTTTCCCCCTCGTAGGCCTCTATTTGCACCTTATGGATACGCGGATTTGGGTCATTTTGGGGATTGCGCTTATTGCGCCTCCCTTTTTCTATCTCGCCTACCTCAATATCCACACCCCATTTGCCAACCTCGCGTGGCCTCGGTTTTTTCAGGGGATTGGGTTTGCCCTCTTTTATGTGCCGCTCACCACAATTAGCTTAGCGGGGATTCCCGATGAAAAAATGCCCAGCGCAGCCGGCGTCTTTAGTTTCACACGGATGCTTTTCGTCAGCACAGGTGTTTCGATTTCTTCAACCTACTTTGTTTTGCGAGAGAACTTTTTTCAGAGTCGCTACGCTGAGATGGTGATCCCGTCAAATCCCCAATTTGCCCCCTATTTTCAGGCATTGAAAACGCAGATGGGGCTGACGGGCGATAGTGCCAACGCTTTTGTCTACAAAATGCTCCAAAACCAGGCCTATACCGAAACATTTCTTGAGCTTTGCTATCTTTCGGCGTGGGGTTTTGTGATTCTCTTTTTCATGATCTTTCTTTTCCGATCACCTAAAGAAGTTAGAGAGCGTAAACTCGTTCACTCTTGAGTTTTCCAATAAATATGAACAGTTTTATCGCCATCGAAGAGATTGTTGGATCTTGATCTGCAAATACATGTTTTCTCATTGATCTCATATGGGTTCCAGTGCATGTGGAAGGGAACCTCTCTACCATCTACCTTGAGATTTGACCAACCTTGGGGATTTAAATGTAGGTTCTCCACGTGGACAAAGATGCTAGATAGTGTTTGATCGTGCCTTGCTGCACCAAAACCCAGCTTTGCCGATCCATCATCTGCAAAAAGAGTGAAATCAGATGCGAGCTTATAGTTGGGCAGAATATACCTCTGGTAGATCTTTTGTGAAATGCCCTGCAACCCAGCGTCAATCATAGGGGTATCTTCCCTTAAAAGATGTTTCTGTTTTTCAGGAGGGAATTTTGCAACGACTTTTTCAAGGACGGATTTAGTAACTCGAGCTTCAATGTTGTGTGGCGAAATATTTAAGAAGAAATAACCATTTTGTTCGATATGGCTAAAAAGAGCATCAGGAGAGTTAAGAATAAGTGTTCCGGCGTCGACGTACAGAAAGTAGGGGAATTTTTCCGAGGCTTGTTTCAAGATCACAGGCTTCCATAAATACCATCCTGGAACGATCTTTCCATCATTGTTTGCCCTATATTCTGTAAAGATATTGGGGTGAACTTTCTCCACGTCATAAACGTGAGTTTTTTCAATCTTTTCCAAAGTGGCTCTTTGCTCTTCGGTCATTCCAATATCAAAAACAGCAATTTGATTTAAATGATCGTAGTCAACCTCGTGAATGCTTCCGATTAAAGAGAGGAGCAAAGGAAAGTACTTCGCATCAGCAACTGTACAGTAATAGTGTGAAGTTGCAGCCGTAAGACGCGCGGATAAAAATATCGCTAAAAAGAGACAATAGAAATATGATTTTCGCATATTGAGACCTAAATTTTTCATTCAGACCAAAATCTTACACGATCTCTTACAAGGATAACACCATGAAAAAGTACCTGTTGCTAGCCACGTTGTCTTTTTTGCTTTCACCTTCCTTTGGGGAGGAGAATGAATTTTATTCGTGCTTTAAGAAGAATGCAGAAGGGTATTACAGTCAATGCCAACAAGATAAGTTTCTGTATGAGAATTTTTTTCAGAATAAAAAAAATGGAGTTTTTGTAGAAATTGGAGCTCATAATGGGATTGCCCACAGCAACACGAAATTTTTTGAAGATATCGGTTGGGCAGGCCTCTGTATTGAACCCAATCCAGAAGTTTTCGAAGAGCTAAAAAAGAATCGTACTTCTATTTGTGTTCAGGGATGTGTTTCAGACAAGCCAGGGACAGCAAGTTTCTTGAAAGTAAGTGGCGCTCCTGAGCAACTGAGCGGGCTTATGGATAAATATGAACCCGATCATCTAAAACGAGTCTTTAGGGAAGTCACAGAACCGGGAAGTAAAGGGTCGGTAGAAGTGATCAATGTTGAGTGTTTCTTATTAAATGACCTTCTAGAAAAAAACAAAATGTATCGTGTTGATTTTTTGAGCATTGATACTGAAGGTGGTGAGTTTGAGATTGTTAAATCGATCGATTTTGATCGATTTGACATCGAATTTATCGATGTCGAAAACAACTTCAATACCCAAGAAATTCGATCTTTTCTTGCTTCAAAAGGTTATGAGCTCGTCACAAATACAGGGTGGGATGATATTTTCAGGAAGAAATCATCATAAGAGGGTTGAAAAATAACAAAATCCACCAAAAGCTCTTATTTGCATCTATTAGAAAAGCTTTTTTGCTAGCTCCAGATAATTTTGCATTTTTTTCGTTAGGCAGATAGGACTACGCTGATCCACACAATACTTTGGAAGGCAATTCCTATGAAGTTCTGTATGTTGAGAAAAATCGAATACACACAAAGGAACTTTAAGATTTTCGGCATTAATTATAGTGTGGAAGCTAGGCATTACTCCTCCTCGTCTTGCAAAAAATTGTCTCGAGCAGCCCAACGTTCCCTCGTGTACTCTTCTTTATAAAACCACCACCAGTGCGATTCGGGAGCATTCTTAGGGATCTCTTCGTCGGACAAGAACATCGAATTTACCTTATATCCATTCATGTAATCTCGAATGTATTCCATTTGCTGGGCGCTAAAAAATCCGGAAGTTTCACTAAACATATCCTTGAAAGCTTCGAGGTTGGTACACAACTCGCAAGCCTCCGCCCACACTAAGTCGGAGTCCTCACTCATCCTGTCGAGCTGATCTAGACAAGGTAAGATGTACCACTTGTCTAAGGGCTCCATGAGGCCTTTGAGGGTCTCTTCATGTTCTTTGGCACATTCTTTGGCTTCATCAAGATGGTGTTGGAAGTAATCCATATAGAGATGACCAACGCAAATCATAAAAAAGGTGAGAGCAACATCCTGTTGACTTTCAGATAGCTCTTCCCAATTTTTTATTTTTTTTAAGATTAAACATAGCTGCTCTCGAGGAGAGTGGCCAGGAAGGTTAGTGGGATCAGGTAGTTCAGTCATAGAGAAGGTGTTTTCTTGGGTTTCTAACATAAGGTTAGCATTTTCCATTTTGCGCACATGATTTTTGAGGTATAATTTGTGGAAAATCACTTATAATTTTCCTCTGTCACCTGAAAGACATTCTCATATAAAAAGTCGCAGCATCTTGCACACGAAGAAGGACTTTCCAAGAGAGCTCATTGCAACAGAGGCTAACAATAACAATGGATAGCGATAATGTAAATTAAGACTCTTTTGAATAAGTCCTTTGAATTTCAGCCTTTTCATCTGGAGATACAAACCAGTGCACGAAGCCACAATCTTGACAAACAAAGCATGAAGCACTTCTATTCCAAAATCCAAATCGAAAAAACATAACCCATGTAGTGTTGAGTAGGCCTTCTCTTTTACTAAATTTATCATGGCCACAGTGTGAGCATTGCAGCTTTTTGTTCTTAATAGTTACGGCTGCTTCCACCGGTTCACACCATGTTTTACCCAGTTGGCTACGCTTTTTCAGAAACGTTATGACAGGGAAGAATGCAATGAATGCGATATAAAAAATAATCCCTAGGATTGCAAAAAGAATCTTGGCCATACTTTTCCTTATTGATGATGTTTCAAGCCACTACAACTCGTATTTGAACAAGAGATTATCCCAGGTCTTACTGAAAATGTCAATTTGACTCGTATGACCGGATCATTCTAATTGGGCAAAAAGCAGCCAAAAGAGGGGGGGGCAATAATCTTATCATTTCGCAGTGATGAAATTGTAGAAGTAGTACGGCGTTGAGATCTTTTCTTCTGTTTTTAAGAGAGAGGCCCTACAAACCTGCATCGCCCAATCTGTATCCTCGCCATAAGAGATGTTAGGAAAGAGAAACTGAGAGGCGACAGACCTTTTCATAACATTCAAATGGTTAGGAGGGCGGTAATACCCTTTTTCATCTTCAAAATATGTTGAATATTCGACCGAGTGGAAAAAAGGTCTGGGATAGATCCCATCAAACGTAATAATGCCCTGTAGGCTAATGCAATCGGGTTTCTGAGTGATTTTTTCATGGAGCATTTTGATATACTCATCATGAATGTCATCATCGTCATCGATGAAATTCACATACATTCCACGGCTTTTTTGCATCAGTTCATTGCGTTTTTTGCCGATGGAATTCTCTCTATTGTCTTTGAAGTAAAGAACCTCTACACGATTTTCTAGATGATGATCTTTAATTTGCTGAGTGAGCTTGCCATAGATATGAGAGAAGAGCTCCTCTCTTTCATCTAGTGTGCAAATCAAAATGCTCCAATCTTTGGGGAACAACTCTTTAAGAGTGGTTTCATCTAGGCCAAATGTATTCTGCTGCCTTTGAAAAAAGGTCACTTCATCGAGAGGGGATTCACAATGAGATCCTGTTTTTTGCATGAGCTCTTTGTGAACCATCACTTCTTTTCCTAGAATGCGAGAAACGTAGGTGAGCTCTAGATCGTAATTAGAGATGTTGTAGGCTGGGTAAAAGAGATAACCTTGTCGCTGGAGAAATTTGTGTCCAATCACAGGCGTTTGATTGAGTGTCGGATTTGGCTGAGCATGGAAATGCAAGACACCATCGTTATCAGGGAAGTGAGAGGTCATAGCTTTTGCAATTTCTTTGTCGTACCCAAGAGCTAATGGAAGATAGTCCGAGTCTGCAACAAGAAGAAAGTCAAAACTGTCGGGATAATACTTTAATCCTTCGTTAAAGGCTTTTGCTTTAGATGTGCACTCTTGGAAGACAACGGTTGTAAAGGGGTATTTGTCCAATTTTTCTCGGGTCTCTGCACTATTTATTTCTTCATTGTTGTTGTCGCAGATAAGAAGAAAGTGGACGGAAATTTCTTTAGATAGGTTTTTGTGGTAGGTGTCGAGCTGAGGAAATAGCTGTTCAGATTTATTGCACCCAAAAATTTCGACGAGGAGTTTAGGAGGACTTCCAGAGGCAAGTCCTTGGAGGCAAATTAGAAGGAGAAATGTGAGTTTTTTTATTGCCACATGTGACCATATTGTTGTCGTATTTTCAGGTCTTCGGCGGCTCTGACAGTTGCTTTGGATTCATCTTGATTTGTAGAGATCCCATTGGGATTGAAATAGTATAGGATACACGCTTCAGAGAGCTTTTTGAACTTTGCTCCTTTGCTGACGATCCGATTCCAAAACTCATAATCTCCCGATGAGGAATAGGATTCATCAAAGTAGCCAAAGCGCTTGTGAAGAGATTTTCGCCATACAGGGCGTGGACCTGGCAGGCATCGATACATATTTTTTGGGGAAAATTCAGGAGCTTCTGTGACCCATCGATAATGATTATTGTCGAAGGTCTCGTTAGGGAGTTCTGTAATCATGTAGTCAGAGTAAATTAAATCTATAGAGTCATCTTCCTCAAGAAGAGCGACATGTTTTTCAAGGGCATCAAATTTACTGCGATCATCGAGATTCGCAGAGGTAAGATAAGCCGAGGATGAGATTTTTATGGCGTGATTCCAAACGGCGTAGATACCAGGGTCTTTTTCGAGTTTTACATATCTAATATTGGGATAGCGGGCGCAGTATTTATTGATTACCTCTTCTTCATTGCCAGGGGAGGCGGCGTTTATAAGGATGAGTTCACACTCATCAAAAAGCGTCTGTTGGACAATGTCTGCTAAAAAGCCTTCGATAAATTCATCCCCGTCAAAAATTGAGGTAATGATCGAGACTTTGGGTTCAGACGCCAGACAAGGCGAAAAGAGGCAAAGAAAAATAAAGAAGGCGAGGGGACGTAGAGTCATAAGATGACAAAGTGTTAAAAACGGATCTAGTATATAATAGGCACCCTGTTGCAAACAAGAATTTTTCTTAAGAACACACTCCTTTACAACATTAACCCCATTTATCAATAATGGCTCCTCACCGAGGAGTAAATATATGCAAAGCGATCTGGTACATCTGGGAGAAGTCTTTAAAGGTAAGCGAGAGGAGAGGAGACTCTCTTTGAAAGAGATAGAAAATGCAACCTCTATTCGCATGAATTATCTACAGGCAATCGAAGAGGGGGACTTGGGAAAATTGATCTCTCCTATCTATGCTCATGGATTTATCAGCAAATATGCAACATTTCTGGAGATGGATGCTGATCAACTGATTAGCGAACACCCTTTCGTCAAGAAAATTTTAACCGAAAAAAATCCAAGTTCAGACTTCTCTCTTGGAATTAGTTCCCTTGAAGTGCGCGGTTCTCCGGGTCGAGAGGTGAAATGGCTTCCCAATCTGATGTGGGTTGGTCTATCTGTGATGGGTATCTTATCTTTTTGGTTTATCGGGCGCTATTTAGGTTTCTTTTGATTAGACTCTTTTTTATCGGAATTGCCATGGGAATCGCCGACTTGATTCCTGGCGTCTCCGGTGGGACCCTCGCATTGATTAGTGGGATTTATGAAGAGCTCTTGGAGAGTATTAAAACACTTCAGCTCCACTCTTTAAAAAAAATCGCATGGCCTTTCCTAGTTCCTCTCGGATCGGGGATTTTGACAGCGGTTTTCTTTGCCTCTCGCCTTCTTTACTACCTGCTTGTTAACTACTCAACCCCTCTGTTTGCCTTCTTCTTTGGGGTGATTCTCGCCTCGGCCTTTTTCTGCGGTAAAAAGGCGGGATTGCGCCAGATCTCTCATGTGTCGCTATTAGCTCTGGGAGCTCTTTTGGCATTTTTCATCGCCGGCATGCAGCAAACTTATCTGTTTGGATTTGGCTTTTTTGGGCTTGCTTTCGCAGGAATGATCGCCGCTGGTGCCATGTTGCTGCCGGGTATTTCAGGCAGTTATCTACTGCAACTCTTTGGGATTTATCCCTTTTTGCTCGCCGCCTTAAATGCGCCTACAGCCCAAGGTTCGTTTAAGTTGCTTATAACTATTGGGTTGGGTGTTTCTGTGGGGTTTGTCTTTTTTTCACGTGTTGTAAGTTGGTTAATTACTCACCTTTCAACCTGGACATACGCGCTTCTTGTTGGATTTATGCTGGGGGGAAGCCGCGCAATCTGGCCATTTCATAAAGAGGGGCGGGGCCTTGCCTTGCTTTTCACCCTGATCGGTTTTTTTCTTGTTATCCTATTGGAAATGAGGGTAAAGAAAATACGTCCGATTCAAAAGGTTTAATCTTTTCATTTTTTCGGATAAAATAAAATAAGAATTATATATTAATGGTGATATGTCACATCCTCTTTATTCAAACCGATTAGTAAATGAGAAATCTCCCTATCTGCTCCAACACGCCCACAATCCAGTTGATTGGTATCCCTGGGGTGAAGAGGCGTTTAGGGTAGCAAGAGAGCAAGAGCGTCCAATCTTCCTTTCAATTGGCTATGCATCGTGTCACTGGTGTCATGTGATGGAGCAGGAGTCTTTTGAGAATGTGGAAGTGGCTCAGCTATTAAATGAGACGTTTGTGAACATCAAAGTCGACAGGGAAGAGAAGCCTGAGATCGACAGTCTATATATGGAATTTGCTCAGGCGATGATGTCGGGCGGAGCTGGTTGGCCGCTCAATGTGGTTTTGACCCCCGATTTGATGCCTTTCTTCGCCTCAACCTATCTTCCAGCCGATGCGACCCAAGGCTTTCTTGGAATGAAACAGCTCGCACTACGGATCCATCAAATTTGGGAAGATCCCGAAGAGAAAGAGAGCGTTATTACCCAAGCGGGTAAAATAGTCGATGTTTTTGCCACCCACATTCAAGCAGAAGGGGAGCTACTTCCCGATCGAGCACAAGTAAATGAAGCTGCCGACATCCTATTTAAGACTGCCGATCCCGTTTATGGGGGAACAAAAGGGTCTCCCAAGTTTCCATTTGGGCTACAAACCTGTTTTTTACTGCGATTAGTGAAGGCGACATCAGAGAGTCGCGCCCTTTTTTACATCGAGCGGACCCTTGAAATGATGCATCGAGGAGGGATCTACGACCATATTGGAGGGGGATTTTCCCGCTATACGGTCGACGAGCAGTGGCTTGTGCCTCATTTCGAAAAGATGTTGTACGACAATGCCATTTTAGCGCGTGCCTACTTGGAAGTATGGGAATTTACCCGTCACCATTTTTACCGCGAAGTTGTCGAAGATATCCTCGGTTATGTGATGCGCGAGATGACCCATGAAGAGGGAGCCTTTTATTCGGCTGAAGATGCAGATTCCGAAGGGCATGAAGGGTGGTTTTATACGTGGACTTGGGATCAAATTCACTCAGTACTAGGTCCTGATGCCGCTCTTTTTTGCGATGTCTACGGAGTTACCCCCGGTGGAAATTTTGAAGGGCGCAACATTTTACATCGCCATGCAACACTTGACGAGTACGCTTCTCAGCACCACCTCGAGCCAGCTACCTTGAAGAATATTTTGGGTGCAATGCGTCAAAAGCTATTTGAAGTGCGAGATAAGCGCGAACATCCCTCTAAAGATGACAAGGTTCTCACAGCTTGGAACGGCTTGATGATCAACGCATTTGCCGAGGCAGGAAGTGCTTTAAACAACCCCGCATATCTCGATGTTGCCGAAAAAGCTGCGACCTTTATCCAAAGAAATCTATGGCGCGAAGGGATGCTTCTGCGCCGTTGGCGGGAAGGGGAGGCGCGCTTTGACGGGTGTCTAGATGATTACGCCTTTTTGATTCAAGGATTGATCAGTTTATTTGAAGCTGATCGTGGCAATCAATGGCTTGAGTTTGCCCTCACCCTTGCAAATGAGCTAGAATCAGAGTTTAAAGCCGAGCAAGGGGCCTACTATTTAACGAATGGGCAAGATCCCAACCTGATCTTGCGTCGGTGTGAGTTTTATGACGGTGCAGAACCCTCCGGAAATGCTGTTCATGCTGAGAATTTGATCCGCCTCTATCAAATCACAGGGATCGAAAGCTACCTCAAAGCATCTGAGGACGTGCTCAAAGCTGCAAAAGAGCATATCGACCTCTATCCACCCGGTGCATGCTACCACCTGATGGCGCTCGAGCGCTTCTTCGACCTAAATGCGCCCACCATTGTGATCTCTCTCAATGAGGAGGGGGCTTATCGCGATGAAATCTCTACGATGATCGCGGGCCACTTCATTCCTCATAAAGCTGTGATTTGGTCTCGAGAGTCTGACGAAGAGCTACGCGATTTGGTTCCAGCAGCGCGTAATAAACCTCCTGTTCAAGGGAAGACGACGCTGTACATTTGCTACCGCGATCGTTGTGATGAGCCAATTACCGATCTTTCTAAGATGTGGGAAGCTTTCGAGAGGCTATAAATTAGGAAGAGCTTGTACCCTCAACAACTCCTGGGGAAGAGCTTCGCGAGCTCCCACCAACATCGGTAACAACCCAATTGACCCCTCTCTCACCTGTGCGCGTCTCAAATCTCACTAAGGGCTCATTACCTTTACGACTAAGTAGATCGTATTGGGCAACAATGTGTTCTGGATATAATGGGTCGGGTTTTGGATCGCCATTTCTTTGCAGTCTTAGCAAATCTTCGTGTGTGAGTAACAGGTCTCTAAGTAACATGCCTCCGCTCTCAGTGCCTGCGGGGACTTTTCCTGAGGCAATTAAATGCCAATCATCCAGATCTATTTCGGCAAGGCGCTGGAAAACCGCTAAAATTTGATCCATTCGTGCAGTTTCATCCTGATCGGTTGCAATTGCATCTAACCTTTTTTTGATTGTCTCGAAAATCGGAAGGGTAGCTGACTGCTTAGGTTTAGGGACTTCCATGCCAACAACTTTCCAACCCGCAAATCGATAGCTTGAGAGGCGTTCTCTTTCTTCCTCACCCATTCTCTGAAGCCGTCTTAGGACAGAAAGTCCTGGCGTAAGTCTATGCTCAATCACACCTATTTTCTTGATAAGAATAGGAGGGCCAAGGGTATTGACGCGCACCTCATCCAGACGAGTTGGGTTGTTTTCCTCACGTAGCATATAGAGAAAAAGCATTTCATCTACTAGTGCTTGAGCACCCCCACGGTCTAAGAAGTCCTTACAAGGCCCTTTAAAATAAGTGACATTCAAGCGGCATCTTAGATCCATTCTTTGGAAGGCATAGACAAGGAAAATATAGCATTGCCGATTTTCTTCTAACAGTGGATTTTGAGCTCCAAAAGCCGCCTCACCCTCAGGAAAGAATATCTCCTGCACATCTTTCATCAATTGTTTAAATACTGGGCGGTATTCATTAGGATTACGTTGCAAGACAACAGGGAGAGAGACGCGTCTGGCTGGGTCTTCTAAATCTGGATCGCAAAACTCATTTTCAAGGATCTGTTGAAGGCCTTGTAGAGATGTACAGCTAGCGTGAGGCTCTAGTAGATCTTCAACATATTGCACTAAGACATAGCAATTATCGTGTCTTTTTTGCAGATCCTCTAATGCCTTTGCACGTGTAGTCTCATCTTCGCCTTTCTTAAATCTTCTCTGATGTACAACAAGAAGTTCACTCTTTCCTTCCTCTGCAAGGGCTCTTAAGTACTCCTCATAATCGGGGGTAACACATTCCGTAGAACTTACAATGCCAGTAAGTGCGCCCGCTTGTTGCAGCATGTTAGTCGGGGCTGTTGGGCTACCATGTCGTATCGAAGTTAATTGGCGATGCTGAGTTTTGGCTTCATTTTCTAAAACAAGTCGATGTCTGACATGAGGGGTATTGTGGTTTCCACAGAAATCCTCAAATCCACAAGCGCCACTGGCTCTTTGCCTAGATAAAGCTGTATCAGATTTTCGGAAGCGTTGTGTTGAGTCAATGGCTCTATTTTGTTCAAGGAGCTTCTCTGGAAAATTCTCAGCTGATAGCTGAGGTTGTTTCCCAATTTTGAGTTGTATATTCCCATCTAAGTAAGAGTGAAGGTTTGTCTCTCCCCAACGAATTATGCATATTTTATGAATGAGGGGGCGAAAATGGTTCTCAGGGGTGTCATATTCTTGGGAAATAATACATTTCCGCAAGTTCATAACAAACTCTTGATAAGCTGTGCGCGCTCCAAAACGGAGTGGATACCGTAAACGTAGCAGCGCCTCTTTGAGGTGTGTGAGCATATCATTAGGATTGCTATTGATCGCTTGATCAACCTGAGTCAAATCGTTGTCAAGACTATCCAAAAGGCGGCGATACTCTTCTAAGACAACCTGGTATTTGAATGCGGCGACCTCCTCATAATCATAAACCTTCCAGACCTTATCTACATATCCACCTGTTACAAGCGATTGCTGCTCTCTGAGGATACCAAGTCTTTGTTCAGCTTCTTCCGCGCGTGTTTGTTGTGCCTGACACTTTGCCTCTAGTTGAGCTCTATCTGCTTCCAACTTCCCGATTTTGTTAAGAAATCCTTTCTTTTGGCTTTTGAGCTCGCGAATCTGATTTCCTTGCTCTCGATTTTGAGTCTCAGCAGTATCGGCTCTACGATTTGCATTGATTAAATCAGCCTCAACACTAACGGTATTTGCTTTTTCAATCTCTACTCTTTCCCTTCCGTGCTCGATCTCTTCTCGCATTCTGCGCATGGTGTCTTTTACAGAGCCGACAATTCCTGTAGAGATCAGTAGAAGGCCGCCAATCCCACCAACTCCCATCATTAGGTAGGCGTTCATTAGATCGACGCTAAGAGCGCCTCCAGACCATGTCCCGAGCTGACCGCTATAAGAAGCACCTCCCGCTCCCGCGATGGCTAAGCCAAGCAAGCCGAGGATTATCACCGCGCAAAAAAATGTTTTCGTTGTGGTGGGCATAACCGGATAAGGAGGGCGTTTAGGTGAGGAATTAGAAGGATAAATCATAGTAACTCTTGAATTATTTTTATTACAGTATAACATAGTATTTATTAAGAATCAATTAATTTAGTTCGTGGATTTTTTTGTGACTGCATGCCTTCACGAGAACATTTCGATAGGCGATATTGTCCCTAGAATGGTATGATTTGGCGCTAATCACGGTGAGAATATGAAGAACATTTTTTTAATTTTCTGTTTATCAGCAACTTCTTTACAAGCAATGCTCCCTGCCGGTGGTATGGGACAGAGTATGGGCCAAGGTCAAGGCCCCTCTCTGTTTGAGCAAGAACAAGATCTAGTCATAAACAACCGTGTTTTAGTAAGGATCAATGCTAAGCCGATTACGGTTATGGATGTGGTGCGTAAAATGGATCTTTTCTTCTACCGCCAATATCCGGAACTGGCCACCTCGCCGGTCGCCCGCTACCAATTTTATGGAAGCGCTTGGGAAACGATGCTCACAGCTCTGATCGACGACTACCTAATTGTAGCCGATGCGGAAGAGAAGGGGGTTGTCATCTCAGAGGGAGAGATTCGTGAGGAGCTTGAAAATCTCTTTGGTCCCGATGTTGTCTTCAATCTCGATGGCATGGGCTTGTCTCTCGCGGAGGCGACGGAGATGTTGAAGATGGAACTTACCGTGCAGCGAATGAATATGATGATGGTGCGCGCGCGTGCAATGACCGATGTGAAGCCAAAAGAGGTACGCGCCCGCTACGAGCAGATGCTTAAGGATAATCCACCTCAAAATTCGTGGGTTTATCGTGTCCTTTCGATTCGTGGAGATGAGCATGAGCGTGTCGCTCAAGAGGCCTCAAAGCTCTTAAATGAACAAAAACTTCCCTTTGAAGAGATCGTGGCAACACTTTCCACTCCCGATATCGAAATATCTGTTTCAGACGACTACCAAAGAGAGGAAGGATCGATTTCTTTGGGACATATGGCTGTCTTACAAACCCTTTCTGCAGGGGCATATAGTGCGCCCCTCTCTAAGGACTCTGTAAGCCGTATTTTCTGTCTGGGTGATTATCAAGAGGGAGAATCGACTCCTTTTAATGATATAGCCGAAAAAATTCGATCGGAGATCGTGCAAGAAGTTTCGGGAAAATTCAATGAAGAATACCGTATGAAGTTGCGCGTTCATTATGGGATGACCGACCAATATCTGAGTGAAGTGGTTCCTGAGGGTTACGCTCCGTTTGCATTAAGATGAATCTGACCGAGCTTAAGTCCTTTCTCAATTCATTAGGTGTACGTCCCAAAAAAGGGCTCTCACAAAACTTTCTGATAGATGGCAATATCGTCGCTAAGATAGTCTCGCAAGCTGAAGTGGAGTGTGGCGACTATGTTTTAGAAATTGGCTCCGGTCCGGGGGCGTTAACACAAGCGCTTATCAATCAAGGTGCCGAAGTTGTCGCAGTTGAACTGGATGAGGTGTTTGCTTCGGCCTTAAAGCGCTTCGACATAAAAGTTTATAATGAAGACATACTTGCCTTTCCTCTTGAAAAATTGGAGCGAAGGGGGAAGGTTGTTGCCAATCTGCCCTATCACATCACAGCGCCGATTTTGACCAAACTTGCGACAAGAAGGGATCTTTTTTCAAGCGTGACTGTGATGGTGCAAGAAGAGGTAGCACGCCGATTGACCGCTTCGCCCAAATCGCGCGACTACGGATCGCTCACAATTTTTTTGAATTTTTATACCGAGCCCACTTATGCATTTCGTGTAAGCCGAAGCTGTTTTTTTCCTGCCCCCAATGTCGATTCGGCCGTCGTGACATTTGCCTTGAAAGAGCCTCCTCAGGTCGATGCCGACAGGTTTTTTAAGCTTGTGCGCACAGCTTTTGGGCAGCGTCGCAAGATGATGAAAAAACTGTTAGCGGCGGTATATGGTGTTGAAGAGGTGGCTGCTGCTTTTGAGCAAGTGGGGATTAATCCAAAAGCGCGCGCTGAAGAGCTTGGGCTAGAAACTTTTTTAGCGCTTTTTTCTGAGCTTAATGGTCCAAGTCAGTAGGGTGGGGCCACGAGTGACCTTCCTGAGCAAGGAGATTGTTTGCTGCATCTGGCCCCCATGTTCCAGCCGGATAATTGGGGAAGTCATGGGGTGGGGATTTTTTCCACATTTCCAAGATCGGTGTTAAGAGCTTCCACGACGCTTCGATTTGATCGCTGCGCATGAAAAGCGTTTGATTATTTTCCAAAATATCGGCGAGTAGCGTCTCATACGCCTCTGGTATGCGTGTGTGAAACTCATTTTGGTAATTAAAAATCATATCTGCAGCACGGAGGTGCATCTCAGGGCCAGGATATTTGGCCTGGAATCTAAGGGTAATCCCTTCAACGGGCTGGATTGAGATAATCAAACGTGCGGGCATCCAGTTGAGTGATGCCTCAGGTGGGAAGCTGTGGTGGGGAACAGCGCGGAAATGGATCGAAATTTCTGAGGCTCTTTTCTCCATCCGTTTTCCAGTTCTCATGTAAAATGGAACCCCTTGCCAGCGCCAGTTGTCGATAAAGAATTTAAGGGCGACAAACGTATCTGTTTGAGAATCGGGAGCAACTCCATCTTCATCTCTGAAGCCTGGGACTTTTTTTCCGTTGATCCTCCCTTCGTAATACTGCCCCCGAACGGCACTCTCGTGTACTTTATCGGGTGAAATTTCGCGTACAGCATTGAGGACATCGACTTTTTTGTTGCGAATTTCATTTGCGTCAAAGGAGAGCATCGGCTCCATCCCAACAAGGCAGAGTAGCTGCATGAGGTGGTTTTGCACCATATCGCGAAGGGCTCCAGCATGATCGTAGTATCCACCGCGCTCCTCCACACCAACCGCTTCACCAACGGTGATCGTGATATAATCGATATAGCGCCGATTCCAAACGGGCTCAAAGAGAGGGTTGGCAAAACGAAAGGCCAGAATATTTTGGACAGTCTCTTTTCCAAGATAATGGTCAATGCGGAAGACTTGCGATTCATCAAAGCAGCTATTTAGGCTCTGATTGAGTGATTTGGCCGTTTCAAGGTCGTATCCAATCGGTTTTTCACAAACAAGGCGGTTGTATTCGAGATCTTGAGACATCCCTTCTTGTTGCAGGTAATGGGGGATCACGCCAAAAAGGGAGGGGGGCGTTGCCATGTAGAAGATCGTGTGTGCTTTTTGATTCCATTTTTTTTGGAGGTCTTTGCTCGTTTGGTTGAGCTTCTTGTAGGTTTCGGGCTTCTTGAAATCGCCTTTGAGATAATGGATATTTTCGGAGAAGGTTTTCCATTCTGAGGGGTTCAGTTTTCCCGCGGAAAATTGGCTGACTCCTTTTTGCAAATGGGTTAGCATCTGAGGTTCGGTGATCGCCTTTCCATCTACGAGGATCACAGCAAACTGAGGGGGAAGTTTCTGTTCTAAATAGAGATTGTAAAGCGCAGGAATGAGCTTACGCCAGGTAAGATCTCCACCGCCGCCGAAAATAGTAATAATTGAAGGTTCTTTTTCCATATAAGTTAATTCTAATTATTATTACTGTTTATTTAAAGTTTAATTATATAGGATCTGAAATGCACGATAAGTTTATGCGTAGGGCAATAGAATTGAGTGAGAAGGCTGCCTTTATCGAAAAATCGGGTGGAGTGTTTGGCGCGGTTGTCGTAAAGGATAATAAAATCATTGGAGAAGGGTACAACCAGGTTGTAAAACACAACGACCCGACCTGGCATGGTGAAATGCATGCGATTCGTGAAGCGTGCAAACATGTGGGCTCCCCCCATCTCGAAGGGTGCGTGCTCTATACGAGCGCAGAACCGTGTCCGATGTGTTTAGCAGCTGCATATTGGGCGCATATCTCGCATATCTATACCGCTGCTCGTGTGGAGGATGCTCTTAAATATGGCAATTTTGATGACGTCGATTTCTATGAAGAGATTCGCAAAGAGCCTAAGGATCGACGGATTGGTTCTTCAGAAATTCTTCGTGATGAGGCAATTGAGGTCTGGAAGCGATTTGCTGATACGCCTGACCATCTTCACTACTAGTCACGATGTTCAGTAGGGTGGTTGAGCTCGTTGTAGCGGAGTTGGCCAGCCCAGCCGAGTTTGGTACGCAGCGTCGCAAAGTAGTCGGAACGCTTAAGGTTTACCATCTTAAAGGTGCGCGTGGCGCACGAGATGCTAAATGTCTCGTTTGTCGCAAGGGCGTGACGAGAAAATCCGTCGTAGGTGATCTCAACAGGATCGTAGGCACTTAAATACTGAATCTCAATTTTCTTCTGGGGCAACAAAACGATCGGGCGGTTTGAAATCGTATGAGGACTGATGGGGGTAATGACAAGCGCTTTAAGATCAGGGGTTAAAATCGGTCCACCGGCGGCAAGAGAGTAGGCGGTTGAGCCGTTGGGCGTGGAAACGATGATCCCATCGGCAGAAAAGGTATTAAGGTAGGTTCCGTCGACATGAATCGAAAGGTCGATCAGTGAGGGATTGCGGGAGCGGTGGATGACCATCTCATTGATCGCCAAGACACGCTCTTGGCGAGGGGTAACCCCTTCCATCATCACGCGCTCTTCGATGGTGTAAGAGCCGTTAAGGAGCTCATCGAGGCTGGGGTAAAGATCGGCGAGGGGGACGTCTGCCATGAATCCGAGGTGGCCGAGGTTGATTCCTAGGATAGGAGCGTCGAGGGTGGGGAAGTTGTGGATCATCCTTAAGATCGTCCCATCACCACCAAGAGAGATCAAAAAGTCGAGGCTTTCTGGAGGGATGGAAGAGAGGGGAGGCACTTTTAGGTCTGTCGCTTCTTCATCGCGCGCAACTACAGTGACCCCTTTTTGTTGCAAATACTCGGTAATTTTTTGTGTGATCGCAAACGACTCCCTCTTTTTCATATTGGCAAAGAGGGCAATGATCATGGCATCTCCGCATAGGTGTGAAATGAAAAATGGGTCATGATCCGCTGCAACATTTTTTCGGGGTTAAGTCCTATTTCGGACAATAGCTCTTGATACCCTCCTTGATCAACAAAAGTTTCGGGGATACCAAAATTTAAGATCTCAACTTGGCCAAAATCGTGTGTGATTACAAACTCATTGATCTCGCTGCCAAGCCCACCCTTAAGGGAGTGCTCTTCAATGGTCACAACGCGGTTGTGTTTGAGGAGAAGATCGCCAAATAGCTCTTTATCAAGTGGTTTTATAAAAACAGGATCGACAACAGTTGCGCACACACCTTTTTCTTTTAGCAAGTCGCGTAAACTCAGAGCTGCATTGCATTGATGTCCAAGGGCAATGATTAACAGATCTTCCCCTTCGGCTAAAATTTCCCCTTTCCCGAGAGGGCGGAATTTGATCTCTTCATTGCGCTCAACAGTGGGGAGATTGGGGTAGCGGATGGCTGTTGGCTGCTTCCAGCTGAAAGCCGATTCCATCAGCTCTTTTAAGACGTGGCCGTCGCGCGGTTGGCAGATCACCATGTTGGGCATCGCGCGCAGGAAGCTGATTTCGTAAATCCCATGGTGTGTTGCCCCATCGCCTGGAGAAAACCCTGCGCGATCAACTGCAAAGACAACCGGAATTTCTTGTAAGCAGACATCTTGGAAGAGATTGTCGAGTGCGCGCTGGAAAAATGTGGCGTAAATCGAGCATACGACATTGAGCTTGCCCGTTTTGCAAAGTCCTCCCGCAAATGTGACGGCGTGCCCCTCAGCAATTCCCACGTCGAAAAAGCGTTCAGGAAACTTGTCATGAAAAGGGTCGAGACAAGAGCCTAGCGACATGGCGGGGGTGATGAGGGCAAGGCGTGAGTTTTTCTCACCCATCTTCACTACGTGCTTTCCAAAAATTTTCGGAAATGTTGCCTGTTTTGAAGTGGAGGGGAGGAATTCACACGTTTTGGGATCGAAGGGTTTCACACCGTGGTAGGCGATCGGATCGCGTTCTGCACGCTTGACACCCTGCCCTTTTTTTGTCAGCGTATGGATGATTACCGGCATTGGGAGGTCTTTTACCGCCTGCAATACTGCGACAAGTTTTTTGACGTCATGCCCATCGATTGGTCCGATATAGGAGAAGCCAAATTGCTCAAAAAAGGGAGCTGAGCTGACGATATTTTTGATTGACTCGGTCAATTTCATTCCCTTTTTGGCAAGAGAGTTGCCATAGACGGGGATTTTTGAAACTAGATGTTCTAATTCGCGCGTCAATTTACTCGTTGTAGGGTTGCTAAGCAAGCGGCTTAGGATATTAGTGATGCCACCCACATTTTTCGAAATCGACATCTCATTGTCGTTGAGAATCAAAATGAAGCGCGAGAGATCGCGCGAGACATTATTCAGCGCCTCAAGCGACAGCCCACAGGTCAAAGTTGCGTCGCCAATAACAGGGATCACATGGTTTTTTTGGAAGCTTAGGTCGCGCGAACGGGCCATTCCCAGAGCAAGAGAGAGGGCTGTGCCTGCGTGGCCTGCATAAAAGTGGTCGTGAGGCGACTCTTTTGGGTGGGCAAATCCGTTTAAGCCTTCGGAATGGCGAATTTTATCAAAGCGCTCGTCGTTTCTTCCTGTGAGCAATTTATGGGTATAGGTTTGGTGGCTGACATCGAAAATAAACGCATCATCAGGAGAGTGGAATACGTAGTGGAGTGCGATGGAAAGCTCAACACTTCCCAAATTAGAGGCGAGGTGGCCCCCTGTGACCGAAAGGACCCGAATAAGGCGGTCACGAACCTCTTGAGAGAGCTCTTTTAAATCGTGAATCGACAATTTTTTGAGAGCGTCTGGAGAGTCAAGGGTTTCAAGATGGGTCACAAGACCTCTTGAGGTTCGAATGCTTCTGTTTGGGCGCTTCCCTTTTCATCGAGATCAAGCGAGCCATCTCGCTTCTTAATCAATGTTTCGATCCGCTCTTCAACCGCGCTCAAGCGCGTTCCACACCCTCCAATTAACTTGTCGGCCTCTTCATAGAGTTTGAGCGATTCGTCTAACGAAACATTCCCAGAGTTCATTCGTTCAAGGATTGACTCGAGTCTCGCAAAGGCTCTTTCAAAGTTAAATTCTTGTTCACTCATTGTCTACACTCACTTTGACTCTACCATCGCTGAAAAGAGCTTCCAGTTTCTGGCCTGGGGTTAATTCTCGAGACGATACTATAACGGAACCTTCATTTAAGGCAAAGAGGATGGAATACCCCCTTTTTAAAACGTTTTTTGGGTCTAAAGCCGAAAATTGTTGAATAATCTCTTTCAGCTTTTGTTTATTCGCAGCAAGTTTGTTTTTCATCGCTTGATCGAGATGTTTCACTTGGCTTGCAAGCTTGCTTTGGCAAAGAACGAGCTGATTGGTTGGTTTCAAGGCGTGGGTCTGTTTCTCCCTTCCAGCCAGCAAGTAGCGCCTACGTGCAAGCTCTTGCCGCATTAGGCCATCGAGCCTGGTTTTCAGCTCATCAATTCTTTGGAGAGGCCCACCTAACAGAGCGTACGATGTGGAAAATAGGGGGTGGCGTGCATAGCCATTGAGAGTGGCTCTGTATCGTTTGACCTGATGGAGGAGCGCGTGGCTCAAATGGCCCTGCATCGTCTCCAAAAACTTCACATGTTGCTGTTTTTCTGCACTGACAATCTCGGCTGCAGCCGAAGGGGTCGGAGCGCGTACATCGGCGACAAAATCGGCAATAGTCACATCGGTTTCATGGCCAACCGCTGAGACGATCGGGATTCTGCTCTCAAAAATCGCTTTGGCGACGATCTCTTCGTTGAAGGGCCATAAATCTTCCAAACTTCCTCCACCCCGTCCAACAATCATCACATCGCAGAGGTTGTGGGCATTAAACTGTTCGATCGCCTCGGCGATCTCATAGGCAGCCTCATTTCCCTGAACGCGAACCGGATTGAGAATAAGCTGAAAGCCTGCGTACCTTCGAGACAAGACATGGATGATATCACGAATGACAGCGCCCGTCGGGCTTGTGACGACCCCGATTCGTCTGGGAAATTTTGGCAGCGCACGTTTTTTGTCCTTATCGAACCACCCCCGCTCGCTCAATTTCTTCTTTAACGCCTCCAGGCGCATTAAAAGCTCACCGACTCCTTGATATTCAATCCTGCGTGCAATAATCTGATATTTTCCGTGGGGAGGGTAGACAGAAATCGCTCCGGTGATGATCACATGGTCGCCCTCTTTGGGCATACGGGAGAGTTTACTCTCTTTTGCCCGAAAAAGGACGGCAGGTACCTTAGCTCCAGAATCTTTAAGGTCAAAATAGAGGTGTCCGCTCGAGTGGAGTTTGCAGTTGCTCATCTCCCCTTGGACGGTGAGATTTACAAAGCGCGATTCAAGTTGATTTTTGATCGCAGCGGTGAGCTGGGTAACGGTGATAACAGTTGACGTTGTACTCATAGCTATGCTAATGTATTGAAAATTTTTATCCTTGGAAGAGAGAGATATGTCTCGTACATCTACCGTAATTGCCGGCAATTGGAAAATGTATAAAACCACCTGCGAGGCAAAAACTTTTGTCGAAAGCTTAGCACCCCTTATTAAGAAGAGTCAAGCAACCGTTTACTTAGCCGTTCCCTTTACGGCGATCGACCAGACTGTACAGGTTGTAAAAGAGCTCGGAGCTCCCATCACAATTGGCGCGCAAAACATGAACGACGCGGCAGAAGGTGCCTTTACGGGAGAGATCGCTGCGCGGATGTTAAAAGATGTAGGGGCCGGTTTTGTCATTCTCGGCCACTCTGAGCGACGCCAAATTTTTAACGAGACAAGCGCCTTTATCAATAAAAAAGTGAAGCGCGCACTAAAGGATTCTCTTCAACCGATTCTCTGTATTGGTGAAACCCTTGCTCAGCATGAATCTGGGGAAACAGAGTCTGTTTTAAAAGGGCAGCTGCAAGGCTCTCTTGAAGGAGTAACGAGTGAAGAGTTGTCCAAGATGATCATCGCCTATGAACCCGTCTGGGCAATTGGAACGGGGAAAGTGGCCCATCCTGATGATGCGGAAAAAGCGCACGCCTTTGTCCGCAGCGTTCTTGCAGAGGCGTGGGGAAAAGAAGTAGCAGATCACATCGTGATTCAATATGGCGGCTCGGTAAAACCCGAAAATGCTGTCGATCTCATACGTCAGCCCAACATCGACGGGCTTTTAGTCGGAGGGGCCTCCCTTTCGGCAGACACTTTTAGTAAAATTATAAATGGTTTATTAGCATGACTGTAGTCTATTATTTATTCCTTTTCTTATTTCTGCTCATCGCAGCAATTCTCTGCTTTGTCATCTTGATTCAAGAGAGTAAAAGCTCAGGTCTCGGAGCCTCTTTTGGTGGGGATACCGGCGACTCTCTTTTTGGAGTATCAACGCCCGAAGTACTGAAGAAAATCACAGCGTATCTTGCTGTGATTTTCCTCGGCGGATGCATCGTTCTCTCTGTATGGACAGGGGCGATGGGACGCTCAAAAACTAAGAGCGGCCCTACAACGGAGATCATCGAAAGTTGAAGCTCTCTCTTCGGTACTACGGAGACTCCATCTTGCGGCAAAAAGCTGAGCCTGTTGAAGCGATCACCGATGAGATCCGCCAGCTATGCGCTGACATGATTGAAACGATGCTCACGATTAAAGGAATTGGGCTTGCGGCGCCTCAAGTGGGGAAGCTCCTCAGGATTTTTGTTTCCAATGTCGACTATGAGGATGAGGAAGGGGAGATCCATTTATCCGACCCCATTGTCTATATCAATCCTATTATCTCCAGTCCGAGCGAAGAGCTTGTAAAACGGAGCGAAGGGTGCCTCTCTATACCGAAGCTCTATGCATATGTCGAACGTCCCGAAAAAATTACAGTTGAGGCGATGGATTTGGAGGGGAATCTCTTTACCAAAGAGTGCTCAGGCTATCTTGCGCGCAACATCATGCATGAGAACGATCACTTAAACGGCGTGCTTTTCATCGATCGGATTAAGGGGAAGCGGCGCACCCTACTAGAACCCGAACTCCGCCGCATCAAGCAAAACTACTTTCTTAAAAGCTGAAGTTTCCCTTTTAGGGATTTTTGCCCCACTTGAATGATCTCTCGCTCGCTGTATCACCTACACTATCATCGCTCGAGATCATCCAATTGGAACAAAAATCCCTAAAAGTTCTCGTTAAACTGTTTAGAAAGAATCTCCCCAGCGAGCCTTTCGGGCTCTCTTATAGAGCTCCTTGTCCCTTTTAGAAACCGTGCGCTCCTCGATCCCATCCACCATACAAAGCTGCAGGTTAACATGGCCCGTGTGCTTTTTGGGGTTTGAAAGTATGCGGGGGATCTCCTGATTCAACGCCTCTTTGGTTACGATCACATAGCTGAACTTCTCGTCCTCGTAGGGGAGGGAGGCTTGTTTAGCCTGTCTATGGAGCTGTGTACGCCCTAATCGTACCGAAAAGTGGCACCATTTTGGGTGAGGGCATGCTTTTGAGTGGGGACAAGGAGCCAAAACATGCCCTCCAAGGGCAATGAGCTGGTCGCGCGCGGCGAGCATATTCTGGAATCCGCGGGGCGTGCCTGGCTCAACAATCACAACGCATTTAACCGCTTCCCAGACAGGTTTTAGATCGATTTCATCTAGTTCTCCAAGGCTGTAGCCGAAAAGGGCTAGGTCGTGCGGCTCGTAGGAGGTGATGCGCGCAACATCGCCGAGCTTGTAATGGGGGCAGCCGAGCCGCTTCCCTAGCTTGACAAACTCGGGTATGCGCTCGATGCATGTTGCCTCGATTTCTCCCCACATCTCTTTTGCTGCCCACCATCCGGTTCCTGGCCCTGCCCCGAGGTCTAAAAGGGAGGTTATCTTGAAGGGGATCTCCTTTAAGACGGTATGGATGGCTGCGTATGTTGCTGGTAGACGGACGGTTAAGTAGGTGAGTAGGTCTTGGCTTTCGGTGAGAGACTCCCCTTCTCGGTAGAGATCGGTGATATGGGTGGATGAATTTTTTAGTTCTTTAGACTTAGTGTCTTTAAGAAGGCTTTCAATCGAGTTATGGAGATTTGTAGGCAAAAACATTAAAATATAAACATGGAGTTTGATTATAGTTCTTCTTTGCTGCTTGAGGTCTCATCCTGCTGTATAAATTCATCCATAACTTTATAAGATATCGTGAGTTCAGGAGGATTTTCATAGGGAGGAGCAATAATTAATTCAGTAGGTATTAAATCTAAAGCAGACGCTATGGTCGTCTCGAATATTGTTTTAAAGTTCACTTGAATATGAGAATAGATGATCTCATCAATTGAGGGATGAATGTCAAAATCTTTATCAAGATCTCTAAATTTCTCTATTAGTTTCGAGCAACTTGCTGGAAATTTTTCATCCGATTTGACTTGCATAACGATAAGTGGGAGAGCAGCAAAAAATAGAGAGTTCACTTTGTCTTGTAGAGGACAATCCGCGAGAACCTCGGAATTATTCGCAACCAAGGCTTTAAAAAAGCGCATTAAACTCGGCAGCTTAGAATCACAATAATGTTCTAGCATATAAGAATTTGTCTGTTCTTTAATTGCTCTAACTTCTGGTTGTGTAGAGACTATTTCGTGAAGTGGATTCATTTATACCTCGTTGTAATAAACAACATTGTTTCTAATTATTTTGTAGGTTTTGTCGGAGCAATATGAGTGAAAAATCCGGAATCTTTGCCTGCTTCCACTCTTGTTTTTAATTCTCTTGTGAGATGGGTTTGGTAATCGGGAACTCGTATATTCATAAACTCAAGAGTATGATCCATCGTGGAGCTGCCATACTCTTTTTCATACCCATATTCAAGTTTCTCAATTAGTCTGTCCTCGACATATTCGATTTTTTCAAAAAATCCTTCGAAATATTGTTGTTCTCTTTCGATACCTTCTCTTAGTCGCATCGGGAGTAAAATTTTTTCTATATTATCTGGGGGGATATCTTCTACTTCTTTATGTTCAAACCCGTAATCCGTTTTTGCATTTTCAAGGCGCAGGATAAATAGAACGGTTCTGTGTACCTTCTCTTCAAGGGCAGTTCTATATTCCTCGTTTGCATTTAAAACGTTTGAAAAAACTTTCCCGTCAATCATTATATCAGAAAGGGCAGTTCCTGGCATCCGTTGTTTTATCTCTCTCCTCGCTCCTTCAACTTCTTCAGTCAGTTCTGTAAGAATGAAGCGTTCGGTAAGCCCTCTTCCACCCTCTTTTTCTTCGCAAATAACAGCAAATCCACCTCTTGAGCCATCGTAGAGCGAGGAATCAATATGTCCCTTTTGCTTGATCGCATTCAGACTTATATTCATAACATCTTGCTCAATGTCAGCTCTTATCGCATCATGTGAGCCTATGACTGATATTCTGTACTCGGTCGCGATTTCATCTCTCCGGTCTCTACTTGCGATAAAGCCTTTCTGCAGGTAGGCATATACTTTTCTACACTCGTCATCGTAGGGCATCTGTTGTCCCACTTCTGCAGCCATAAAATCACCACTAATTTGTAAAAATAATTAAAAAACAATATATATTATCAACTAATATTTCTTTTTTGTAAATAGTAATTATTGTTAATAAGGGTGTTTTTTATCTAATACTGGGAGTAGGATTCTGATCAAAGGCGCCTCTTGATAAAAATAGGCTTTTACGTCTTCCTTTCTGTAGAATGAGTCTCCCTTCCGTAGAGATCAAGGGAGGGGTAATTTTTTAGTTCTTTAGACTTAGTGTCTTTAAGAAGGCTTTCAATCGAGTTATGGAGATTTGTAGGCAAAAACATTAAAATATAAACATGGAGTTCAATCGCGAAATTTTACAACAACTCAACCAAATTGGGATAGCTCTTTCGAAGGAGCGTCGCCTTCCTGTTTTATTAGAGAAGATTCTTGAAAGTGCAAAGGAGTTGACCGAGGCTGATGGAGGAACAATCTATTCGGTTGTTGAGGGCAAGGAGCTGCACTTTGAAGTGGTGATCTCCGATTCTCTTTGCTTGCATTTGACAGAGACTCCCTTCCCAAATTTACCCTTGTCCAATGATAATTTGATGGTCGCCTATGCGGTGAACCATAAAAAGACGCTCAATATCAAAGATGCGTATGAGGAGGAGGGGTTTGATTTTTCTGGGACACGCGCGATTGATGAGAAGAGTGGCTACCGGACGAAAGCTGTGTTAACCGTTCCCATGATGGATCATGAGGGGGAGGTGATTGCGGTTTTGCAGTTGATCAACCCGAAAAATACGCCCCATTTCTCCGAGGAGGCGGTTGAATTGGCTAAGTCTTTGGCATCTCAGGCGGGCGTTGCGCTCAACAATCAACTTCTCATTGAGAATTTACGCACCTTATTCGAGTCACTCATCCGGGTGATTGCCGAGGCGATTGATGAAAAGTCGCCTTCGACCGGAAACCATGGAAAACGGGTGCCGACCATCGCAAAACTTCTTGCCGAGGCAGTGGGTGAATTTACCTCCGAGCAACTCTATGAGCTGGAAATCGCAGCTTTATTGCACGATTGCGGAAAGATCACAACGCCGGTTCATATCATTGAAAAGAAGAAGAAGCTTGAAGGGCTATGCGATCGTATTGAGTTGATTGAAGCGCGGGGAAGAGGTTTAATCAGTGGTGATGATTTGGAATTTCTCCGTCGATGCAATGAGATGAAGGAGCCGATTACCGAGGAGGCAGTAGAGCGGATCAAACGGATCGGTGCATTAGAGTGGAAAGAGGGAAAACCTTTGCTGACACAAGATGAGCAGGAAAATTTATTGATTCCAAAGGGCAACTTAACTGAAAAAGAGCGTAAAATCATTGAAAACCATGTGTTAATGACCTATCGAATGCTCTCGCAGCTCCCCTTTCCCAAGGAGCTCAGCAAGGTTCCTGAGATCGCAGCCTCACATCACGAGCGTATGGATGGCAAAGGATACCCGCGCGGGCTTATGGGGGACGAAATGTCCTCCCGGGCGCGGATTTTGGCCATTGCCGACGTTTTTGAGTCCCTTTCAGCTCCCGACCGTCCCTATCGCAAACCAGCTCCTCTTTCTGAAGTTTTCAAGATGATGCAAGAGATGGTTGATGAGGGGCACCTAGACCCCAATCTTTTTGATGTATTTTTGAAGAAAAAAGCCTATCTTCCCTATGCAACACGCTATTTAATGCCCGAACAACTCGATGTCGACTAACTGCGCCTTATGTTCTTTAAAATGTCCCCGCGATCCTGTCATGGAAGAGGAGAAACCCTTTTGTTGCACGGGGTGCTTGACCGTTTTTCGTATTCTTGGCGCGCAAGGGTTCGAGGGAGATTATCAGACCCACCCGATCTACAACCAAGCCCTTTCGAGCGGTGTGATCTCAAATCCTGACCTCTTTGCCGAAGAGAAAATCGTCGAGGGAGAGATCGAAACGCTCCACTTGGAAATCGAAGAGATGTGGTGTCCAAGCTGCGCTGAGGCGATTCGGATGATCGTGATGCGCCAAAAGGGGATCAAACGGTGTGTTGTCGATTACGCGACCGATCTTGCTGTCATCGAATATTCCCCTAGAGTCCACTCCAAAGACGATCTGTTTAATTTGATAGCCAAACTCGGATATCAACCCCGCTCACTGCTTGCTGGGGAGCGCAAACCGGCCCGCTCCCTTTTGGTTCGCTTCGGATTAAGCGCTTTTTGTGCGCTTAACTTAATGATGCTCGCCCTTCCGATCTATACGGACCAATTTACCGAAGGGTACGAAAGAGCTGTGGCGTGGCTCTCATTCGCTCTCGCCTTGCCGCTGATTACCTATGGCGCTTGGCCGATCTGGCGCCGCTTCTATCTCGGGCTTCGGACAGGATTTTTTGGAATGGAAACTCTTGTTATCATCGGGGCGCTTACCGCATTTACCTATTCGACCGCCCATCTTTTTTCCCACCAGCTGAGCCACCTCTATTTTGACTCGATGGGAATGTTGCTCACCTTTGTATTGCTCGGAAAAATTCTAGAGAGAAGGGCCAAATTTTCTGCCAAGCAGAGCCTCTTCCGCATCACCCGCAGCCTCCCTAAAAAAGGGATGAAACGCTTAAAATCAGGGGAATATGCCTCCGTACCGATCAAGGAGATCAATGTGGGAGATTGGATTATGGCGCGCATGGGCGAAAAAGTTATTTTGGATGGGGTTGTTGTCGAAGGGGAAGGGCTCGTTGATGCCTCTGTTATGACTGGCGAGGCGATTCCAGTTCGTGTCAAGCCTGGTACAAGAATTGTGGGTGGCAGTATTGTCAAACAAGGCGCACTCCACATAGAAGTAACGGCAACCGCTGAGCAGTCGGTCCTTGCCAAAATCTCAGCCATGATCGAGCACGATCTTGGCCGCAAGCGGCTCTCGATACGCCTTGTCGATAAAATCATACCCTTCTTTGTTCCGTTCGTGCTTATACTTGCCAGTATTGCCTACCCCTTTGGAGGAATTTTCCGCTCACTCTCGGTGCTCCTAATTTCCTGCCCCTGCGCTATTGGGATCGCAGCTCCTCTTGCTCAGTCACGCCTTCTCTACCGCTTTGCCGAAAAAGGGGCGCTTGTCCGTAATCGCGCAGCTCTTGCCATCCTCGCCAAAAATCCCCTCTTTGCCTTTGATAAAACAGGGACACTCACCGAAGGAAAGTTTCGTGTACTAAGCGAGTTAAAGCTTTCAACGGGCCACCAAGCAATCTTAAAGGGGCTGAGCCACCACACAACCCATCCCGTTGCAGCAGCCCTTGGTGAAACACTTCTACACTCTGTAACGCTTGAGAAAGTACACGAGTCGATCGGCAGGGGAATGGAGGGGATTTACGCTGGAAAAAGCTATCTTCTCGGCTCAACTACCTTCATGCGTGAGCACGGAATCGACGCTCCCTCCTCAGGTGGAACGGCCGTCCACTTTGCCGAAGAGAAAACCCTACTTACAAGCATTCATCTCGGCGATCAGCTCCGCTCTGACCTACCAAAAGTTGATGGAGTCATTCTTTCAGGAGACTCCCAAGAACTCGTCTCAGAAATTGCTAAAAAGTGTGGCTTTCGATGGGGTAAGGGTGGGTGTGACCCACTTCAGAAGCGTGCAGAGATCGAAAAGCTCCCAAAACCGGTCGCTATGGTCGGCGATGGAGTCAATGATGCCCCTGCATTAAGTGCTGCCGATGTGGGGATTTCCGTTGTCTCAGCGACAGATCTGTCGATTGAGGTTTCAGATATTCTGCTTACGAAATCAAGCCTCTCAGCATTGCCAGAGCTCGTAAAACTTGCAAAGAGAGGGGAGAGAATCATCCGCCAGAATCTTTTCTGGGCTTTTCTTTATAATGGAGTGGGGCTTTGCCTCGCGATGGCAGGCTTGCTCACACCACTCTATGCGGTCAGCGCAATGTTATTAAGCAGTCTGTGTGTGACGTTGAATTCTATGAGAGCCTAAGAATACTTATAGGATGGTGTTGTTTAAGATGTGCAACCTGTCTTCGACAAGCCTTTGCATGGATTTTTGATCAGTGTTCCCCAAAATCAAATCCAGACTCATTAGGGATTTTATTCCATATTGAGGGTGTTTAGAGATACGTGTTAAAAGGGTCTTTGTTTTTTCAACGTCACTTTCGAATGGAGTCAGTGCGATTGTAAACTTTGTAAAATCTACTAAACATTTTAAATCAAGATTTGTAAAGCCTTTGTGGTTAGATATTTTTAATAAGAGGTCTAGTTTTTCATTATCAGTGAGTTGTACATTAGACCTTCTGCAAACATAGTCTACCAAATTTTGAAAATCAATCGAGAGCATCGTCTGAAAGTAGGGGTTATCTACGATTGGTAATAGAATATGTTGAGTGATGTCTTTAGAACCACATACATTTGCTACAAAATCTTCAAGTTGCAACCTATTTAGCCCGATAATCACAGATCGGATTTTGGCTGGAGGTTCACGATCATCTACCATCGCCTGGAGGATTTCCCGGTTGCTAATTCTCTTTCGACGCTGCTCGCAAAGCAAATTAAGCGCAAAATTTTGTTTTTTATCTTCGTTATTTATTTTTTCTGTGTAAAAAAATGTGGCACAAACAATTGCGAGTTCTAATCCTATTAATCCTCCTGCGACTTGTCGAAATGTGTTGGTCAATCCATTTGTGTGGTACATATTGCTGAGCACTGCTATCCCGATGCTTGTAAAAATTATGAATGTAAGCGCTGCTATCTTGCATATTTGTGCAGATGAATACGATTTATTTTGTACCACTACAGTTGGAAGCTGAAATCTTCTTAACTCCTGTAGGTCTTCTTGGAATGACTTAGATGTAACATTAGACATAAAAACCTTTTCTGTGTATCTTTTTTATTAATTATAACGAACTAGTTTTTTTATGTGTAGTTAATAATATATATAAAATTATTTTTATAGTTAAGGAGCTCCAGGGTCGAGCTTCAGGGAGACAGAGAAGCGGTTGTCATCAGCCTCGCGCTTCTCATAAATAAATTGAAAGCGCCAGTGCTGAAACAAGATGCGGCTGAGCTCGAGCTGGTATTCAAAAAAATTCTTCTGCTTTCCACGAAAAATTTCGCGGTTCTCATCTATGAAGAGCTGTTTGCCGCGATTCCATCCAAAGCGGAGATCAAACTGCGCGGTCCAGTCGGGGGTGGGTCTTGCAAAGATGCGAAAGAGGGCGGTCTGCCGACGGAAGGAGAGGGGGGAGTCGAGCAGCTCCTGCTCGGTGCGTATGGTTTCAAGTATGAAGTTATAAAAGTCTGCTTTGCGCCAGTCGTACTTACTGTTGTAGCGGTATTCGACTCCAAAGGCGAGGTTGTTAGAGAGTGTCCAGTCGAGGCGGCTATTGAAGAGATCTGTCTCTTTGTATTTGAAATTCCAGCCGCCGTTTATGCCGAAGAAGAGGCATTCGTAGGGCTGCCACTCGATGTTAACATACCCTTTTGGGATCGCTTGGGGGATGGTCTTTTCATTGAAAAAGGCGTTGGTCCATAGGTCGATCCAGAGGGGGCGGCGAATGCCACAAGGGGCTTTGACAAAGAGGCTATTTTCGATGCCGAGTCTAAGCAAGTTGAGACGGTCATACCCGTCATTGATGGTGAAGATAAAGTGGTGATCGTCGGAAACCCGGGGCTGGGTCAGGTAGGTGTAGTGTAGGTAGGGCTCGATCACGTGTTTGTAGCACGGTGTGGAATTGGAAAGGGATGTGTCGCAACGGAGCCCTAACTCTCCGATCGCTTGCCCTGCCGAGCTGCCGCCGGGGCTATTGGTGTAGCCAATCCCAACAAAACCAGCCTCTGGAGTAATGGTAAGGGGGCCTATAAAGAAGGGGCGGTAGAAGCGTGGGTAGGTGAAGATGCGAGCTGAGTGAAAATCGTTTGCGATGACATCGTCGCTGAATACGTAGTTGAGAAAGCCGGCTTGGAAGGTGTTTTCCATGATAATTCCAGTGCGTGGAATCTCAAAGGGGTGGAGATAAAGTCCAAAGGTAGGCAGTTCTTGGTTGATGTTTTGGAAGTCGTTGAGGCGCACACGTGAGATGAGGTTGGCGATCCACCCGTTTTCTTGCCGTCTGAATTCGATCTGCGTTTTTCCTGCTGTAGGAAGGTCAAAATCGCGAATCTCGAAATCGGAGGCCATGTTGGGATCGCTAACATAATCGTACTTCCCATTGATACTAATGTCTTTGATACAGTCGTAAAACGTTCCTTGGAGGCGGTAGCGATCGCGATCTTGTGGGTCGCTGATCGAGATGTCGTGGGCGTAGTAGCTGCGCGTATAAATTTCGGTGGGGCGGTGTCTTGGGTTATAGCGTGTTTCGATTCCTCCTCCAAGTCCATGGCCGAAGAAACCATCCAAACGGGCAATCCCTTTCAAGTCACCCCAGTTGAGGAAGCGGTAGAGAAGGGTGGCATGCGATCCCATAAACCCTCCCCACCCAAATTTCACTGAAAAGGGGGATCTGTGCCGGTTCTCTAAGTCAAGGCGGAGCTTAGGCAACCAGAAGAAGGGGATCTTTTCGACCCAAAAATTTAACTGTTTGGCGGTGATTACACGGTTAGGAGAAAGGGTGATGCTCGGGGAGGTGATCGCGACATCTTTGTGCTCACCCTCTGAGGTGGTGAGGTAACCGTTGATTGCCATTAGATCGCCTGAATCGAGGAGCAAAACTTCACTCCCACCGACATACCAAGGGGGCTGAGCTGTTCGGCCATTCACCAAGAAGCCAGTATGGGTGATGAAATCGTAGTAGAGATAATCTCCGACAAGCACCCACTCCCGGTAATCAACGAGAATTTTTCCTTCACATTGGACGGTGAAAATGGGGGGATCGTGCTCCATATTGCGGGTATAAACGAGACGCTCGGCTTGGACGCGGAAATTGGGGGCTGTTAAGACCCCACCCTCATCGGTTGAGAGGATTCCATCTTCATAAAAGGGGTTGTTGAGATCGACAAAGACGTTTGATTCGATCTCCCTGAGGGGCACTTCGATGGGGAGGCAGTTGTAACAATCAGCCTTCCAAATAAGGGGGGGATCGGTGAATAGTTCTTCACCAAATAGAGGTGCCGCAAGCAGTAGTAGAAAAAGAAATCGCATTACTCGGTCGTTCTAATCAACAGTCCGGCAAGAGCATACCTGTTTTTGGGATTTCCGTAAGCCATTGCGTGTATGAGCGCTTCTATTCCCGCTTTATTTTGCGCTTGGGCAAGCGTCTGAAAGGTCTCGACTAAGAAGCGTGAGCTCTCTTCTGGAGTGAGTTCATGGCGGGTGGAAAGGGAGGGCTCCCCATCATCTTCACGAAATTGGATCATGACCTGATCGCCCGCCGATTTGACCCAGTTGATCAATTGTTGCTCGTAAGGACCTTCTTCGCGCATGCGATAAAGAGCTAATGTGCAGTAGTTTCTAATAAATGGATCGCCAGCTGTTTGGTGTCCTATTTTTAAAAGGGCAGTCGCTGCATCACTCCGCTTATTTTCGAGTAGCTCGACCAAAAGGGGGATTAATTCGGTCCGTCTTTGAGTGATGAGATGGCGTGCGATTTTCAAAAATTGTGCTTCAGGGAGTTCGAGGCATTGGATGAGAACATTTTCACGCAGCCCCATGGTTTGTCCAACGAGTCCGGAGTACCCTTTTGTGTTGTGGTGGTGGGAGGGGATCGTTTTCCACGCCTGGAGCCCATGTCCAGGTGAAGAGGTGCGCATAAATCCTAAATCTTTATTGCCTGGGAGTAAAATCTCTTCTACAGGGCCCGCCTCGCCCTGTTGCAGGAGCGATAAAATTGCATTGAGACGCACATCGCGATCGGTGTGGTGGATCAATTCGCGCAAAACCCCTTTTCCTTCCTGCAGTTTACCAAGAGCTGCGATTGCGAATAAGTCTTCTGAACGGGCCAAGTTCTCAATAAATGCAAGCTCTCCCTCGCCCATTTCATAGAGGGCGATTGCGGCGGCAAGCTGGACCTCTTTGTGAGGATTTGCCCTCAGATTTTTTAGCAGAGGGATCGATTGGGTGTCTTTTAACTCTCCAAGTGCCAGCGCACAGCACTCCTGCTGGGCAAAGTGAACCTGAGAGGCAAGCTTGCGGATTTGAGGGAGAAAATCGTCCCGCCTAAGCTTTGCAACGGCCAAAATCGCTTCCATCCGGACGTCGAGATTACTATCTGTAAGGAGTTGCTTGAGATATTGGTTGGCATTGCTCCCATCGAGATGGACAACAATCTGTGGAAAAAGAGCGCGTACCAAATCGGGAACTTTGACTACGAGCGACTGCAAGTGTGACAAAACGGATGGGTGGTTTTTTTGTGCAAGTTGGTAACACCCTTCTAGTCTCGTAGCCAGAAAAGGAGAGGAGAGAGCTTCCAAAACAAGCTCATCGGCAAAATCGTCGTTTTGTTTCCCCAAATAATTGAGGGCAGTGAGTTGGATGCGCGGCTCTTTGGTGTGGATCCCTTTTTCTAGAATGTGGAGAAGGTCAGGAGTATTTGCAACCCCCGCCCCAAACATACACATCAGCTGCGTTTCAGGGTCGTCCGAATCGATCCCTTGCTCAAGAAGGCGCATCCCAGCTTGTTGGAGAAGGGCAAAATCGTGCTCTCCAGACTCAGCTGCATGCTCGAGGTATTTTTCGAAGGCTAAGCTCGCATCTTTGCGGTGGAGCAAAAAGAGCATCTGCCCGCCCACATCGGTTGGAAAAGAGGCAAAAAGTGTGAGAGCGGCTGTAGCTAGCCCAAGTAGTGCCATAAGTTGATTCCCCTATCTTGCAAGACCTCACAGGTGGCTGAGATAGGCAATCCCATGACATTGTAGAAACACCCTTCCATCCGTTTTACGATCAGGCTTCCACTTCTTTGAATGCCGTACCCACCCGCTTTGTCTAGTCCATTAAAAGCTTGGTGGTAGTGTAGCAAATCTTCTTG
Source organism: Chlamydiota bacterium (assembly GCA_021772455.1). Lineage (GTDB taxonomy): Bacteria > Chlamydiota > Chlamydiia > Chlamydiales > JAAKFR01 > JAJACP01. The sequence goes on from JAJFLY010000031.1 coordinate 51,078, forward strand.
TGAAACACGATGAAATTGTATCTTTGTTTCGGCGCACGTGGTCGATTCTTCTTCGCCGCACCGCGCGGTGACAGCCGTATAGACAGTGTGCCACGAGCCATTGAGCTCGGTGAGCATTTTGAGCGCCTCATCCTCATCTGCCGGCTTTTCCATGAGCTTACCATCTTTATAGACAACCGTATCGGCAGCAAAGATAACAGCTTCTGGATTGGAGGGAACTAATGAGGCCGCTTTGCCGCTCGAAAGGGTTTGGGCGTATGCAATAGGATCCCCTTCAAAGTGAATCTTTCCCTCATCAAAGTGAGGGGAGAGTTGTTCAAAGGGGATCGAAAAGAAGCTCAGGATTTCTTTTCGTCTTGGGGAAATAGAACCTAGAATCAAGCGCATAGAAATTATTCAATCTGTTATAAAGGAGAGATGTTACAGTACTTTTCCTTAAGTTCCCATAAAATTGAACACGAAGAAAAGATCGATGCCGATTCTCCTTGGATCGATTTGTTTGGCCCTGAAGCTGCAGAAATACACTTAATTGAAAATCTCTTCCAGCTCACGATCCCGTCAATCGAAGATATGGGTGAGATTGAAGCCTCCAGCCGCTTGTTTGAAGAGAATGAGAGGTTATACATGACGATTAACGTATTGACCAGTGCCGATAGTGAACACCCCTATCTCTCGCCGATTACGTTTATTTTAGATTGTCAGCGTCTCATTACGGTCCGTTATGTCGATCCAAAGCCTTTTCAAGCTTTTACAAAAAAACTCGAAAAAAACGTTCGCGGATTGGGTCTTCCTGAGCTTTTTTTCTTAATGATTTTGGAGGCGATCATCGATCGCATTGCCGATATTTTTGAAGTGATAGGGTCAGAAATCGATTCTATTTCATCCGAGATTTTTAAAACCAAAAAGTATAACTCAAATACCCAACGCCAGCTGCATGAGATTTTGACCCATATTGGAAAAAGGGGGGATTTGTGCACTAAAACCCGAGAGAGTTTAACGGGAATCGGTCGTATGCTCACATTTTTTTCTAACCATGTAGATAATCCCAAAATTATTTCAAGAATGCAGATATTGCAGAATGACGCCAGCTCGATAGCCGATCACGTCAACTTTCTTTTTGGCAAGATCAACTTCCTTCTCGATGCAACGCTTGGCTATATCAATATTGAGCAGAACAACGTCGTGAAAATTCTTTCCGTGGCAGCTGTGATTTTTCTACCACCAACTCTGATTGCGAGTATTTATGGGATGAACTTCGCGATTATTCCCGAATTGCGCTGGGGGTTTGGATATCCTCTGGCTCTTAGCCTTATGGTCGTCACAGCCATCCTTCCCTATTTCTACTTCAAGCGGAAAGGGTGGTTATAGTTCCAAACTGGTGAGGGCCTCGGTCATAATGGAGTCTAAAATCAACTTTGTTGGGATTGTTGAAGAATAGCTCTATTCTCCCCTTTTGGCTGCTTTTAAAGTGCCATTTTTTATCACAAAGCCTTTATTTTCAATTTGATTTGAAATCTCATCGAATATCTTAGATTCTAAATTATGCTGTTCAAATGGGGCAAAAGCAGCCAAAAGGGGGAAAGAGTGTTATTTTTCACCGCTCCCTTGTTATGCTCTGTACTCTGGAGGAGGATCTTGCCTTACTGAGTACCTAGGAGGAGATTCACCTGGTATATACGGAGGAAGTGGCTGACTTTCAGTGATTTCTCTTCTCTCGAACCTCTGCCCTCTTTTGGTATATAGGATATTTCCAATCGGTAGGTCTGCATTTTCTTCGTCAGTTAAGGCAAGGAGCATAAAGGGGTGAGGAGCTTCGAGCTTTATGATCTCATTGAAAAGTCCGTTGAGGATTCTAACTTCCCTTTCTTGCTGAGCCTGAAGTGTCACGCCACGTACAACGTGAGCTGCAAGAGAGGCTCCGGTAGCGGCGCCTCCGGCGATAAGGAAGGTCTTAGCTGAAGAGGCGACGGGAATATGGTTTAGGACAGCGTAAAGAGCGATCATGGCTGAAATGGTTAAACACCCCACTCCTACAGCTCCAGTTCCGGTAAAGAGTGCTTTGAGCGACTGGCTCACTACTTCTTTATTTTGTTCCGGGGCGATTTTGCTGTAGATGGTCTGGACGCGTGGATCATTTGCGTTTTTGTGACGATTTTTGATTTCATCCGCCTTACGCTTTGCATTAACAGCGTCCGAGCCGTGCTTGACTGCAAGATGGCCTGCGGCTAGAAAGGCTGCAAAAAGAACACCAATTGTAGCCATTAGAAAGAGCGCTTTGACACGCTTTGAACTATTTCCTCCTCCACTACAGCAGCCTGAAGGATTACAACAACCACCGGCAGAAGTAACTAAGGGTGAGGGTGGTCGGTGCATCGTCGCAATCCAAAACCAGGGATTGGTCACGGTATCGATAACGGCCGCAGTGAAAGCATAGGCAGTGCGTTTAGAAGTTCCTGGACTGTTTGCAGCCCAAGTACGTACTTCTTGTGCGGCTTGCCCGTTTTGGCTGATCATTTCAAATACAATGGCCGTTGCATGACGCGCTTCATCTTGTAAAGATTGAGCTGTTCCGTCTCTATATAAGTTTAAACCTGATTCGCAGTATCCAGGAATTTGAGTTGGAACTACCATAATCTAACCTCTTTTCTTAATGATTCCTTAAGATTTTATAAGAGAAGTTAGGAATTTGCAATCAAAATCGTAGATAGGCCACCCATTAAAGAAATTTTCTTTATAGGTGTTAAGTTAGAATCTATTAGTTTTTTTTCTAATTCTTTTGGGGAGGCGAACTCTTCTACGCTTTGAGAGAGGTAGCGGTAGGCATCGAGGTTTTTGGCGGCAAATTTGCCAAGTAGGGGGAGGCAAAATTTTAGGTAGATCTTATGTGAAAGGCGAAAGAGGGAGTTGGTGGGGCGTGTGAGCTCCAAGATAGCAAATCTGCCACCCGGTTTAAGGACGCGCCTCACTTCTTGGAAGCATTTGGAGGGGTCTTTGACGTTACGGATTCCATAAGAGATGGTCACAGCGTCGACAGAATTGTCTTCTAGGGGCAAAACTTGGGCGTCGGCTTCGATGAGGCTATAGCGTCCTTCAAATGGGGCGCCTTTGGTTTTGGCGACGGCTAGCATTTCGGGGCAAAAATCGAGCATGATTGCTTTAGAATGGGGATGTTTTTCGAGAAAGCCAAATCCAATCTCACCGGTTCCAGCGCATAAATCGAGGAGGGTTTTTGCTTCTCCAACTGATTTAATGAGTTTTCGGTTCCATTTTTTGTGGAGTCCGAGCGAAAAAGTGGTGTTGGCGCGGTCGTAATTGGGGGCGATGGTGGCAAACATCTCTTGGATCGATTCAGGTGCAGATTTTTGATACATCGGCATATAACCTTTGAAAGTGTTTGAGCCCTTCTAATTCTCTATCCCCTAGGTGATAGGTGCACAGGTCGTAGTAGCGGCTCAGGAGTGTTTTTGGCAAGTTTGTTTGGGCGTGAGCAGCCTCGAGGAGGCGCTCTTCATTATGTGCGCTCCATTCTAGCGCTTCTGCAAAGGGGTCGTCGTGGACCGGTTCTTTTGATGAGGCAACGGCGAAGACAAAGGGGTGATCGGTCGCTTCAAACCATGCTTTTGCGAGATCGATCGTTTGATAACCCGGCACAGTCTGTTTTTCTAGCGCTTCATCGCCGATTAATAGGAAGGCGTCATACTCTTCACCTTTAATATAGGGGGCAAATTCGGGATTTTTGTTCCAAAAATGGGCGCATAAGACCTTGAGCAGGGCAACCGAGGCGGAGCTGTGGGAGGTGATGGCGATCTTGCTTAGGTCACCACGGGTGTAGAGGTTGACGCTTAGAATTTCTTTTTCGGCAGCAATGCAGTAGGGCATTAGGCGTTCATAGTGTGTGGAGCTTGAGAGAACGATATCGAAATTCTGAGATTTAAGAGCTGTTGGGACGCTAAATGTGAAGGTGTGCTCGGTTTTAAGCTCTCCAAGTTTGTAGGGAAGGTGGAAGGGTAGAGCGTTGATGTATTCCACCATCCCGATGCGCGCCATTACATCTCGCCTGTGTGCGTGAGTCTAGGCTCGCGTCCTGCTTTTTGGATGAGGGCGGTCATCGTTTCTTTATCCATGAGGATCTGGGCGCCGCCGGCCATGGTAATGATTTTTTCTTCGGTGTTCGTCGATGAGAGGTCATTTCCACCCCAGCGGAGCATTTCGACAGCTTCGGGTATGCCGATATAGTTCCATAGCACTTTAAGATGGGGGACGTTATCGAGCATGAGGCGGGAGACGGCGTAGACGAGGTGGATGTTTTTCTGTTTGAGCTGCTTTTTGCGCTTTCCAAGCGCATTGTTTTCTTCGCCAAATTTGAGGGGGATAAAGGCGCGGAAACCGCCGGTCTTGTCTTGCAAATTGCGCACTTGCATCAAGTGTGAGATGATGTGCTCGTTTGTTTCAATGTGGCCAAAAAGCATGGTGATATTGGAGCGTAAGCCCAAATGGTGGGCGAGTTCGTGAATCGCCATGTATTCATCGGAGGTGATTTTGCCCGGTGCGACTTTTTTGCGGATCTCTTCGACCAAAATTTCAGCGCCCCCACCAGGAAGGGAGCCTAGCCCCCAGCGGACCATGCGGCGGAAGACCTCTTCGATGGGGATGTCGTGCATTTTGGCGAGGAAATCGTACTCGACGGGAGTAAGGGCTTTAATATGCAAATTGGGGTCGAGGGCTTTAATGCGCGTAAATGTTTCTTCGTAGTAGTCGAGATTGCAATCGCGCCAAAGTCCACCCACGACGTGAATTTCCGTAAGGCCTTTGTCGAGGTTATCACGGACTTTTTGTTCGATTTGTTCAGGAGTAAGAAACCATGCTTTGTCCCATCCTGGTTTTGCGTAGAAGGAGCACATGGGGCAGTTGAGTTCGCAAAGATTGGTGGGGTGGATGTAGAGTGTGGAGGCAAAGTGGACAATATCGCCCACTTTTTGTGCGCGCACCCGATCGGCAAGGGCACGGATCTGTTCGATTTCGTCAGGTTCCGTGGTTTCGAGAAGTGCTAGTCCCTCTTCATGGGTTAGACGCTCACCCGCTTCTACTTTTTCAGTTGCGTACTCACTTGTCACACTCATCTTTTTTATCTCCACAAAGCGGGCAGTTCGTATCGTCTTTCTTTTTCTTATCGGGGGAGAGCCCACATCCCCGTTTCAGTCGCGATTTTCCTGTAATCAATAACCCAATTGCCAGCCCTGCAATCACGAGCCCCATTAAGATAATGGCGGCGATGATCGTGAGGAGGAGGTTATCCAATCTTTTTTCCTTTTACTGGTGGAGTGGAAGAGACATCAACCCAAATCGGCGAGCTCCACGCCATCTGCCCATCCTCTTGTGTCACTCTCAAATAGTAGAAGACAAAAGGATCACTTCCATTCCCATTTAGTGTTACCTTATCAAGAGGCTCCATATCATCATAGTAATAATCGTAGTGATACTCTGTAGGGTTGAAAGAGTGTAGCACTTCTCCGTTTCGGATAATCTCGATCAGCTTGAGTTTTTCTGTCCCTGCCACGTAGCCTGAGAGGTGGCGGTTGATGCCTAAACCTGGCTTAATCGAAGTAGAGAGCTCTGAGCCCATCGGGTGGCCTGCAATATAGAAGCCGACGATGATCCGTGCACCTGTTGTGGCGTAGCAACTCCGTTTAGCGAGCGCCTCTAGCATCGATTCGCGCGTCTGCTTTTCGCAGATAATTGCGGTATGACCAGGAGAGTATTGCGCTTGAGAGCTATCGTAAAATTCGCCATAAATGCCGCGATCATCTAGACCACCGGCGACAAATCCGAAGCGTAAATTTTTCTTCAACGCTTCCACAATAGAGCCCTCAGGAGCTTCTTCAAGCCCCCCGGTGATCGGATGAGAAGACTTTGCCATCTCCGAGCTTCCCCACGCATTATAGATTTCAACAACGCGCTCAAATTCAGGATTGAAATCTTTGAAATCGAAGTGGTTTCCTTTACCCATCGTGAAAGAAGGGATCGAGATAATATCTTTTGGAGTCAATGTCTTATACAATTTTCCAAGCGAGGAGCTTTTGGTCTCTTTTTGCCTTAAGATTGGCTTGGCATCTTTGTAATACAGGATTTGTCGTACACCCTCTTTTCCAGGCTCACCCACATATTGAAAACCTGGGATGGTGGTAAAGCGATCTTCCTCGTTAAAATCTGCAATGTTCTGTGAGAGGTTCTTCCATAGCTCGTTCGACGTCTCTTCAACGCTGTCAAAACACGATGTTGAAAAGAAATTCAACGCTTTTTCATCGCGAAAATGTCTAAGGCAGTTTTCAATGTTTTCAGTGGAGTCAACCCTGTCCGATTCGCCGTGAAGAAGCCCCCAATAGAGGTTGCGGCCATTATCTTGGAAACACTTGAGTGGCGCAGACGTATAAACCTCGTTTGTGTGGAGGTTTTTCAACTGAATCCGGTAGATACCCGCCTCATTAAAATAGAGATTTGGTAGGTTTACAAAGCCCGTCTCAGGAACAAACAACTTCCAGTTTAGGTTTTCGCGCAAATGCTCGTATGAGAGTTCGATGAGAGTCTCTTCAGGAGCACAACTTGTCAAATTGCCATATTCGTCTTCAAAACGGACCGTGATATCAAACCGCTTGTTTTTCGCCACAAAAGAGGGCGTAAGGATGCGGATTTTTTCCAGCTTGTTTCCGCGGATATCGACAGTGAAAATTTCTGGATCTTCGTAGTTTCCTTTCCCTTTCGGATCGATGTAAAGGTTAAAGGCGCGCCTACGCTGGATGGTAAGCTGGCACTCGTTGCCAAATTCGCGGGGATCTCCATCATGAGTTGGAGGGACTCCCATGACAATCGTAAAAGTTCCCCCGATTTTTACGGTTTCAGGAAGGGTGCATTCAAACTGCGGAACGAATGAGTCAGGAGTTTCAACCTCAGTGAACTCAATGATTTCCTCATTTTCAGTCTCGAGATAAATCACATTCGCTTCTTGCTCGAGGTCGACCGAGGGAACCTCCCAATCGATATCTCTCCCATCGCTTAAGATGTCGAATTTCAGCCGCGTCCCTGCAGGGAGAGAGGTCGCTGTGGTGTATTGGAATGTCCACGTAAGTGTTTGACCTGCGCGGGCTACTTGGGGCTCGCTATAGCAAATTGATCGACGCATATGATGAGCACATAGTTAAATTTATAGGAATCGGGATCATACCCATGGAGAGGATTTATCTCAATACAAAGAGCTGTGGGAGGGGCTACATTTGGCATTGCATAACGACTACGGCGTCGATTTGCAATCAACAGTTTCTATTTGAGGGGGCTGTTGCAGACTTATATCTAAAGTTTGGATAGACTTACCTCCCAAAAGGATATGTATATGGCAGTACAGTGCTTAAAAGGTGTTAGGTATTGCGTTATTCAGCCATTCAAGGAATCAGCCTCTTGTAAAGTTCATGTTGTGGCGATTCTATTAATTGGCTTGATAGCGGCAGGCTGTGTAGCGTGGGGCGGTGATTATCTGATTCCTGGGTATCTCTGTGGGGGTATTTCTGCAGCGCTTGCCCTCTTGCTAGTTACATGTGTTAAGAAGAGGCCGGTGATTTTGCCCGAGCCGATTAACTGGCTGCCAGAAGAACAACTTGCCATGATACAGAGAGAGGGAGCTCTAAACAATGAGTTGCTCAGGTTCATGATGCGTAATCGCAATGAGATGCAATATCATGGGAAATTTAACGCTTTTGTAGGTGAATTTTTAAAAACAGCTTCGATCACCTCGTTATCTGATTTGCATAATAAGGATTATTTCACTCATCTAATCGTTCGTACTATCATGCGACTAGGGGGGCTGGAGATCCCCCACTTACATAAGTTGATGGTTTTGGAGTGTTCTTATTGGTTAAAAATGCAGAAAGATCCAAAAGGGCTCGATTCGTTGGTCTCCAAGCTGACAGAAGAGCGGTTTCAAGAGCTTGAGCGCGTAGTTCAAGGAGCGAATTATATAGATCGTGTTCAGGTTAAAGCAAATGACTTGATAAAAGAAATTTTGAGTAGAACGCAATCTTAACTTAAAATTATTAAACGTGGAACAATTTTCCGAGAATTAAAGAAGGCATATAAATGGCATGTATACAGCTTGATCAAATGAATCAAAATTGCCCGCAAAACTTGTCGGTGTAAGTTGGTGCGATTCTCTCTGCCATTTCGAAGCATCCAGATTTTAACTTGCATTCTACCACTAAGCGACTATACGTCTTGGAAAAATGTTTGGTAAAAGATTTGGCTGATGCGGTGAATAGGATGGATGAACGTGCCTATACTGAACTTGCAAGAGCAGCTGTATTGTTTGGTGACTTCCCGCTGGCTAAAACCCTGATTGCTACCTAAACTTGTTGTTATAGTGCTCTACCAAATCAAAATGGAGGATAGTATGGAGCTTTATGCAACTGTAGTTTACGTGGTTAGTTCTGAACTGCTGAAAATCCTTGGCGTACAAGACGACACTCAAGCGAAAATGCGGAAGAGATGACTTTTGCTGTTGTGACTGCAAAATTTTTTCACAGTAACTATGTGAAAACGAGATATTTTTGTAAGCGCCTCGGATTGTTTCCAGCGATCTTAAGCAACAGTCGACTCAACCGTCGTCTTCCAAAAAACGGTATTTCTGCGGAATTAAGGTGCACATGCTTGTGACCGGAGATGGCAAACCGGTCGAAGTACATTTTAAATCTGGTGCCATGAGTGATGTCAAAGTTTTGTGGTCCATGGAGTTAGATATACCCAAAG
>JAJFLY010000032.1 GCA_021772455.1 Chlamydiota bacterium
ACTCGTCTAGAAACCGTTTGAGCACGCCATCTACTGCCTGCATCGCCAAAGGCAAGGGAGGAACCCTTGCCTTTGGCGATGCAGTTGTATCTGTCGCACCCAAACGGTTTCTAGACGAGGTTTAGGTAGCAATCAGGGTCTTAGAGATTGTAGACTTCGCTTTATATTGGTCGAGAGGTTACAGCATTAAGGAGAGCTTGAACCACCTCATAAGCCTCGTTGTCATGAATGCTCAACTCACTGCTGCCATCCTCTTTTCTTATCCAAGTAGCTGTAGGAATAGCATCGGAGGAGACACTGGAGCGGTAGTAGAACGCGATTTCATCGGCATATGGTAAGAAAGTGTCTTGGACGCGCTGCGGAACTAAAAGTCCCTTCTCGCGGATATCCTCTTCTGTAGTTTGAATAAACATTTTGTCCCGCTCTTGAATGGAGCCCCAACGCACATCATCTGAAGCGCTCACGTGAAGTACCTTGATCCGGTACCCTTGTTCTTTAAGGAACTCAAAAAATTTATAGGTCATAGGGCTCGAACAGGTTGTTCCGTAATAAAATGGGCGTTTCTCTTTGATCAGGTGGGCTAAGAGGATGTGGGTGGCTCCGTTTGAACCTGGTCTCCACTTTGTATACGCTCCTTTTTTAGCTTCAAAGGAATTTCCATTTTTTTTAATGTCAGTCAGGTACGTTCTAGTCTGCCCTTTTAAGCAGACGTCATCAGGGCATACATAGGGGTAGTTGGCCTCTGCTTTGAGTTGTTGTCTGATCAAAGTTGTTTTTCCTGACCCGGGAGCCCCAGCAGAAATAATGGCTACCTGTTTTGGTTCAGAGGGGACAAGAGCCTGAAATAAATCGTTGATATCGTCCTCTAGATTTTTTGACTCATTTTGAGAATAGGGAGTAGGGTTGTCAAAGGCTGCTCCACTTAGGAAACTCTCAAGGGTTTCTCTCGGGAGGGAGTAGGCAAAGTCTTTATGATAGATTGAGTCTAAGTTACAAACATTTGTAGCTGCAGCCATTTGACCTCCTAGAAGCAGAGATACGGCACTTAATAATATTTTCATGGCTAAGAGTCTATCCTTGATAGCCAAAAAATCCAACGATCACTTTCTTTTTTTGGGACAAGACTTGTCTCAAATATTTGACAATGTCAATATGTGCCTATGGATCTTTTAAAATGCATAGGTGCCCCCTCGTTCGTTACTTATCTCTTATCGATAGGGTTGTTTGTTTTTGTCTACATTCTCTATTGGATTTTCCTAAGCTCCCTGCGAAAGCTTTTTCGAAATGACGGGGTGTGGAAGGGGCTTGTTGAGGGTATGCGCCTTCCCTGTTTATTCATCTTGTTTGAAATCGCTGCACTTACCTCTATCAACATTCTAGGACTTAAAGAATTATATGAAGAGATCTTAGAGCATACCTTTGTAATTGTTATCATCAGTACAATAGGTTGGCTTTTAGCAAGCATCGTACGCTCCGTATTTCGCTATTTCTACTTTAAGTATGAAGAATCAAGTGCAACGGATCTTCATCAGCGGGCGATGATCACGCAAATTTTGTTCCTTTATCGTTTGATTATGTTTGCGATTATTGCGGTGACATTGGCTGCAATAATTTTGACATTCCCCAATATAAAAAGTGTTGGAATTGGGATATTAAGCTCGGCAGGGATTGCAGGAATTGCCCTTGGAGTAGCTGCGCGCCCGATTTTACTGAATTTAATGGCTGGTTTTCAAATCGCAATGACCAAGACGATCAAGATAGGGGATGCGGTTCATGTTGAAAATGATTTTTCGCGGATTGAAGCGATTCACTTGACGCACGTCGTTGCCCGTACATGGGATTTGCGCCGCATTATCCTGCCGATTTCATATTTTATTGATCATCCTTTTCAAAATTGGGATGCTAAAGATCCGGAGTTACTCGGCTCTGTTTTCATGCACGTTGATTATTCCGCTCCTGTTGAGATTATTCGCAAAAAAGTTGAAGAAATTATCACTAATAATCCCAACTGGAACAAAAAAGTTTGGAAATTGCATGTCACAGAATGTGGAGAAAGTTCACTCCAATTGAGAATTATCATGACAGCAATTGATGCACCAACTGCATTTGAACTACGCAGTCATGTCCGCGAAAAATTGATTGAGTTTCTGCAAAATGAGCATCCGTACGCTCTTCCACAGCTTCGTTACAATAAGGTGAATTAAAGTGAATTTTCCCCCACCTGGTTACGATGATGAAAACGTTGTTCCGCAGCACCAGCTGTCATCTCTACTCGATCAAATTGAGTCTGAGCTTTTGAAGATCCGATCGGTTTTTGAGGTTCAGGAGTTTGCGGTTCCAGTCGAGCTGGAATTTGGGCAGTTGCGTGCATCAGCTGACGAGTTAGGGGAGGATTATCCTTTTTTAATTGAGCATCTGATTACTGATTATAAACATTTTCGCGATGAGCCAAATCAAGACAAGCTTGAGCAGCTTTTTAGCGATGTCAAGAGCCTGCAGCTTCTTCTTGTAGGGTGAGCTTTTCGATTGTACGAATCATCTGGGTGAAAATCACTAGATGGAATGGGGTTAGGACATACCAATAGAGGATTCCCCAGATCCCATGTGGAAAAAATCGGGCTGTTTGCGATAGATAGGTCTGCCCACTTGGTAGAGATTTCAGACGAAACTCTAAGACAGCTTCCCCAGGAAGACGCATCTCTGCTACGAGGACAAGACGGTAAGGGGGATTGATATGCTTGACGCGCCAAAAATCAACAGCATCCCCAGCTTGCAGCTCTTTTTGGTCACGTCGCCCCCGTCTCATTCCCACTCCTCCGAAAAGTTTGTCGAGGGCTCCTCGCAACTTCCATAACAAAGAGACTGAATACCATCCTTGTTTTCCTCCAATTTGCGTCAAAACTTTCCACACATTTTCGGCAGAAGCCGAGATCGTCCGTTCGCGGTGGGCTTTTAAGATAGTTCCTCCAGCCCAGTTGGGGTCTTCTTTATCGGCCCATTCTGCTGGGGGGATCATCCCTGCATCAATCCACGAGGTTTCGGCAGAGACCTTGTCTAGAGCGATTTGGATTGCTTCGTCATAGTCTAAAAGTGTTTGGGGAATGAGACTTTGGATACGCGTGTCTTCGACGACCACTTTTGTCCGTAACCCCTCTACGAGCGGGCGCCCTAGTTTAGGGGGCAGAGGGGTAACAAGCCCGATCCAGTAGGAGCTCAATTTTGGAGAAAGAATCGAAACGGGAATAACTGTGCGCGTGGACAATTTTGCAAGTTTTGCATAGAGCATCATGAGCTCATGGTAGCAGGTCACGCGTGGGCCTCCGATATCAAACGTTTGGCCAATTGTTTCGGGAACCTCAAGGGAGCGGATTAAATACTCCAAGACATTTTTGACAGCGATTGGTTGTACGGGGGTACGCACCCAGGTGGGTGTGATCATAATTGGTAAGCGGTCTGTGAGATAGCGCATGATTTCAAACGAGGCGCTTCCAGATCCAATGATCATAGCCGCACGGAAAATCGTGACGGGGATCGAGCTCTGGCGGAGAATTTCTCCCACTTCTTTGCGCGATAGCAGGTGTTTACTAAGCGCGTCTTGCTCATTTCCAAGACCTCCCAAATAGATGATCCGCTCTAAATGGGCCTGTTCAGCCGCTGCTGTGAAATTTAGAGCTGCCTCTCGATCGGCTTTTGTAAAGTTTTTTTGTTCTCGAACCATTGAATGGACAAGATAATAGGCGATCGAGCACCCTTCTACTGCTTTTTCTAATGAGGGGTAGTCGAGGACATCGCCTTTAACACACTCAACGTGTGGGTGATTTGCCCATGGGCGCCCTCTAAGTTTCTCCAGATTCCGTCCCATTGCTCGCACATGGTAGCCTCGTTCAAGTAGGCGAGGGACAAGTCTACCTCCGATATAACCGGTTGCCCCAGTGACAAGAATCGTTTTTTCTTTTTTCATAAGCTTGATCGTATTTGATCTAGTGAATTATGATCCGCAAAAAAATGAGGTGCAGAATATGGCTAAGCTCTACTTTCGTTACGGTTCTGTTGGAAGCGCAAAAACACTTAACCTTCTCGCAGTTGCACATAACTACCGCCAACAGGAGAAACGGATTCTCCTAATTAAGCCCGCTCTTGACACCCGCTTTGGAAAAAACAATATCAAATCGCGCGCTGGACTTGAGCAAGAAGCCGACATCCTCATTGATGAAAATACAGATCTCCTTGCAGGCAATTTCACAGGGATCGATTGCATCCTTGTTGATGAGGCACAATTTCTCCCTGCTAAGGTGATCGATCAGCTGCGTGCAATCACGTTTGAGAAAAACATTCCCGCTATCTGCTACGGGCTGCGCACTGATTTTCGCACCCATCTATTCGACGGCTCACGTCGCCTAATGGAGGTTGCCGATTCGATCGAAGAGGTGAAATCGACCTGCCATTTTTGTAACAAAAAATCGATCATGAATCTCAAACATGTCGATGGTAGGGCCACAAGAAGTGGGCCGAGTGTCGATCTTGGAGCCGAAGAGAAATACTTCCCCTCATGCTTTCCATGCTACACCAATCAGGTGGAAGAATCTGAGCAAATAGCGCTCGCAAGCTCTTGCTCTTAACTCTTTATTTATCAGAAAGTTAAGTTTTAGTTAACTCCCTTATTATTTGTTGTTAGTTGTTAATAACTAATGATTTAGTTTTCTTTTGGTTTATAATATTAAAAAAGAGGATAATAAATATAAGAAACTAATTGTATTAGAGTGCCTTAGGGCACGAGGGAGAGGCTATGAATTCTAAAGGTGGATTAAACATTTTAGATGCCTTGGATAACTTAAATACCCTTGTAGATGCCGACACACTTGATGAAATTGAGGTTACCGAAGAAGCGCGACTGATTCCGCATAAAGACGAAGTTGAGGGTGGTCCTGATGAGGTTTATTGGGTCCGGGCAGGGCCAGATGATCAAACGGTTGGCGCCATTAAAGAGACGTTCCAAAGTGTGTACGATTATCTTCAGGTTTTCTATCAGAAGATGGAAAAAACCGGTGATTCGAAGCAACTTGTGGAGGGTGTGAACACGATTATGGTTCTTGTCGGAGAGGCGGCGAAGAAACTCGATCGTTATGGGGCTCTTTTCAAGGAGAGAGTAAGCGAATTTCCCGAATACAGGGAGCTGCAAAATTTCTATCAAGGGAAGGTGATTCGAGAATCTTTTCGGGATTTTGCGAAAAAGCCCATTGCGAAGCAGTTGAAAGGGGAAGTACTTCCAGAGCAAGTGGAGTGGGAGCGAGAGCTTCAGGAGCTTTTAGGGGAAGAAGAGGCGATCGAGGAGATTGCGGGCGTTCATATCTTAAACGATATCGATGTCATCAAGCGCGACCACCTCTATGAGCTTTTCTACCTGAAAAATGAGGTGGGCTACAATTTTTACACCTATGACTTGGCCCGGAACATCAAACTTGCCTGTGACTTCGGGGAGTTCTCCGAGGAATATTTTGGCGATGATCCTCTTCTTCAGATTAAAAACTGGGAAGACAAGGAGCTTCATCTTCTAGCACTTGATATTCGCACATCGGCGAGCCGTGCTATGGAGAAATTTTATTCCGAGGCTATGAAATATAAAGAGATGGAGTCAGTCACTTTGCTTCATAATGCGTGTATGGCCCTTATGTTGGCTGCCAATCCACGCAATCTGATTCGGCAATTCTCATTGAAAGGGAGCCATCTTTACTTTGGTGACTTTTTACTCTTTCTAAGGGAAGTACTCCATAACCGAGAGTTTGAGAAGTTGGTGATTTATGGGCCGCCTCCAGGGAAGCCTTTCTTTCAAAACTATCTCGATCTGGTCCATACATTTTGCCGTCTCGTGTTTACCAAGAAGCACAACCAGTTAGAATTGAACGATGCGATTCAACATTTAGTTGAAAGAAGTGCGCCCAAAAAAGCGAAGCACCTTTCAGATGCGCTCATGCAAGCGAATAAGGCTTTGACAGAGGCTTTTCAAAAACATCCAAATGGACCTATTTTTAAAGCTGTCGATCTTGTCCGTGATGAGTCTGAGCGCATATTTGATCCGCTTATGCAGGGAAATTTGCCCGCACACGAATGGACTTTATCCAATAAAGGCCAAGAGACCCACATATTGCGCTTGGCATGCCCAGTTGTGCAGGAATGGATCAACCATGCGGGCGTTTCGGAGGAGTTTAAAACCTTTTTACGCGGGTTTACTCCCGATGAAAGGCTTTTATTCATCAACTTCCAGGATCGCACATCTTGGAAAGAGCACGCCCGTGCCCTTGCGCTTGAGGAGTTGGCAAAAAAAGCCGAGTTTGCACCCAACTTAACCGTTGTGACCATGGCAAAGGATACCGACTTCTATAACCAGTCGGGGATCTACCAGGATTTGAATGAGGCGAGCTCTTTTACCGAGCAACTTGTCGATCACCTGGGAGATGTCAATACTGGCTATGCCTTTCCAGCAAACGTGTACAAAGAGTTGTTCCCAGAGTTTGTCAATAAGCTCATAGGACAAATCCACGAGACCTTCTTCAAGAAGAAGAAAACCCTCTCGTATCTCGAGCGTCTTGATTTTATTGAGCTCGCCTATCACTTTATAGAGCTCAAGATTATAGAGACCATCAAGCCTAATTTCCTCGCTTTATCTTCAAAAGATGCCCTAGATATCGGGGGCGCTGCGAGTGTTGGGCTGCTCGCACTTTTATCGGTTGCCGATGGAAAGGCGTTGGATCTCAAGAGGGTGCAGGGAGCGCTCTTTGGTCCGACATTGATGCAGCGGGAGCGGGTGATTCATCCCGAGAGATTTGATCGCCTCTGCGCCCTCATCCGTCTCTTAGAAGAGAGCGGGGATTATCTCAAGCCGTTTGTGCCGCTCTTTAGGCAAGGGGGGCTCGATTGGGAGGTGCGATAGCGTAAGAGAAGGCCTAGAGACGCAAAAAGCCCCCTGTGCTAAGATCTTTTTCAATTTAACGAAATATGGGTGGAAAATGAAAAAGATATTCACATTTTTGGCTTTAATCTCTTCGGTTGTGGTTGGGTATGCATCTGAGTATGTAGTACTCGACTCTCCCTATGATAACCACACGATTGAGGTTGTGATTCAAACGCCTGCAAGTGAAGAGGGCCCTCTTCTTTTATTTCTTCATGGAGCGTCCAAAAAAGATGGGTTGACCTCGATTGCGCAATCTTGGTTTGATAGATGGCTCGATAAGGGGTACACTGCCGCTGCCATCTCGATGCCTGGGTTTGGCGGCTCGAGCGGGAGGATGGATTTTTGTGGTCCCTTCACATTGGACTCATTGAATTTTGCGATTGATGCCATTAAGGATAAGCTCAACGTCTCAAACTTTGGAATAATCGGTTTTGGTCAGGGTGGCATGGCAGGCGTTCTTTTAGCTTCTCAGCGTGATGATATCCACTGTGTTGTCTGTGCAAACGGAGGATATGATTTGGTTAGACATATGGTTCCTGGCGACCCATTGATGCAGAGTTTGAAGAAGAAAGGGTATGATATTGATACCGACGACCAAGCGGCGCTTGCAATCCGATCGCCTCTTTTGCATATCTCCACAATTCAGGCGCCTCTCTTTCTTTTGCATCGAGTGGACAATCCTATCGTCAGCGAAGATGAGGTAGTCGATTTTTGTCATGCCATGCAGGCATCTGGAAAAGTGTGTGAGTTGAGGATTTTAGAGAAAACCTCCGAAACAGATGTGCAGAAAATCTTCTTTGACGAGGTGATCGATGAATCGGAAGATTGGGTCGATGGCAATATGCAAACGTAGCTTCTCTAACTAGGCGCTTCGGGCAAAAAGCCTCCCACTTGCATCTTCCACATTTGGGCATAGAGCCCTCCTTGGCTAAGGAGGGAGGTGTGTGTGCCTTCCTCGACAATCCTCCCCTTATCAAAAACTAGGATCCGATCCATCTGAGAGAGGGTCGAGAGGCGGTGGGCGATCACAATCGTGGTGCGGTTTTGCATGAGTTTGTCCAGGCTCTCCTGGATGTATTTCTCTGTCACAGAATCTAGAGAGGAAGTGGCTTCATCCAAAATGAGAATGGGAGCATCGGCTAATAGCGCCCGCGCAATGGCAATCCTCTGTTTTTCACCACCTGAGAGCTTTGTTCCGCGCTCACCCACTTTAGCTTCATAGCCGCCAGGAATATTCTGAATAAACTCCTCGCAATGAGCAAGCTTTGCGGCGCGCACGATCTCTACTTCGGTTGCATCGGGTTTGCTGTAGGAGATATTTTCACGCAAGGTGCGATGAAAGAGAATAGGATCTTGAGGAATGAGAGCAATCTGGCGGCGTAGCGATTCCAAAGAAATCTGGGTGATATCTTGTCCGTCGATGAGGATTTTTCCATCGTGCAAAGGGAAGAAACGCAAAATCAAGTTGATAAAGGTCGATTTTCCAGCTCCCGTAAAGCCAACAAGACCGACCTTTTCTCCGCCGTGGATGTGGGCGTGTTTGTTGACAAAGAGGTTCCTCTCTCCATAACGGAAGGAGACGTTATCAAAGACGATTTCACCGGAAGAGAGCGTTAGTTTTTTTGCATCTTCTTGATCAGCTGAATCTTGAGGGTCTTGCATGACCGTGTAGGCTTGCTTAATAGTGCCAAAGGATTGAAACAAGACGGGCAGCGATGCGCCGACAGACCATAAGATCATGGAAAGGGCCCACATTGTGGCAAAAACTTGGACGACCTGGCCGCTCGAAATTTGGTGATGAAGCCATAAGTAAATGAGCGTGCCGAACATTCCGAAAACGACCCCAATCAAATAGAAAAACGACAAGTAGCATCGCATCTTTTCCACATAGAGCTTGGCTACTATATTTGTCTGTGTTTCTTCTCTTTGAAAGGGGAAAATGGCCTCTTGTTCGTGCTTAAAGCGGAAGAAGAGATTGACAGCAAAGTTATTTGTGAAACTGTCGACAATCATTCCAAGCAGTGTGGTGCGCGCTTCTCCATGTCGATGCTCATAGAGATCGCACGGGCGTGTAAACTTCAGGCAAATTGCTATATGGATGGCAACCCAAGCGAGCAAGAGCCAGGCAAAGATAGGATTCACAAACCAGAGAAAAACGGCGCCCAAAATACACGTGGAAAATGCTGGAATGATTGGGTAAAACAATTGCTGAATGATCAGTTCGATTTGCGTTGTCATATCGGTCATTTTATTGGCTAAGCTTCCTGCAAACCGCTCGTTGAAGTAGCGAGGGGAGTGGTGTTGGATATGACCAAACATCTTCATGCGGATTCTTGCTTGGAGATTGGGGAGCGCTTTTGCCAAAAAAAAGCACATGGTGCGAGAGGATGTCTCAACATAGATGACCAAACAGACACCTCCGATAATGGGCGCTCTCAACGCCTCCCAGGCTGCTGCTCGATCCCCATCGAACCTGGTAAAAATATCGATGATCAGATGCAATATGTAGGGCCACAGCAGAGTGTCGAGAGGCCACGCGAAGCAATCTAGAAAAAAGATCAGGAAAAAGATCCATTTTTGCTGCCGCATGAACTGCCATACAAAACTAATTAGCTCTTTATAAGAAACCATACTGCGTCTAGTCTAATGAACGTTTCCAAAACTATCAAGGGAGAGATGGATGATAAAAAAAGGGCGTAAGTTGGGGGTCTTTACCCTTGCCATGATCAACGTGGCGGCAGTCCTTTCCATGCGCAATCTCACTCCCATGGCCGAATATGGCTACGCGGTGATCTTTTATCTCACGCTCTCTTCTGTTTGTTTTTTTATTCCTTCTGCTTTGGTTTCAGCGGAACTCGCTTCTGGATGGACGAAGAAGGGGGGCGTCTTCCTCTGGGTGGAGGAGGCTTTTGGGTCCAAATGGGGCTTTGTTGCCATTTTTATGCAATGGGTTGAAAACCTCCCTTGGTATCCCGCTATTTTTGCCTTTGTCGCCTCAGCAATAGCCTATGTTTTTGACCCGATGCTCGCCGCTAACAAGCTTTTTGTGATCGTGGTGATCTGGATTTCTATTTGGGTGGCAACCCTTCTAAACTTCCGCAGCATGAAGTTATCGGCGATGTTGAGCTCGACCGGCGCAATATTAGGAACGGTTCTACCGGGTATTTTGATTATTATTTTGGGAATTCTCCATGTGAGTATGGGTAAACCCTCCGCGGTAACGTTTGATGCACATGCTCTTATCCCAAATCTAGGAAGCTTGAACCAATTGATGCTTCTTGCCGGTATGCTCATGGCGATTGCTGGCATGGAGATGTCTGCTGTTCACATAACTGAAATCGAAAATCCTAAAAAGAATTTTCCTAGGGCGATTTTTGTTGCAAGCGTGCTCATCATCTTCTTAAGCGTTGCTGGGTCTTTATCGATCTCTCTTGTGGTGCCAGAAGGTACACTAAGCTTGAGCGCGGGTGTCTTTCAAGCTTTCGAGGCGCTCTTTGGAGATATTGGATTGGGGTGGGTGACGCCTATTATGGCGATCCTCCTTGGCTTTGGCGCTTTCACGATGGCTGTGACGTGGATGGTGGGCCCTTCAAAAGGTGTTCTGGAAGTTGCAAAAGAGGGGTATCTCCCCAAATTTATGCAAAAAGAAAATGAACATGGAATGCCGATTGGAACGTTAACTTTACAGGCTGTTGTTGCCACGATTCTTTCTTTTTCTGTTCTGATTATGCCAAGCGTAAGCGATGCTTTTTGGATTATGAGCGCTTTGGCAGCGCAACTCTATCTTGTTATGTACCTACTTATGTTCGCTGCTGCCATTAAACTGCGCTATTCTCAACCAGATGTCGAGAGGCCATATAAAATACCTGGTGGCAAGCTTGGGATATGGATCGTATCGGGAGTGGCATTTTTAGCATCGCTTTTTGTCATTTTCTTTGGATTTATTCCAACACAAAAAGTGCGTGAGCAAGGGGCGCTTGCGATGACCGGATATGTGGCTTTTCTTCTTGTTGGGGTGATCATCTTTGTCGCAATCCCGTTGCTTATTTATTATCGAGCGGAAGCTAAGAAATGCGATTAAGATTTATCCTCATTTCTTTGCTAGTATTTGCCACTGCTCATGGAAAGGATGGCATCGTGTTCTCGGGGTATTTCGCCACTGATATCGGCGGCAATCCTGTTGGAGGGGAAAGAAAAAGCACGATCTATTCAGGTTTTTTGGATGTTGGGGTAGCATTTGATTTTGAGGAACTTGCCTGCGTTGAGGGTCTTGCACTAACAGTAAACAATTTTTTGGCGTCGGGGCAAAATCTCTCGGCTTCTATTGGGAACTTCTTTGGTGTGCAGGAGGTTTATGCTCAGGGGAATTATTTTTTTGGCGTATTCGATCTTTCCTTATCCATCAATGGGTTGACGATTGAAGCTGGGCGCTTACTTGCTGGTGATGTTTTTATGAGAAGTGAGCTGAGCCAGTTCTATCTTACAAGTGGGATTAATGGGAATTTGGAAGCTATCGAATCGAATATCGTCTTTCCCTCGTATAATATCGCCGCATGGGCTACTCGGGTCACTTATGAGCCATCTAGACACTGGCAGCTAATTGGGGCGCTCTATAATACACCTGAGCAGATTCTAGAGGCTAACGAACATGGCCTCTATTTGAATATGGATAGAGGGACTTTAGCAATTGCTCAGGTCAACTGTCTCCAATATCAAACGCGCGAAGAGAATGGCCTTCCAGGAATGATTAGTGTAGGTGGGTATTATTCATCGAATACCTATCAGGATTTGTCAGATAGTACTCAATCTCACAATGGAAACTACGGCTTTTATTTCATGTTTGACCAGATGGTTTGGCGGGGAGAGTGGCAGGATTTTGAGGGACCTTCCCATCTACGCTCGGGAGCAAGCTTTGGAGAGAAGGTCAAGCATCCTCGCCATCGGCAGCAAGTGGTCGCATTTGACCGTCCTCAGGGGCTGACTGTCTGGGGAGCAGCCTATTTTGCCCCTGAGGATAAGAGCAATGTGCAAACCTACCAGATGGCGGGAGGGCTTTTGTATCAGGGTTTGATCCGCTGTCGCCCACGTGATGTTACCGCGTTTCTTGCACTGCGAGGAAAATTTAGTGACCAACTTAAGGGTCAAGAAGCGGAAACGGTGTTCGAGCTAAACCACAGATTTCAGTTTAACCCAAAATTTTATCTCACACCTGACCTTCAGTATGTGATTAAACCAAACGGGCGAACTGATATTTCCAATGCTTGGGTTTTGGGTATTGAAATGTGCGTGAATTTTTAATAGGGTAAGAAAAAAAGAAGGGGGGGGGGGCTATGGATTTGGATGATGTTGTCGATGGTGCAGTGGGGCCATTTGAAGAGTATTGCGATGGGTATGGAAATGTAGGTTCAAGCGGACTTGGGTATGTTTCAGTACTCAAATTGCAGACTGGTAAAGTCAAAGCTGATATGGATGTGGTCCTTGAGAATATCGTATCTTATGATCGCGCTGAATCGCTTGGCGCTTATGTTGGACAGATCAATATGGTGGCTGCTTCTTCCTTTAATGGTTTGAATGGAGCTGTTTGGGGATATCATATGGCTAAAGAAGAATCGATTGCTGATTCATCCATAAAACCCTTATTCACCAAAACACGTAGTGATGGGGTGGAGGTTCCGGTCTACTCGGTTGAGCCACTGCTAGATGCTGGAAAGCGCTTGTTTGGCACAAGCCAAGAGAAAAGATTTCCCCTACTTCCCGGTGCTCATGTCAACTGTGCTGTAAAAGATCATACGGTACAAGGTCCTACATCGATCTGGTGTGCAATTGCCTTAGCGATTGCGGAGGATCGGACAAAAGATTCCAATCTTTTTATCGAAGATGCTGGAGATTCTAAAGAGATTATAGAAGATGAGCAAAGGGTGGCATATTTGGATGGCCTTATGCACAATATCGCGATGAGTATCGTCCGTTGTGGAGATGACTCAGGGGTCAAGTACAAGAAAATTTTCGTCGGCTATAAAACCGAGTGGATTCCTGAAGGATACGTTGGATGCGCTTTGACCTGCGCCCCTTATGTCGTGCTTGCGAAAAACGCTGTGCCCAAGGGCAAACCTGCAAGCGCCATGCTTTCCATGAAGTTGTCAGAGTGGGAGAGCTCTGTTTTAGCGGGGACTGCTTGAGCAAATGATGAGTTTCGTGTAGGGGATCTTAAGAGGAGTATTTTTGATAACATCATCGAGAAAAGCATTTTCCAGTTCGGTTGGAAGAGGAAGATAGCACTGCAACCACCCTTTGATGTAGTTACGTAGCTCTTCGGCGTTTGCATATGTTGCCACCTTCTCTTCCAAAGAGAAGATGTTGATAGTGAGCCCTAAATTTTCAAGGACTTGCTTGTATTCTTGGGCAGAAAGGATCGTACTATACGCCGATGCATAAGGTTTCCACTTATCCTTTTGGCTAGTTTTCTCCAAAAATTGCCAATAAGGAGACTCTTTTGGATAGGTGAGAATATAAAGACTCCCGCCAGGCTTTAGAAAAGAAGCGAGATTTTGGAGCGCTTTTTCGGGGTGTCGCACCCAATGGAGCGCGCTCAATATCAGAATAACATCTACGTGCACATCTAAAGAGACCTCTTCTGCAGAGCCCGTTTGAAACGTCAAGTTAGGCGAGGAAGTTTGAGAAGCCAGCTCAATCATCGATTCGGAAGGATCAACGCCAACGATATGTCCATTAGGGAGGCTCTCAGAGAGCTCAGCAGTTAATCGCCCATCTCCACATCCTACATCTAAAATCATCTCATCTCCCTTTAAATCAAGCGAGCTTAAAACCTCTTGAGCAAAGGTATATTGAGGTGATGAGTGGTTGCGATAGTGCTCAGCGTCTAAATTTCCATTCATATTTTTTGATAGTGGTAAATCACTTCTGTTGCCCCGATCCTAAGGTGCAAGTCGTGAAGATTTTGAATCGGATGCCAACGGTACTCTTGATGTTCTTGTGAAATACGAATAGAGGGTATCCTGTTAAATTTAACCTCAAACGTATGATAAACATAATCCAATTCGGGTTTGCGAATGTATAAGCAACCCAAAAGCTGAAATTGTGAAGGGTGTTCGAGTTGAATACCGGTTTCTTCAAAAAGTTCGCGGCGAGCTGCTTCTTCAGGATTTTCATCTTTTTCGATTTTGCCCGCAGGCACCCCCCACGCACCCGCTTCCGGTTTTGTTAATCCTTGCTTTAGCAGGAGAATTTTCCCATCGATTTCGATGTGGCACGCCGAAACTTCAACTAGTGGTTGAAAGTCTGCAGGTTTTTCTTCAAGGATTTCGATTTTTTTCATTCCCATTCCTCGAGTCCAATCAGCTGTTTGACTTTTGGCACTCTTTGATCGCATTGGATTTTAAGAGCGCGGATGTTGTAGGCAAAAGGAAAAAAGCGCCCCTCTTTTTCAACCCATCCGACAAACCACCCACTCTCCTCATCTTCGGCAGTATTTCCCAAGCCAGTCTTCCCAAAGAGTTTCCACCCAGTAGGCAGCTCTTCTTTAAATAAAAGCTCTTTTGTCATCTGAAGCGCATAACTGGAAACAGGAAGCTCACCTAGTAGCATTTTTTGGATGAACTCTACCTGCTCTCGAGGCGAAATTTTTAAGGAGGAGTTGATCCAGACGCTTTCCAGCTTTTCAGAAATGTCTTGATTCCCATAATCGAATAATTCTAAGTAGTTTTGGAGTACTTCTTCACCTAAGTGTCCGACTAAAATATTGGAGTACCAGACTTGTGAAAACTTGATCCAATCTTGAGGGCCTTCTCCATCGTCTAAGATCCCCACATCATACCCGATTAAAGAGAGAGCGATTTTAAATGTTGAGCAGGGGGTGATCTGTTCATCGATATGCGGGCCGAGCTCACGAACGCTTTCACTCGTTGTGCCGTCGATGAGAATAAAATTCTCCTCGGCCGCGAATAGAGATGTGCAGAGGATGGATATTAAGAGTAAGATTTTCATTGTTTTGTGGTAGATTCTAGCACAACATTTAGTTTCTCGAAAGGATTGGCGCTATGCATGAACTGTGGCTCGATGAACTTGAGCGGATAGGGGTCTTAAAATGAGATCTAATTGTATGCAAGAGAGCGCTCGACACATGTCATTTGAAACGAATAGGCAATTTCATCAATGAGTGCTTCCACTTCAGCCTGGATAGGACTCAGTATGCAAGCCTCTAAACTTAAACGCATAATCGTTGTAAGCCAACGACTGCCCAGAACCTCTATAGATGCCTTAATGATTCTCTCATTAAAAATTTTATAGCCAATAGAAGAGTTACTTTCTCCCTTCTTGCTTACAGCGCATATTTTTTCCAAAAGTTGTTCTAGAGAGTATGGATTCATTTTATGGACCATATCCTCAAGTATTTTCCTTTCTAAATCTTCAGGGATAACAGCATTCGAATGGATATTATGCAGGTGTATGAGTTTCCATTTAAATTCATTTATCTTCGTATTCATAGAGTGGATAAGAGCCCCATGTAAATGCTCTGGTAAAGTGTTTTTATCTACAATAGGCAAAGGATCCTCCAGCTCAGAAAGATTTGAGTCATATGCTGTAAGAGTAAGGCTAGATGATGAGATCGTGCTCGACACTTCCTCCATCTTAACAAGAGTGGCTGAGAGATCAGAGTTATCTGTCGTAAACATAAGGGTGTATGCTGAGCCAGGAACAAGCTCGCCTGGTATCTCTAATTCGACCTCCATTTCGCTCTCCAAAAAAATACGGGTGATGATTTTAACACTGCGGAATCTTTCCAGAGGAATCTCCAGCAAATCTTTTTTCATTCCAGCATGGTTGAAGGGGAGTTGTTGATTTAGATTCTGCGGATCGGCATCTGACAGGTGTACGCTGAATTTTGTATAAATACTCTCAAATTCCAGGAATACAACCCTTGGATCTACCACTTCCTTATTGGTATCGAGGTTTCTCCAAAAAAAATCTAACGTGATGGATTCATGTCTAAGACCTGCGAGTGCTGCCATGACCTCCTTCCTCAGAGAATATTAACGTTATGTAAAGAGTGTAGCAGATGGTCAGTAAATTAAAAGAAAAAATATAGATTTGTGTATGGTAGGTCTTTAGGTAATAGGGGAGTTCACTCAATGCAATTCAGTCCAAGGAATATTCAATTTCAATTACTTTTGGGAGGATTGTTTGCCTACCTAATTCTAGCCCCTTTTTTTGCAAAGTTTCCTTATGCATATATTTTGATCAATTTTGTCTTCACCTTCGTTTTACTGACCGCCATGTTCACTTTAGAAAAGAGTCGGACTCTAAAGATCGTTTCGATTGTGGTGCTACTCACAACTCTTTTTCCACTTTGGCTCAATCTTTTTGGGATCATCGAAATCTCTGAAACGTTTACATACACGCTCCTGGCTATTTACTTAGGGATCATTGTTTGCTCGTTATTTGTACGGGTTTTTTCTGCTAAGAAAGTCAGTGCTAATGTCCTGTATGCAGCGCTTTCTCTGTATGTATTGATCGGAATGATCTGGGGAACGCTTTATGCATTGCTTGATAGGGTGGTTCCCGGCTCTTTTCGAGGGTGGATTGTCGATTTGCCAAATATTGCTGAAATGCGTTTCCACGGGTTCATCTATTTTAGTTTTGCAACCCAGACAACGCTTGGATATGGGGATGTCACCCCAGCAACTTTGCAATCGGCAGCCCTTTGTCAGACAGAGGCGATCATGGGACAATTTTTCATATCTGTTTTAATTGCTCAGCTGGTGGGGATTCACATTGCAGAGCGGATGAGGAGAGATGCTTGACTTGGCATGCAAGTTCTTCCCACCTCTCTTGAAAAGCCTCAGCACTGATTTCTTTAGAAGGATAATGACTTGCGCCTTTGTAGAGAAGGCCTTCAAAAGTAATGGAAGAATCATAGGCTTTTAGAGCTTCTTCGACATTTTGCAGATTTCCTTCCCGATCATCGATGAAGATAACATGCTTGGGGGATACGCTTCCCCATGAGAGATAGCTGACAAGCACGTCTCCCTTTGGGCACACATCGCCATTTGCGAAGAGTACCCCCTCAACATACAATGAGTAATAGCCGCGATAGGAAGGTAGATCATAAAAAATGCAATTTTCTTTGATGGGAGCTGATTGTAAAAAATCGATTCCAAGTTGACGTAGGCTTTCTACTTTCCAACACTCCAGGTTTGGAATTGCACCTAATGCTCCCGTTAAATTGGAAGTTAAGGCGATGGTTGGGATCTTTTTTTCGGCAAGCTCTTCTAAAAAACTCGGCGTCTGCTCATCGACAAGAATAGATTGGGTGGTTAGTGCCACTAATGTGAGGAAAAGATCTTGTTTTTCAGATGGAAGGGATTGAAAAATTTCACGAGCGATCAAGTGATATTTTTTAATATTGGATATTTGAAAAGCAGGATCGCTCGGCTGGATAAGGACTAAATCAATATCAAAGATAGCGAGTGTGTCGCAGTCTGCTTGATCGAAGTAGGTTTTCACCTCTTCCATCGTATCAACCTGTATTATTCGGGCGTAACAACCGAATAGCTGAAAAGTAAGGAAAAAGCAGAGGAGACGCATCATAATTGTTAATCCATCGAATGTGCATATTAGAAATGTGGGGCAAGCCAGACTTGAACTGGCGACCTACGGGTTATGAGGGCGGCGGACCGCCATCTTATCCAACACATACCAGACGCTATGCACAACAAGATAAACGCTATCGGTTAAAAATGGTAACCATTTTTGCTGAATTCTATTGGCTAGATATGTAAGTAGGTGTACCGCGTTATACTACAGATGGTGTGAAGTTCAGAGTTATTGAGGATGTTGTTGCAGACAGAGTGGCAGTCCCACCAATAGGGAAAGTAAATATGGGCAATGTGTGTCCAAAGTCAGCTTCTGCGATCACTGGCATAGAAGCTAGCTCTGATTTGGAGCTGATGATTTCCTTCAGTAGATCGATAGTAATCTTAGAATCGTTTTGAAAGCGACCTAAGACAATTCCTTTGACGCCTTGAAAATTTTTTTTTGGAGGATAAAAGAATGCAAATGTCGATCAAAAATTTCGGCAGTCATTGGATAATTATCTTCCAAAAAAAGAATAGAATCGCGAAATGAAGGGAGGTAATCTGTTCCTTGCAAGACAGCTAAAGAATCAATATTTCCTCCAATAATTGTTCCGGTAGCTTCCCCTTGGCATATGACAGCCATTCCTGAATTGGAGATGAAAGTGCGTTTTTCTTGATTTACATACCACTCATCGTCACTCCATGCCTCCGAAGAGGCAATAGAGAATGGTTCTTTCTGAGAGAAAGCCGTTGCTTTTTCTTAACAAAAAAGAACTTTTGTATAAAGATTTGACCTTTAACAGTGAATTTTCATGAGAACAGCATTTTTTCTATTGCTTCTGACTTTATCTCTACAAGCTGTTGAGCCATCCGGTGTGATTACCCGCAAGTACGTTTATGGACCGATGAACCGCATCAAAGCGATTATCGAAGCCGATCAAAAAATCACTCAATTCCTCTATAACAAATGTGGACAACTTCAGACCAAAATCAAGCCTGATGGCACTGAACTCCATCGGGAGTACGATGCTTTAGGACGCCTTTCTCGATACTACTCCACTGACTTTGATTATCATTACACTTATGACAAAAAAGATCGTCTTCTTTCAGTCCATGATACGATCTCAAATCAATCTACCATTCGCACTTACAATATCTACAGCAACATTATTCAAGAAACCCTGGGAACAGATTTAACATTCTGCAGTGACTTTGATCCTTATGATAAACGTCAGGCCCTCAAACTTCCCGATGGATCAGACATCCACTTCACTTACCATGCTTACTATCTGCACTCCGTCTCGCGCAATCATTACACCTCTTCCTATGAAAGAGATTTATCCGGTCACATCACCAAAATAGAGCTTCCAGCAAATCTCGGTGCCGTAAATATTGAAAGGGACCCATGTTCCCGCTGGAAAAAAGTCTCCTCTCCCTATTTTTCTGCCGATTATTCCGATTATGATCCTAACGGCAACCTCTGTGAATACACTTACCAAGATTCTCTAGGATCAGTCACTTGCTCATATGAATATGACGCGCTTGATCAGCTCATTGCTGAAAACGATCATACATACGTTTACGATTCTCTCTATAACAGAAGAAAGAAAGATTTAAGTCTCTATGCAGTCAACGATCTTTGCCAAGTTCTCGATGATGGAAATCAGGTTTATCAATATGACGGAAATGGGAATCTCATCTCCGATGGTGTTCATCAATTTGCCTATGACACACAAGATAGACTAATTGAGATCCAAAAAGGAGACCTCCGAGTTGTCTATACCTATGATCCTTTTCATCGCCGTCTTTCTAAACAAGTTTTTCGCAAAATCCGAGAAATGGACACGAAGCTCTATCTATGGGATGGTGATAATGAGATTGGCGCTTGCGACAAAAAAGGGCGGGTTCAAGAATTACGCATTTTAGGAGATGGGCTAGGAGCAGAAATAGGTGCAGCTGTTCTCTTTGAATTTAAGGGAAAGACATATGTCCCGATTCATGATCATCGAGGTTGTGTTGTCACTCTTGTCGATGCCAACAAAGAAAAGCCTGTTGAAATCTACCGCTATAGTGCCTATGGAGAAGAATTAACGAATGGCACACTCTCACCCTGGCGCTTTGCAAGTAAGCGTATAGATGAGGAAACAGGGCTCATTTTCTTTGGAAGGCGTTATTATTGCCCTCAGCTTGGTAGATGGATGACACCTGATCCACAAGGATTTGACAACGGTTCAAATCTTTATGCCTACTTGAAAAATTCTCCCTTAACAGACTTTGATCTTTATGGACTGTGGAGCATGCGTGAAGCATGGGGCAATGCTCAGCATTTTATGTGGGGAATGCTAGAAGGATCAGGGTACCACTTCCATAATATGGCCTCATCGTTTGGAATGAGAGATTTCTCTTCCACAGACACATGGCAACCGCGCTCGTTACTCTCATCAAATCAAGATCTTGCTGTTTCAGCACGAGGTATGGATTGGGCTGAACGGTCAGTTCTTCCCTTTACCTACGAAGCAAGGCGATTAGGAAGTGATGTCTCACAACTAGACACTATGCGAGCTAGGGGTAGAGCATTTGGAGAACAAGCAATAACGCTAGGGGGACTCTTAAGTGCGTGGAATGTGGGGAAAAATGTTCTAAATTCTGGAGCTAGATTTCAAAATGCAACTCGCTTGCCTGTTCCGCAAGAGCTCTCTCGAGAATATCTCTTTTCTGGAAAAGTAAAAACTCCTCAAAACGTGAATTCTGGAAGAAACAAAAATTGGTTACAACCAAATACACAAGCCGAAGGAGCTCACTCAGTATTTAGAAGGGATCCTGTTACTGGCAGAGTTACTCATTATGAAACCTTTAGACCACAAACTAATTCTTATGATCCAAAGCCATGGGAAAGCATCTTAAGATTTGATAATCCAATCGAACCTCATTACCATTTTAATAAGACTCTTAAAGAACGTATCTATACTCCCCATGTACATGACCCTTATTCTCCTGGAGGGATTAGGCCAGCGTTTCCAGAGGAGCTTCCATGGGGAGGTCGCTAATGCATTCGACGGATGAAATGATTCAATGGTTGCAAAATTGGGTTTATTCTAATTATGAAAAAAACCAAGAAACCAAAGTGGTTCTAACTACAATTGATAATCCTGGTTGGGGAATGACAGTCGATCTAGGAAGTAATTTTCCGGAAAAAGAATTACCTCTAGCAGATGTCGAAAAAACCGAAAATGATTGGTATTATTGTACTATTAAAAATAATAAATTTGAAGGCGACGGTGGGTTATTTAATTTAGAAGACGTTTTCTGCGTCTTTAAATCTATTATTAACAATGACATTAAACAAAGCACAATGAATGATGATTTATTTTGGTTGCAAAAATGGTATCAATCTCAATGCAATGGTGACTGGGAACATGCATATGGAATCACAATTGAAACTGTTGATAATCCTGGATGGTACGTAACGGTAGACCTTGAAGACACCTGTTTAGAAAATGCTCTCTTTGAGGAAGTTAAAGAAAACCAAGATGATCTAAACTGGTTTTTTTGTCTTAAAAGAGGTAATAAGTTTGAAGCTTCATGCGGACCATGTAATTTGAATAAAATTTTTCAAATATTTCGACAATGGGCAGAAAGTTGTGCAGAGAATGAAGAAAAATGAGTAAAAGCGACAAATTCCAATGCGATGCGGAGACATCATCGACTTGTTTTGCCTGCGAAGTCCTGTTGCATTGACAGGGCGCCACCATTTTTAGGAAGAAGAGCTGTCAAATTGTGTGCTTTGACCGAGTTGCACAAATTACAAAAAAAGTTTAGCATCAAGCACAAAAACACCGAGAAATATTCGAAAGGAGGAAGAAATCGTTTTAAGCCTGATACTCGGGCTGAAGGAGCGCATAGTGTATTCCGAAGAGATCCCATGACGGGAAGAGTCACGCATTATGAGACGTTTCGACCTCAGACTAATCCTTATGATCCTAAACCATGGGAAAGTGTTTTGCGGTTCGATGCTATTGGCAACCTCTATTTGTTGAGCAATTTAGTATAGAGTCAAAAGAAATGTCTATTATTTTTATTACTTATTCACTTGCTATGAGCTCGATTTCTTGGGGATATTCTCGGATAACCCAGTTTAGCGGTGTCCGTACGAGTGCGTTTGTATTGAGCGCAGCAATTATCGGTGGCTTCTTCTATAGCTTAGTAGGTCGATCCAATACATTTGTTTTCGCTCTAATCTCTTTTGCTTTATCTTTCGGATTTTTCAATTTAGTTCAAATTTCTGCCAGTGTATTGATTCAAAACAAACTAAAACATAGAAATAGAATGATTATTACTAAATATGTTTCTTTTTACTCCAGAATGGGAATGGTGATGTCTTTACTGCTACTGCATTGGATGTTTGCTATTGGGTGGACACCAATTAGCGTATATAAATTGTATGGACTGACAGCATTATGTGCATTCAGTACTTATTTGGGGTTAATATTAGTACAGAAAAATGGAGAGAAAAAATATGTTTCTTAATACATCCACCGAAGTGGTAGTTCATGAGGTTTCCACTCCAATATTAAAAAAACAGGAAGAAAAAATGTCATTGAGGACACTTACTTCTGAAAATATTGATGACTTTATGGATTGGGCAACAGATGATGAAGTGACTCAATACATGATGTGGGATAGTTATACTTCCAGAAGCGAAGCAGAGCATTTTTTTGAAAATGTTGTTGCAGGGCATCCTTGGTTCAAAGCGATTTGCCTGGGGGATAAAGTGATTGGTTCAATGACTCTTGATAAAGGAAAAGGAGCGCATAGTTGCAAAGCTGAATTGGGATATGTTTTAGCCAAAAAATATTGGGGGAAAGGGTATGCGACACAAGCCATAAAACTTGCTCTTGAAGCCGGTTTTGATGATCTAGATGTCGTAAGGCTAGAGGCTTACGTCGACCCAACTAATATTGGTTCTCAAAGAGTTTTAGAAAAAAACGGTTTTATAAGAGAAGCGCTGTTAAAAAACTTCATTATTCAAAAAGGGGGATTAAAAGATCGCTATATTTATTCATTTTTGAAATAAAATTTATAATTCGCATTACAAAGAGTGAATATGCATCCGACATGTATAGGTTCTGCTGAAGAAGCTTTTGAGCTCCTTGCTTTAAAATCACTTCTAGGCTTGTTGCAAACCCTGGAAAAATGTCATCCTGTTTCATGAGCGTACTCCTTTTTTTGAAGATTTATTTGATAGTTAAACCTTCGAGGATACGCTCACCTTA
>JAJFLY010000033.1 GCA_021772455.1 Chlamydiota bacterium
ACTCGTCTAGGAACCGTTTGAGCACGCCATCTACTGCCTGCGTCGCCTCGGCAAGGGAGGAACCCTTGCCTTCAGCTCCGCAGTTGTATCTGTCGCACTCAAACGGTTCCTAGACGAGGTTTAGGTAGCAATCAGGGTCTAAGCGACTGTTATCTTCAGCTACAAAAGCCACAGGGTCAAATTTTTCATCATGCCCAACCATTTCAATTGCATGACGACTAAACCCATCGTCTACCTGTTTCTTTAACTCTACTGTTAATGTCTGTTTGCTGATCTTAATCATCTTACTTCTCCCCTAAAAAAGGTTTTACGTGTTCGGTGTTCCCCGTGGTCATCATCTTCATATTTTCTCTACCAAAATCAATCGACAAATCAGCCAATTTATGAAGATTATTTCTTACTTCTGCTTCTTTAATATGTGGAGTCCATTCAACAAATGTTATTGAATCACTGATCACAAACAGTGTCAAAGCTTGCACCCCTTTTTCCTTACCGATGGCATACAGCGTTGCGGCTTCCATTTCGACAACATCGTACCCTTGATCAGTCACTCGTTTTACATCTGCAGGGGTTTCGCGAAATAATGCTGGGAAACTCCATGCCGCGGCTTGTTCAAAAGAAGGGTAGGAGCGTTGCTTGATAAAAGCACTCCACTGCGAAAAAAGCTCTGCATCTGCCTCCGCGTATGATTCCCCTTTCAAATACAGATGTGCTACACCGTCTTCAGCCAAAGCCTTTGTAGCAATAATAAAACTGCCTATGGGATGTTGATCGAGAAGTGTACCTGCTGTACCTACGGCTATAAACTTTTTTACTCCAAGGGCGATCAATTGTTCCATTTTAACAGAAAGTGCGGGCGCACCCATTCCCCATCCGCCAAGGACCCCAATTTGGCCACCGTCAATTAAGTAAAGCTCAGGTATAGATTCAGATGGCGCCATATCAGGCATTTTTTCCAAAAGGTATTTTAAAGTGCTTTGCTGGTAGCAAACAATGACGATCTTTGGTGGTATGAAATTTTGAATGTGACCATTTCTTTTTTTGTATTCTATGTATTTTTCAGCAGTTACTATGGGCTCTGTTGTTGAAGGTGATCCCTGCAGCTGACAAAAGGATAATAAAAATAATAAAAATATTCCCATTACTCTTTTCATAAATCATAACCTCTATTATCAAAAAATTCATTTACCTGTTTTGTGCTGTTCAAAACGTGAAAATTCAATTTGGGATATTTATTTTTAACTTCGTATATTATTGGCTTCTTGTCTTTTTCAAACTTCCATATGTATTTTAAAAGCGTCCAATTGGCACCTCTTAGACATCCTGAAGTTGCCAACTTTTCGTCGAAAACAAAATACCTTTTTAACACTCTCCAAATACACTGAATTCTTGAAACATCAAGAAAAATCACTGTATCAGCCTTTTCAAACCGCATTTCTAGTGCCGAAAACGAACACCCTTCGATAATCCAGGATTCCTGATCTATCAACTTCCTTTGAATTTGAATAACCTTCTGTTGATCTGTTTTTTTTCCATTTACGAATACGTGTGTATCTAAATGATGAACTGGGATATTGAGTAATTCTCCCAATCTTGTGGCAAGGGTAGACTTGCCGCTTCCTGGGTTGCCAATGATTGCGATACGTTTTGGGTTCTTCTTATTCATAATATTTCTTCTCGGCACAGACTAAAATTGTAGCATAAAATTGCGTACAAGTCATTCAAAATCAGACCCGTTCGACCTTCATTTGGGATATTCATGGCAATCGTTAGACGCGGAATACCGCGAAAAGCCTGGAATCCTGACAAAAGTTCTGACATAATACTCTTTGTTGTGTATTGAAAGTACTATGTCAGAACGAAAATAACTGGATATGAGCCAGTTAAGTAAATGGGGCAAGCCAGACTTGAACTGGCGACCTACGGGTTATGAGTCCGCTGCTCTAACCAACTGAGCTATTGCCCCCCATATTTGGATTGAGGTTCGCAACAATACCTTACGCGAAAGAGCAAATGCAACCAGAAAATTCTTTTAATAAATAGGCTGTGAGCGGGAGTTATTTTGGATAAATAGTTGCTTAGAATTTTTTTTAAAGATATGGCTTCTATCAGGCGAGGTCGATCAAGATTCGCAACCAACGCTTAAAAGGAGGGAGCTGATGGAGCAGGCTATTTTAATCGCAGCTCTTTTGATGTTTGGCTACGGGATTTTTTCGAAGCTTGCCGCCCATTCTCCTATATCTGCTCCAATGATCTTTGTGACAGCTGGAATTGTTTTAAGTCCTTTAGTTTTGGGTTTTTTTGCCCTTTCGATTGAGAGTGAACTTGTCAAAATTTTAGCTGAGATTACATTAGTTTTATTCCTTTTTACCGAAGCTTCGACGATCAATCTGCGCACCTTTTTCAAGGAATACAAAATCCCCATGCGCCTTCTATTTATTGGTCTTCCTTTGACAATGATCTTTGGTATTCTTGTTGCTTATGCCGTTTTCCCATCTATGAATATTTGGGTGTTAGCTGTTATGGCTCTGATTTTATCTCCTACTGATGCAGCTTTAAGCCAACCTGTTATTAATAACATGAAAGTGCCACCGCTCACTCGAGAAGCGATTGCTGTTGAGAGTGGATTAAATGATGGGATTGCGCTTCCTCCAATTTTAGCCTGTATTGCCGTCTTAGCTGCGAGCGAAACAAGTGGTTATGGTGTGGGCTATTGGGTGCAATTTATTCTAGCTCAAATATTTGTAGGGGCTATTGTGGGAGCGTTTGTTGGAATTTTAGGTGGATGGATCATTCTTAAATCTTGGAAAAAGCAGTGGATCAATCATACTTTTATTCGCCTATCCTCGCTAGCTATTGCGATCCTTGCCTATGCTCTGTCAACTAAGCTGACTGGAAATGGGTTTATTGCGGCATTTTTTGGAGGGGTGTTTCTTGGGCCGCAAGTGAAGCCGATTCGGCGAGAAATTGTCGAATTTGGGGAAACAGAAGGGCTGCAGTTTACCCTTTTTGTTTTTCTGCTGTTTGGACTTGTCCTCATTCCACTTTCTGCCCCACTATGGACATGGAGGGCTTTGGTCTATGCTCTTTGTAGCTTAACATTTATTCGCATGATACCCGTCTTTATCAGCCTGATTGGCAGTAAACTGAGCCTATTCACAGTTGCTTTTATTGGGTGGTTCGGTCCCAGGGGAATGGCATCCATTCTTTATCTTCTTATGTTTACGATCATGGTAGGCGGCGATCAACATAAAGAGATGCTCGCTGTGATTACTCTAACGGTCCTAATTAGCATTTTTGCCCATGGATTGAGCGCTGTACCCTTTGCCAACTCCTACAGTCGCTATTCTAGAAGGAAAAAAGCATGAAGGTGCCAATGGAGCTCTCTTTTGGAGGGATATATTTTCTGCCAAATAACTCTTAAAAACCTCCTCTACCTCGAGGTTAAGGAAGGGTACCTGCTCTTTACTGTCTAATGGAAACATGCCTATACGCAAAATTTCTATCCTGTTAATTAAATGAAATTCAGGTGCGAATATGTTATAATCTGTAATAAAAAAACTCAATTAGATTTACTGAGTATAATTTATCGAATTTCACAGGTATTAGCATCACGGAGGAAGGTCGTAAAGGAATCCCTTTAACGAAATGGCGCGTTGTCCTATTTTCTGGGTATGCGTACTTATCTCCTTTTGGCCTGTTTTTTTAGTGGAGCCCTCTTCGCAAATGAATGCGAAAATGGAAAGCCGATTACAAGAGCCGATAATATTCCAAGCTCTCATGTAGCCAACATGTGCGATGAGTACATGACCGGCTATGTCCAAGCTCTTGTTGATATGCACTACTATGAATTCCAAGTACGTGTCATCGCCTATGATGAAACGATTTATGTTTTCAATCTCCCTTACAATGAACTTTTTGCGCGCAGTATCCTCTGTTTTATCTATGATGTGCCGTGTGTCCAAAGTGTTGTGCCAGTAAATTGCTGTCTGGAAGAATTTCTCTGTCAGATCGACACGCAATCGGCACATACAATCGGCAGCTCAGCTGTTTTTGCATCGATGTGCACACCGCCCCCCGAGCGGCGTATCTGCGCCATTTGGCTTCCACAAAACACCGTACTTTTTCAGCCGTTGATTGCCGACCCTCGCCAGGTGATGAATGCTGCCTCTTTGCGCTTTAACGACAATGTCGTTGGCAAACATGTAGGCGCTGCTTCTTTCGGTGGAGATTTTATCATTATCCGCTTGAAAGACATTCTGTATTGGCGGGGAGATATGGATTTGGGAATTCAGGCGGGAATTTTCTCGGTTTTTGACTTGGACAATATCGAAGCGTGCATGGTAAATACGGATTTTTTTGCAGCTGCCCTTGCAACCTATGCGTTTGATCGCTGGTCGTTCCGTTTTCGCTGGTGGCACCTCTCGTGTCACCTCGGAGATGAATTTCTTCTCTGCAACCCTGACTTTGACCGTTATAACTTGAGCGATGAGGGGGTCGACTTTTTTGCCTCTTATCAGTTTGGTTACGCTGTTCGTGTCTATGGCGGATTGGGGTATATCTATTCACGCGATCGGGAGTTTCCTGAGCAGCCGCTTTATGCTGAGGCGGGATCGGAGATTCGTGTTTTTGGTGGCAAAGACCGTTTCAACCGCCTCTATGTTCAACCTTTTTTGGCAATGCACTTCCGCGCTTGGGAAGAGCACGACTACGATATCGACCAAACCTACGCACTTGGTGTGGAGTGGAGCAAGCTCCAGGGGGTGGGACAGAAGTTTCGGATCTTTATCGAATACCATAATGGGTATTCCAAAGAGGGACAGTTTGTACGGCAGCGCTCTGATTATGTCGCGGTCAAGGTTAATTATGGCTACTGATCCTGAGCTCGATGAGAAGAATTTCGTGCAGGAGCGGGGTTCGAAATTTGTGTGGACTTTCCTACTTCTTTTCATTCTTTTTGTCCTCCTCATGTGGGGGATTACTTTTTGGCAAAGAAGTTTGAGTCAAAAGCATCTAGAAGATACGCCGTTTTATCAGGTGACAAATCGGGAATTTTCGATCTTTTTGTGGCAAAATCCGCAGTTCATGCGCGCTCATGTCGATCTTTCGGAGGCCTACCTCCCCCATTTTCACTCTAAGGGGGACATCCATATGATTCCGGAGTTTGCTGATACGTATGTGGTGGCTCCTCCAAATATTCTCTATCGTTACCATGCGTGGAAGCGGCTGATCGGCGACTTTGTTGCAACGCGCCCCATCGAAAAAGTGAACTTTCAGGTTTTTCTCGATTCCAATACCGAGTGGTATCCCAGGCTTTGGAAAAACGCTCCAGAGGGGTATCAGGACCTGATTAAAGGGTTGGAAAATTTAGATGTCTCCAATTTGCAAACACTTTCCTATGAAGAGCTCCCACTCGAAGTGCGGATGGCCTATATGGGGTGGTTTAACTACAATAGTGAGTGGAATCAAATCAATTTGTTCTCACCCCCAGAGAAAGAGCTCACGACTTTTCTTGAAGGACACTCTCATTATGCGCAAAATTATTGGCGCAACTTGGAACCAAACTATCTGCTCACACCCTCTGATCTGCCGTGGTTTTTAAAGAGCGCAGTTTTTAATTACTTACAATCACAAATCCATCTTTAAAGATTGGGGCGTCGGGTCCCATATCGAGTTTTCCTGTGAAATAGTCTTTGTAAACCTGAAGGGCTTGCTTACCTGTCTGCACGCAGAAAAAGTTGTTGCTCACCCACTCGGAGCCTTTGATCGTCCCTGCATTGAGATTACACTGGTAGCGATTGGTAATTTTACTTCTCCAATAGTCAGGAGGGCCAAAAAGTAAGATGGGGGTGAATTTCCGTGAACCCACTTTGTGGCGTAGCTCCTCTAAGGCAAACTCGAAATCTGTGCCGATCCCCCCCATCACAAAAATAGGGAAATCGAGATAAAACTCAGCTTGTCTCTCGACTAGTTGGTCGAGCCTGTAGGTCATTTTTGCTTCAACGTAGGGGTTTTGACGTTGTTCATTTACAACTTGGTCGGCATTGGCTTGAAAATTGACGATATTAGCGCACGAGAGAATATCGAGCTCCTTGGCCATTCGATTTCCCATCTCCATGGCTCCTGGCCCTCCACCTGTCACAAGAGCGAGTGGGATCTCTTTGCTGAGAAGTGGGTGATCAACCTGTTCTTTTAGATCTAAAACACCCTGTAAGAGGTCTTTCAACTCTTTCTCGAAATTTCCCTCCACGAGATTCGAGCCGTAGATTCCAAAAAAAGTGGCCTGTTTAAAGATTTCGACTTTTTTTAAGGGAACAAACATTCCCGACGTTTTCCCAGGCCTTTGGACATACTCCAAAATTTGTCCGCTCGATTCATCGGCCCAATAAATAGGAATGCCAAAAGTGACAAGATCAAGCAACATCGCACGGTCTTCTTGAGAAAAATAGTACCCTTCCGATCTAGAGGGAATCTGAAAGTAAATGCGCATCAAAAGGGACTGTACATAATAGGAGAGGAGCATCCGTTTCATGAGCGGCGAGGGGAAATAGCGGGTGAAAAGGACCCCTTGACTGGTGATCAATCCGCTCTCAATTGCTTTGAGGAAAGGGTAGCTTGGTTGTTGCTCAATGTAGCGATCGACCATAAGCGCTTGGCGCACTTGTTGGGCAACGCCTGGAAACGACTGTTGAGTGGGATTGCGTATGATCCAATCATCGCTTTTCAAACGGAGCATTTGACTTCCTTTGACAAGAAAGACGGATGTTCGGTGTTCTTTTGGCCCTGGAGCCGTTTCAAAGGCGTCGAAAATAGCCTTAGGTTCTTCTAAACATTCCTGGAGTTGATCGCGATCGGCAAAAAAGACGTGTTCGCGATGGGGCTCTAGAGTAAAAAATTCGAGCGGAATGTCATAAATTTCCTTCGAAGCATTTCCAAATAACTCGTAAATATCCCCTGAGGCGGATGTGTCGGGCTGCAGGACGTTGGCCGAGGTGTGCTTAATTCCTTTGGGTAATAACGAGTCTACGACACGCCCAAAAACGGTTCTGATATGCAGGGGGAGTGAACAGGCGAGTAAAATTTCGTCTGGCGTGACAGTACGGGGGACATTTGGACGCCATTTTTGATGTAAACGGAGTAGATTGCGTATGGGCATTTGGTGGTGGAGCGAGCGTCCTAGTGTGGGGAGGAAACCGCGCACAGAAGGATCATACTCCATACGCCCCTCGCGCAGGGCAAGAAAGGCGACGATGCGCCCGTCAACTTTGTCGATAGT
Organism: Chlamydiota bacterium; assembly: GCA_021772455.1. GTDB lineage: Bacteria > Chlamydiota > Chlamydiia > Chlamydiales > JAAKFR01 > JAJACP01. The sequence continues at coordinate 7,277 of JAJFLY010000033.1, forward strand.
GAGACGCTCGCTTCCCTGCATCCCTCCCAGGGAGAGGAGGTGACGCCCTTCACGGTCGGAACGGCCAAACATGCGCCCAAGGTAATCGGGGTCACGCACGCGGCGCCTCTCATCGGCAGCAAAGAGTTTTCCGATGTAAGCCCCTTCTGTTAAGTTGACAAGCATCTCTCTTGCTAGAGCACCGATGGCTGAAATTGTCACCTTGACAAAAGCCTTATGGGCTTTTCGATCAAAGACAACCTCCTCTCCCACTCCATCTAACCCCACCTGTGCAAGGACGCTTTTGAAATTAAAGACGACCTGCTCATCTGGAAGATCAAACCCTACAAAGGCAGGTGAGATCTCTTCAATTTCGACATCTACAAGCGCAGTTGTCTCATTGACGTGCTGAATTTGTGTGATTTTCCCATCGGGGGTCACAAGGTCGTAATGTCCGGGGTAGAGATAACTCGTCATACCTCACTAATACGCTATCCAAAAAATAGTTAAAAGGAAAAGTCACCTCTTGCATATTAATCCATTCTCGCTAAAATCGGTGGGTTAATTTAGGAGTTTTTTTTGAAACAAGCGCGTTCTACAGGTATTCATGATGGGACTTTTCACGCTGATGAGGTCACAGCGTGCGCCTTACTTGTTGTATTTGACCAGATTGATTCGGATAAGATCTTCCGTACGCGTGATCCTGAGAAACTTTCCGCTTGTGAGTATGTGTGTGATGTGGGGGGAGTCTATGATCCCGCTTTAAAACTCTTTGACCACCACCAAGTCTCTTATTCTGGAGATCTTAGTAGTGCGGGAATGATCTTAAAGCACCTCCTAGATCAAAAGGTCATCACACTTGAGACGTTTGAGTATTTAAACAACGCCTTAATCCTTGGGATCGATGCACATGATAATGGAAGATCAACTCAGGAGATCGGGGTGTGCACCTTCTCACATGTGATTGCTAATTTCAATTCATCTGATTACAACGCTTCCTATGAAGAAATCGATTTAGCTTTTTATCAAGCGCTCCATTTTGCTATTGGTCACTTGCGCCGCACGCTTGAGCGTTTCCGGTATAATCTCTCTTGTCGGGAGGTTGTTGAAGAGGCAATGGAGGGGGGCAAACTCTGTCTTTTCTTTGAGCGTCCTCTTCCTTGGCTAGAGAGCTTTTTTGCATCAGGAGGTGTGAAACATCCCGCTCTTTTTGTGATTATGCCCGCTGCAGAACACTGGAAATTGAGGGGAATTCCTCCTGATTATGAGCATCGGATGCAGGTGCGCCTTCCTCTTCCCGAAAAGTGGGCTGGATTATTAGGAGAGGAATTGAAAGAGGCTTCAGGGATCGAGGGGGGTGTCTTTTGTCACAAAGGGCGTTTCACTTCCGTGTGGGAAACCCGAGAAGATGCAATTGAGGCCTTGAGACATGTATTAAAACTAAATAAGATTTCCTATGAAGACACTATTTGAGAAAATCATCGACGGCGATCTGCCAGGAGAGAAGGTTTATGAAGATGACAAGATTGTTGCGATCAAAGACAAGTTTCCAAAAGCGCCCGTCCATCTTCTGATTATCCCCCGCAAACCCGTTCCCAATGTGCAAGCTTTGGCTGATCAAGATTTTTTACTTGTGGGTGAAATTTTTCGGATTGCGCAGCTGTTGGCTAAAGAGTTTGGGCTTGATGAGGATGGGTATCGTATAACTGTGAATAATGGCCCCAACTCTGGACAGGAGGTCGATCATCTCCACTTCCATCTAATGGGCGGGCATCGATTAGGACCAATGGGATAATATGGCGTTTATCGATAAAAATACGTGTGGATTATGGATTGTCGATGTTCAAGAGCGCCTTTTCCCTCACATCGACCGTTCGTGTGAAATTCTCGAGCAGATCTGTTACTCTCTACAGGCGGCCCATCTTCTTCAGATGCCAATCGTTGTCACGGAGCAGGTGCCAGAAAAATTAGGTCAAACGGTCCAACCGATTAGCGATCGCCTTCCTGAAGGGCAGATGACCTATTCTAAAACAGCTTTTTCCGGCTTTCACGATCCTGTCATTCGCGATGCTGTTGAAAAAATGGCAGTAGAAACTTGGATTTTGGTGGGGATTGAAGCCCATATCTGTGTTTTGCAGACGGCAAAAGACCTACTCGCTGCCAATAAACACGTTGTGGTGCTCAATGATGCCGTAAGTAGCCGCTCGCTTTTCGATTTTTCAACAGCGATGGGGGAGCTGCGCGATTGTGGAGTGCGGATTAGCAGCTGTGAAACAGTGCTCTACGAGTTGATTCGAGATGCTGGTTCTGATGTTTTTAAAAAACTTTTTCCTCTGATGAAAGAGCATGCTTAAAGTTTGGGTTCTTTTTCTTTTACCTATTTCTGTATTTGCATCGCCCGATGCCGCTTCTAAGCGGATTCAAGCCCACTTGCTAGTAGGCGATGCCGCAACTGCTGTGGAGGAAGCCAAAGAAGGACTCTCCAACTATCCCGATGAGCCACGCCTCTATGAACTTGGGATGAAGAGCTTAGGTGCAGCTGGATTGGATAGCGAAATGGTTGCCCTTTTCGAGACTTTCCATGCCAGATTTCCTGAAAAGGCGATGGAGCAAGAGGTGCTCGAGCAAATGTGTTGGGGGATTTTGCGCAAAGGGCAAAAGGCTCCCGGTCTCTCTTCTCAGCTCATAAGCATTATCGGCGCAGCTTTGACCCAGGATATGTTTGCAGTTGAGTTTCTTCTAAAAGGCCTGCAACATTCAAATGCACAAATTCGCTCGGTCTGCGTCCAATTAGCTTCTATGTATGGCGATCAGCCCCTTAAAGATAGACTTACGCAAATGTTTCAAAAAGAGACAGTTTTGGAAGTGCGCCTCGAAGTGATCAAAGCCATCTCTAAGCTGCGTATGGAAAATCTCATGCCCGAATTGATTGCACGCGCGGGAGATCCTAAAATCGGCGCTAAAGAGAAGTTAATGGCGATCAAAGCGCTTGTCAACTTTCGCGAATCGGTCGCACGCACAGAGCTTGAAATGTTGGCAGGCAGCAGGAGGGCTGCTTTGCGTCAGTTGGCGTGTGAAGCGATCACCCACTGTGAGCAGAAAGAAGATGTCGATCTCTTACATAACCTTGTAGATGACACCCATCCTGATGTTCAAGCTGCAGCGCTTAAAGGGCTTGGTGTTTTACGAATTACCCCAACTGAAAAGATCAAGCAGCTCGCTCAAAAAGCGCGCGATCCCCAAGTAGGTGTTACGGCGGGATGGGTGTGGATTTTAGCTGAGCCACAATTTGGTGAAAAAGCATTTGGGCGTTGGCTTGCTCATAAAAATCCAGAAGTACAAGCTTTTGCAGCTTCGGCCCTTGCTGCCGCAGGCCCCTATGGGGTAGAGCTTGCGCGCACCTACCTGAAAAAAGCGAAAGATCCGTATGTTCAAGCCAACTTAGCGCTCGCCCTAATCGGGAGGCGTGAGGAGTGCACGCAGGCGTGTCAAGTTCTCGAAACCCTACTTGGAAATAACGACGAGAAATGGATGGTTGTGGAAGGGGGGCTTTTTGAGACCCTGACCAAATGTTCGGTGACCCACAATCCGGCCATTCCGAACTATCCTGAGGTGGTCAACCAAACTGTTCGCCTACAATTTTTAAATTTGCTCGCCATTTTGGAATATCCCGGAGCGCAAGAGGCGATTAAAACCTTCCTCAAGCAAAAACAGTGGGGAGTAACAGGTTTAGCAGCCGAAACTCTTCTCGGAGAGGGGGATGAAACTGCGATCGACCACGTGCGGGTTCTTTTGGATGAAAATGATTCACAAATTCGAGTGGAAGCAGCGCTCGTGCTCGCAACCTGGGGGCGCGATCCGACGGCGATTCCTCATCTACTTGCGGTTTATCCAAATGCTGATCGCCACCTTCAGATCAAGATCTTAGAGTCGCTTGGACGCATTGGAGATCGCGATACAATTCCATTTTTGTTAGAGCGTTTGAAAGAGCCTTCCTTGGTGATTCGGATGATCGCAGCTTCTATTCTGATTCAAACCCTAAATTCTTAAACTAATTCTTTTTGAAAAAAAGTTATTGAATTTGCCATAGTAGGCTCGATGGATCAAAATAAAGTTGAACAGATTCAGAGCCGTCTTAAAGAACACGGTGTCGATGGGTGGCTTCTCTATGACAACCACGGCTCTAACCGTTTTGCAAAAGACCTATTAGGGATTCCTCCCCATCTCGTCCTAACGCGCCGCTTTTTCTACTGGATTCCTAAGGAAGGGCTCCCACAAAAAATTGTCCATCGCATCGAATCAGAAAGCCTAAATACTCTTCCTGGAACAACGCATCTCTATCTTTCATGGATTGAACTGGAGCATGTGTTAAAAGAGGTTCTGGGAGGAGCCAAGAAGATTGTGATGGAGTATTCTCCGCACAACGCGAACCCCAATATCTCTGTTGTCGATGGGGGGACTCTCGAGGTTGTACGCGGCTTTGATATCGAAGTTTTAAGCTCAGATAACATTTTACAATACTATACGAGCGTTTTGGATGAGGAGCAGATAGCATCTCATTTGGAAGCATCAGCTGTTTTGGAAACGACTTTTTCTCGCGCATGGGATTTGATCACAGACTCGCTGCGAGCGGGGAAACGTATTACCGAATATGACGTGCAAAAATTTATTGTAAGTGAATTCACCGCCCAAAATTGCATCGCTGAAGAGGGGCCAACGTGTTCGGTGAATGGGAATTCGGCCCTTCCTCACTATATGGCCACGAAACGTGGCACCCGCGAAATCACCCATGGTGATCTGATTTTAATCGATATGTGGTGCAAAAAAGATATCCCTCAAGGGATCTATGCTGATCTGACACGGGTAGCGGTTGCCGCACCCCAACCAACTCCCAGGCAAGAGGAGGTTTTTAAGGTGGTGAAGGGAGCGTTGCTAGAAGCAATTAATTTTGTGCGCTTACGGTTCGAAAAAAAAGAAAAGGTGCTTGGTGCTGAGGTTGATGATGTATGCCGTGCCTCTATCGAAAGAGCGGGGTATGGGGAATTTTTCACTCACCGCACGGGGCATAATATCGACGCAAGTGTCCATGGGGCAGGAGCAAATTTAGATAATTTGGAGACGGCAGATAACCGTAAAATATTGCCTGGTATGTGTTTTTCGATTGAGCCGGGCATTTATTTGCCTGGAGAATTTGGTATCCGTATTGAATATAACCTATTAATTGGTCGCGACAACTCTGTAGAAATTACAGGGGGGAGCGAGGAGAGCATCATTTGTCTATTATGAAGAAAACCCTTCTACTGCTTCTATTCCTTTCAGGTGTTGCCCATGCGGCGCTTCCCAACTGCTGCAGCCGCCTTCAGCTCCCCGGTTGGTGGGCAGATGCTGAATATCTCTTGGTTTGGCGCAAAGAGCGCTATTATCCAGCTATTATTACAACAAGTCCTACTGGGATAGTTCAAGCCGAGGCTGGGGTGCTTGGGTTTCCGACCACCTTTATTTTATTCGGGGACGGCCACGAGGGAAACTCACCTCAATCCGGAGGACGTTTTGATGCGGGGTTTTGGTTGACCCCATGTTTGGGATTTGGGGCGAGTTGGGTAGCTCTGGGTAAAGAGCATATCAACTATTCGATAGATGGAAATGCGGGAGGTGTTCCAATCCTTGCCATTCCTTATATCAACGCAGGAACAGAGGATGCAGAGCTGATTTCTTATCCTGGCGTGGCCACAAATGGGGAAATTGATTTTAACGCGACAAACAATGTTTGGGTCGCCGATCTCTACACGCGCTGGAGTGGGTGGGACTACAGGTGCTTAACTGTCGATTTAGTCGGGGGCTTTCGTTACGCACGCATTTCCGATAGTTTTGACTTGACAACTTCATATCTAGACGGAGGGCTAAACACCTCACATGAGAGCTTTCGGGCTGATAACGATTTCTATTCTGGGCTTGTTGGGGTTATCGGTGAATACCGAACGGGATGCTTTTCGGTCCAGGTCAACGGAAAGTTTGGAATTGGGAATATGGTAAGACAGGTTGATATTGCAGGTCAGGGAGGGGTCTTTGTGGACGACACAAATAGAGGGCATCATTCGGATAACACATTTGAGATTGTCAGCGAAGCCAACGCGCATGTAGCATACAATGTTTGGAGAAATTTATCTTTGACAGTTGGGTATCAATGGATGTTTTGGCCCAAAGTTTTTCTTGTGGGCGACCAAATCGATAGGAGATCTGGTGGAATCCACCCACGTTTTCCAGGGCGTAACTCCCATTTTTGGACTCAGAGTTTAACCACCGGCATTTACTTTTTGTACTAATCTCTGTAGTATGGACTCCTTATTTTAAGGAGTTTTTTCAATGTTGAATAAAAAAGGGAGTATATTAGGAGCGACGCTTCTGATTGCTGGTACGTGTATCGGAGGGGGAATGCTCGCCCTCCCAGTTGCAACGGGTGTCTCTGGTTTTATCCCTTCACTCTTTATGTTACTTGTTGGCTGGGCGTTTATGACGACAACGGCACTACTGCTTGCCGAGGCCAATCTGTGGATGGAGGAGGGGGCGCACATCATCACCTTAGCTTCGCGCTTACTTGGCCCATTTGGAAAAATCATTGCTTGGATTCTCTATCTATTTATCGGATACGCCTCACTTGTTGCCTACGCGGCAGGAGGGGGAGAGCTATTTGCCTCCGGAGTGGAGCGCTTTTTTGGGATTGCGGTGTCAGAAACATTGGCCATTGTTTTATTCGTGATTGTCTTTGGAACGATTATTTATCTTGGTAATGTAATTGTTGGTCGGGTCAACACCTTTCTCGTGTTTGGTCTGATTGCAGCGTATTTGCTCCTAATTGGAACTGGAGCTCCTCACATACGGTGGGAATATCTGCGCCGAAGTAACTGGGGTAATACGCTGATCGCGGTTCCGATGTTGCTGACAGTTTTTAGCTTTCAAACGATTGTTCCAAGTTTGACGATTTACCTCAAACAGGATGGTCGAGCTCTGCGCTTATCCATCATTTTAGGGACAACGCTTACCCTTCTTGTCTATGTAATTTGGCAGGCGCTCGTGCTCGGAACGGTTATGCTTGACGGGGACCAAGGCTTAGCGGCTGCGCTCGCAATGGGAAAACCTGCCACAGAGTTTCTTGGAGTTTCTGTTGGAAGCGCGTGGATCGGGGCGCTTGCCGATTTTTTTGCTTTTTTTGCCCTTGTTACCTCCTTTTTAGGGATTGCCCTTGGGTTATTTGACTTTTTGGCCGATGGATTGAAGATTAAAGAGAAAGGGGCGGGCCAAGTTGCCTTGGGGCTGCTTGTTGCTGTTCCGACGCTTTTTTTCGCTTTGACCATGGAGCGGGTATTTCTTAATGCCCTTGATACAACCGGTGGGATTGGTGATGCGATCCTCAACGGCCTTTTCCCGGCACTCATGGTATGGGTAGGTCGATATCGCAAAGAGATTCTTTCCGACTTCCAGGTTCCAGGTGGAAAACCCCTCCTTGTTTTTGTCATGTGTTACGCCTTTTTTGTTTTTGTCATCGAATTGCTTGGTAGATTTGGTTTAATTATTTCTTTAGGAGGAGGAGCATGAGTTTATTACGTGCATGTAAGGCCTTTTTTCAGGCATTCAAAAAGCAAGAAGAGGAGGCTCCGCAAGCACCCAACATGGAGCATCTACGTTTCTTAGGTCTTTTGCAAAAACAGGGGCGGCTCATCGATTTTTTGAAGGAAGATATCTCCTCCTACAGTGACGCTCAAGTTGGAGCTGCTGTGCGCACTATTCACACCAAATGTCGCGATACCGTTGAGGAGTTTGTTACTTTGCGTCCTCTTTTTAATGAAGAAGAGGGGGCTACAGTTACCATTCCACAAGGGTATGATCCCACAGCGGTCAAAATCACAGGAAAAGTGAAGGGGAAGCCCCCCTACCAGGGAATTTTACGCCACAAGGGATGGAAAGCGCATAAGCAGTCACTTCCCAAGCAACTCCAACAAGGGGACCGGTCGGTTGTTTGTCAGGCTGAGGTGGAGATCCGATGATTGGAATTGATCTTGGGACAACCAATTGTACTCTCGCATTTAAAGGAGAAAATGGAATTGAACAATTTCAGATCCTCCAGCAAATTACGGCTGATATGGAGGGAGAAAAGCCTACCCTTCCCTCCTTTTACTGTTTTCCTTTAGAAGGCGAGCCCTTTTTGGGGTGGTATGCACGTGAGAGGGGAGCTGAACTTCCTGACCGCGTGATCGCTTCGGCAAAATCGTGGCTTTGCCATGACATGATTGACAGAAGAGCTCCCATTCTCCCGCTTAGCGATCCCAAAATGAGCCCAATTGAAGTGTGTAGCGCTCTTCTTAAGCATCTTAGAACGGTTTTTCCAGGCGAGGAGTCGGCTCTGGTCACAGTCCCTGCCTCCTTTGATCCAAGCGCACGCGCGCTTGTCCAGGAAGCAGCTGAAGCAGCTGGATTTGGAGAAGTGATCTTATTAGAAGAACCTTTAGCCGCTTTTTATGCGTGGCTCAACCGCCATGAAGGGGATTGGCGTGAAATTTTACATGTTGGCGACACCATTTTAGTCGTCGATATTGGAGGAGGAACGACCGATTTTAGCCTCATCTCCGTCGAGGAGAAAGATGGGAATCTCCACTTAGAACGGCAGGCTGTTGGGGACCATCTTCTGCTTGGGGGAGACAATATTGATCTCACCTTGGCCTATTTGGCTCAAAATAAATTAGGGCGTGAACATCCAGGTCTTGTACACGCTGTGCGAAAAGCCAAAGAAGTCCTTCTTGGCGAAAATCCCCCCGAGACCTTTGACCTCACACTTGAAGGACAAGGGAGTCGTTTGATTGGCGGATCGGAGACGATCACTTTAGAGCGCGAAGAGGTGGAAAACTTACTTGTAGATGGCTTTTTTCCCATCGTTGAGCTTGATGAAACCGTTCAAAAGGAGACCAGATCAGGAATCGCACAGCTTGGTCTTCCCTATGCGCGTGATCCACGGATTACAGCGCAACTCGCTAGATTTTTACGCGAGTCTGGCTCCCCACTTCCCACAGCGGTCCTCTTTAATGGAGGGACGTGCAAGGCGTTTTCTTTTCAAAAGCGTCTCGCAACGCTTCTTTCTAAGTGGAGTGGCGAAGAGGTCAAGATCCTTCCCAATCCCGATTACGATTTTGCAGTGAGTCGAGGCGCGGTTTACTATGGTTTGACCCGACAAGGGGAGGGGATTCGCGTCCGCGCAGGGACAAGTCATAGCTATTATATTGGAATCGAAGGGAGTGCTCCTGCTATTCCAGGGGTTGCGGCAAAGATCAAGCCGATTTGTGTTGTTCCCATGGGGATGGAAGAGGGAACAGAGCTCATGTTGTCCGATGAAAAATTCTCTTTGCTTTTGGAGGAGACGGCGCTTTTTCGCTTTTTCAGCAAGGCCTCCGAGCAGGGGGAGTTGAAAGAGCTCCACCCGATCGAAACGCTTTTGCAAGCTAACGGAGAAGGGGGGAATACCGTCCTTGTGAAGCTAACCGCAAAAGTTACCGAATTGGGGATGCTTGAGCTTTGGTGTGTCGCTGAAGATGGGCGAAAGTGGAAACTCGAATTCGATATCCGCAGAGAAGAGGCTAGCCAGGCAGCATTAGTCTAAGAGCTTCTTGCTTCATCTTAAGGTAGAGACTTGCTAGACCATTCGCACGCCCAGGGGTGAGTGAAGTGGAGATGCCGAGCTCCTCAAGGAAGGATGGGGGTACTTTTAAGATCGTTTCAGGGGTTTGTCCATTATACGCTTCAAGCATAATAGCAGCTAAACCCGCTGATATGAGCGCATCAGAGGCGGCGGCAAAGTAGATTTTCCCCTCTCGCATCTCTCCGTGCAAATACATGATACTTTGGCAACCCGAAACAAGATTCTCATCTATTTTCCATTTGGGGTTAAACGGAGGAAGTTGCTTTGCCCATCCCATGATTATTTGATAAATCTCTTCTTGGGATTTGCAAGCAGAGAAACTAGCTTGGATCGTCCGGATGTGTAGGACTGACGGCTCTTTGTAGGGCATCGATCTTTATTTGTAATTTTATTATTTGTTCCTGAATCTTAATCGCTTGAGATTTAAAATTTCGCAACTGAATCTCTATGTTTTTAGAATTTGGTCCTAAATCGCGCCCCTGTCCAATTTTTGTCACAACTTGATTTCCTACTAGAAAACCGCATATGCCTCCCAGAGCATAAGGGTAGATCACAGAAGCTGCAAGCAAAACGGTGATCGAAATCGAAAGCATAACTGGACGCATGCCGTTGGCATCGAGTCTTTCAATGAGGTTATTGTTTAGTAGGTCCCAAGCTGTGGTTTTACCATCATGATCTCGATCAGGGTCGAAAATTTTGCTGGTTAAGACTCCGATGATTCCCCCAACTCCGCTCCCAATTCCCAATCCGATTGTAAGGGGGAGGGCAACGGCTTGGAAACCGTAGAGAATTCCGTTACTAGTAAGCACGATTATCGAGGCGAGGATACCAGCCAGGAGATTATTCCAGTTATCTCTGATAAAGCGCTTGGTTAGTCTCGCATCCTTGTTAATGGTGTCTGTAATTTTCTTCGTGGTGGCGTAGATTGCATAACCGCAGAGTCCCAGCCCGGCACCGATAGGATCATTTTTCAAACAGTTCATAAAACGGCGTCCTAATTGTCGAATGAAGACGTAAATCGTAAGATAATAAAAACTTATTGTAAATGGATTTTTTGCATGATAAAAGGAATCGTTGACGATAATAGCAAACTTATCGTTTAATCTCCTTTTGTCTCAAAGATGGATACCATAAGAGGATAATGCCAAAAGAAGATATGATCAGAGTCGAGGGCGCTGTCGAAGAACTTCTCCCTAATATGCATTTTCGCGTTGTTTTGGAGAACGGGATGACCGTGATTGCACACCTCTGTGGAAAAATGCGCATGCGTAATATTCGCGTCTTAACCGGGGATAGAGTCACTGTTGAAATGTCCCCGTACGACCTTTCTAAAGCACGCATTGTTTACCGACATCGTTAAATTTGTTGATAACTGTTGATTTTTTTTGGATTTATCACGTAGACTATGCTGCTTTCAAGAGTGCCCATGTGCCCAGATAGCTCAGAGGTAGAGCACTTGCATGGTAAGCAAGCGGTCGTAGGTTCAATTCCTATTCTGGGCAAAGGTGAATTAAAAGATAAACTTAAACTATTTTAAAGAGGATTCAATAGATGGCTAAGCAGACATATGAAAGGGACAAGCCACACGTCAATATTGGTACAATTGGTCATGTCGACCATGGTAAAACAACGCTCACTGCAGCCATCACAAAGGTGCTTGCTGAAGCTGGTGGTGCCGATTTTCGCGATTATAATTCGATCGATAACACTCCAGAAGAAAAGGCACGTGGGATTACAATTAACTCGAGCCACGTTGAATACCAAACAGGCAACCGCCACTATGCGCACGTAGACTGCCCAGGACACGCGGACTACGTTAAGAACATGATTACAGGTGCGGCGCAAATGGATGGCGCGATCCTTGTTGTTGCGGCAACAGATGGTGCGATGCCTCAATCAAAAGAGCACATTCTTTTGGCCCACCAGGTTGGTGTACCAAGAATGGTTGTTTTCTTAAACAAGTGCGACATGATCGGCGAGAGTGATCAAGAACTAATCGAGCTTGTTGAAATGGAGCTTACTGAGCTTCTTGAAGCAAAAGGGTATAATGATACTCCAATCATTAAAGGGTCTGCGTTAAAAGCACTTGAAGGCGATCCTAAGTACGTTGAGAGCATCATCGAGCTCATGAACGCTGTAGATGACAATATCCCGACTCCGGAGCGTGAAGTTGATAAGCCATTCTTGATGCCTGTTGAGGACGTTTTCTCGATTTCTGGACGTGGAACTGTTGCGACAGGCCGAGTTGAAAGAGGAATTGTCAAACTTAACGATAAGATGCAGATTGTCGGTCTTAGAGAGACTCGCGACGCTGTTGCAACAGGTCTTGAGATGTTCAATAAGCTTCTTAATGAAGCGCGTGCTGGAGAAAACGTAGGGGTTCTTCTGCGTGGTATCGACAAGAATGATGTCGAACGTGGTATGGTTCTATGTGCTCCAGGCTCTGTAACACCACACAAGAAATTTAAAGGAACTGTCTACATCTTGACTAAAGATGAAGGTGGTCGCCATAAGCCGTTCTTTACAGGATACCGTCCACAGTTCTACCTCCGTACAACTGATGTAACAGGAAGTGTTGAGCTTCCTGCTGGCACCGAGATGGTAATGCCTGGTGATAATATTGAAATTACAGCTGAGCTTCTCACACCCGTTGCGATGGAAGTGGGAATGCGCTTTGCGATTCGTGAAGGTGGCCGCACGATTGGTGCTGGAACCATTTCCGAGATCATCGAGTAAGAAGTTACGAGGGGAGTTTATACTCCCCTCGTTCATTTGGGCTAGTTGCCCATGGGTGTGTAGCTCAGTCCGGTAGAGCAGCGGTCTCCAAAGCCGCCGGTCGGGGGTTCGAATCCCTCCGCACTCGATGTTGCTTTAGGGAGTGATGTCCCATGAGGAATGATCTGTCAGTTGTGCTGGCAGGAAAATGATTTATTGAGACGCTTGGTAAATTGGGTTGGATCGAGTATAAAGAGAGCCTTCTTTTAACTTGAACATGTGAGGGCAAAAGTGCAGCGAGCGAATACGAAGGTAGTTCAAAAAATGGATTCAAATAAAAGCCGATCTTCATCGTCTTCAAAGAAATCGCAGGGTCGCAAGGTCGTGACTTTCGTTGGAGATGTGAAACAGGAGCTCAAAAAGGTCGAATGGACCAATAAAGATGAGCTTAGAAGTTATACCAAAATTGTCCTCGTCAGTACCTTTATTTTTGGAATGTTTGTCTACTTTGTTGACCTATTTATCCAAGGGTTTCTCGGAGGAATCAATTTACTCGTCAAATTTTTTACAGGATAAATTTTATTCATGCAGAAGTGGTACGTCGTCCAAGTTTTTACTTCCCAAGAGAAGAAAGTAAAAAAAGCCCTTGAGGAATTTCGTGAATCTGCCGGTGTTTTAGATCTCATCGAGGAGATTTTGCTTCCGACAGAAAATGTCATGGAGGTCAAAAAAGGGGAGCAAAAGATCAGTGAAAAACGGATTTGGCCTGGTTATGTTCTGATAAAAATGAATTTAACTGATGACTCGTGGCAATACGTCAAGGGGACAAGTGGCGTTATCGATTTCCTGGGTGGTGATAAGCCAACTTCTTTGACAGATAGAGAAGTAAATGAAATTTTAGAAGATCTAGAATCGAAGAAGGCAGGAGTCACACAAAAACATAAATTTGAAATTGGTGACCGCGTCAAAATCAACGATGGTGTCTTTGTTAACTTTATTGGGACTGTCCTTGAAGTGTTCCATGAAAAGGGGCGTCTGAGTGTAATGGTCTCCATTTTTGGGCGTGATACGCGCGTCGATGATCTCGAATTTTGGCAAGTTGAGGAATGCGGGGCTGAAACAGAAGGTTGATAGTGAAAAAGAGCTATCATCAAATACCCCATCTATTTATAATGATCCGCCATTAGTAAAAGGAAGACAAGCATCATGGCTAAAAAAGTCGTCAAAATTATCAAGTTACAAATTCCAGCTGGGAAAGCGAATCCAGCTCCTCCTATTGGCCCCGCATTGGGTGCTGCAGGAGTAAATATCATGGGATTTTGCAAAGAGTTTAACGCAAAAACTCAAGATAAAGCGGGTGATATCCTACCAGTTGTGATTACCGTTTATCATGACAAGAGTTTTACTTTTATCACAAAGCAACCTCCTGTTGCAGAGATGATAAAAAAGACCATGGGTCTTGAAAAGGGCTCGGGCACCCCTAACCGCGATAAGGTGGGAGTGATTACATTAGATCAGGTTGAAGAAATCGCAAAGAAAAAATATCCAGACATGGGTGTGCGAACCCTAGATTCTGCAAAGCGCATGGTGATGGGTACAGCCCACAGCATGGGAATTGATATTCAAGAGTAGTGTAGCAAAAAAACAAGGAAAATAATGGCACGCAAAAGTAAACGTATTCGGGAGATTGCCTCTAAAGTTGATCCAGATAAGCTGTATCGACTTGATGAAGCGGTCGATATTTTACAAAAGTGCCCTTCCGTTAAATTTGATCAGACAGTCGATATTGCCATTAAAATGGGTGTCGATCCTAAAAAATCTGATCAACAAGTGCGAGGAACTGTCTCCCTACCGAATGGAACAGGTAAATCGCTTCGGGTGCTCGTTTTCGCAGCTGGCCCTAAGGTGCAAGAGGCGCTTGACGCCGGTGCAGCTTATGCAGGAAGTGACGAGCTATTCGAAAAAGTCAAGGGTGGTTGGACAGACTTCGATGTCGTGGTCGCTACCCCTGACATGATGCGGGAGGTCGGAAAGCTAGGTAAGGTATTAGGTCCACGTGGTCTTATGCCAACACCTAAGGGCGGAACTGTTACGACTGATGTCACAACAGCAATTAATGAAATTATGAAAGGGAAGATTGAGTTTAAACTCGATCGCCACGGAGTGTGCAATAATGGGATAGGAAAGCTTTCTTTTGCTAAAGATGCTCTTCTTGAAAATATTCATGCGCTCCTAGTCGCGATTGGGCGAGCAAAGCCTGCATCTGCAAAGGGGCAGTACTTTGTTTCATTCGCAATCTCCTCGACGATGGGTCCAGGTCTTAAGATCGATCCTCGTGAAATTCCATCTGTATAAATATTGAGGTTTAGATGAGAGCAGAAAAACAACTTCTCCTCGATGAGATTAAGGAAAAGATCGACGGTTCGAATGGGTTTATTGTTGCCAGCTATAAGGATTTTTCCGCAGCGCGAGCTCGCGAATTTCGCGATCATGTTGCTGAAGCTGGTGGCGAGTTTGAAGTGGTTCGTAAACGTGTCTTTATCAAGGCTGCTTTAGAATCGGGCATTGAGTTCGATGTGAAAGCTCTTGGAGGACATGTTGGGATCATTTTTTCCCAAGATGATGTGACCCAGGTTGCTAAGAGTACCGTCAAATACAGCGATAGCAATGAGAAATCAATCGCTGTTTTAGGTGGGCAGATTGAAGGAGAGTTTTGCTCAGCTGAAGAAATTGAGGCGATAGCTAAACTCCCAAGTCTCCCTGAACTACGTGCGCAGCTTCTTGGTCTCTTCGAAGCGCCAATGTCGCAAACTGTGGGTGCCATGCAGGCTGCCCTTACAAGTATTCTCTACTGCGTGGAAGAGAAGAGCAAGAAAGACTAAGATTATTTTAATTTTTTAATGAGAGGTAAATCCAGTGGCTACAGATAGCTTAGAAGAAATTGTCAAAACACTTAGTGATCTTAAAGTGACAGATCTTGCTAAGTTGAAGAAGATGTTGGAAGAAGAGTGGGATGTTTCGGCTGCCGCTCCTGCTGCTATCGCAGTTGCTGCTGCTCCTGAAGCCGCAGCACAAGCTGACGAAGCGACAGACTTCCAGGTCACTTTGACTGAAGTTCCTGCTGATAAGAAAATCGGTGTAATTAAACTCGTTCGCGAAATTACCGGACTCGGTTTGAAAGAAGCGAAAGAGATTGCTGAAAGCGCTCCAAAAGTTTTAAAAGAGAGCGCACCTAAAGCTGAGGCAGAAGAGATCCTTAAAAAGATCGAAGCTGCTGGTGCTAAAGGTACAATGAAAGGCGTCTAACACCGTTTTTTTTATATACCGCACAAGCTTGAATCCGTTTAAGCTTGTGCGGGCTATTTTTGTTTGGAGTTTTTTTATTTAAACATAAGTTTTGAGTCCTGATCAATCAGAATTTCCTACCTGAATTTTGGGTGTATTACTCTGATAATCAAAGGAGAGTTCTCGAAGGTTTTTGGATTTTTTATTTCTGGAAGGCTTAAAGCCCTTTCTAAAGTGAATTGAGAGAAAAATTCGAGAAATATTCTTGTTTATTAGGGTGATAAACCCAAACTGCAGGTTACAAAGCTAGGGAGCAAGTATATGCTAAAAAGACGGCCGGATCGGGTCAGCTTCGTTAAGAGGGAAGAGATTATCGACCTTCCAAATCTGATCGAAATTCAAATCAAATCGTATGATCAGTTTTTGCAAGCAGACAAGTTTGGGGAAGATAGAGAAAATGTCGGATTGCAGGAAGTCTTCAATGAAATTTTTCCCATCAAATCCTATGATGAGAAGACTATTTTAGAGTACCTTTCCTACAATCTAGGCGTTCCAAAGTATTCTCCCGAAGAGTGTATCCGACGAGGGATCACCTACAATGTGACCTTAAAGGTTCGTTTCCGTTTGACGGACGAAACAGGGATTAAGGAAGAAGAAGTCTACATGGGAACAGTTCCTGTGATGACTGAAAAAGGGACGTTCATCATCAATGGAGCTGAACGTGTCATTGTTTCCCAGCTACACCGCTCACCTGGTATCAACTACGAGCAAGAGCGTCATTCTAAAGGGATGATTCTTTCAGCTTTTCGAGTTATTCCTTATAGAGGAAGTTGGTTGGAAGCAGCTTTTGATATCAATGATCTAATCCATGTTTATGTCGATCGTAAAAAACGACGACGCAAAATCTTGGCGACAACCTTCATTCGTGCGCTTGGATTTTCAAGTGACGCTGATATCATTGATGAGTTTTTCAACGTTAGCCAAGCGCGCGTAAAAAGCGAGAGCGATTTTGCTAAGTTTGTTGGTAAAATTCTTGCGGATGATGTTGCAGATACTGAAAGTGGCCTTGTCTATGGAAAGGCAGGGGAAAAGCTCAGTACGGCCATGCTCAAGCGTATTGTTGATGCAGGAATCCATACACTTAAACTTGCTGACGATGCCGATGAGAATCATCCGATTATCAAGATGCTTGCCAAAGACCCGACCGATTCGTACGAATCTGCTTTGAAGGATTTTTATCGTAAGATTCGTCCAGGTGAACCGGCAACTCTTTCAAATGCACGTTCTGTGATCATGCGCTTATTCTTTGATCCAAAGCGTTATAACTTAGGTCGTGTGGGCCGCTATAAGCTCAATCGTAAGCTCGGTTTTGACACCACTGATGAGTCTTTATCAACAGTTACGCTCACAAAAGAAGATGTAATCGGAGCGTTGAAGTATCTGATTCGTCTTAAAAGTGGTGAGCAAAACGCTCAAGTTGACGATATTGATCACCTTGCTAATAGACGTGTCCGTTCTGTTGGGGAATTGATTCAGAATCAGTGTAGAGTTGGATTGGCTCGGATGGAGAAAATCATCAGAGAGCGCATGAATCTATTTGATTTCTCATCTGATACCTTGACACCAGGTAAGATCGTATCGGCAAAGGGACTCGCCGGCGTTCTCAAAGACTTCTTTGGTCGTTCTCAGCTCTCTCAGTTTATGGATCAGACCAACCCTGTTGCTGAACTGACTCATAAAAGACGCCTTTCAGCTCTTGGACCGGGTGGTTTAAACCGTGAGCGGGCAGGATTTGAGGTACGAGATGTCCACGCGAGCCATTACGGAAGAATTTGCCCGATTGAAACACCTGAAGGTCCGAATATCGGTCTGATTACTTCTCTTTCTTCATTTGCGAAGATTAATGAATTCGGATTTATTGAAACTCCGTATCGGATTGTCCGCGATGGAGTTGTCACAGATGAAATCGAATACATGACAGCCGATGTTGAAGAGCAATGTGTAATCGCTCAGGCCTCAGCGAAGCTAGATGAATACAACATGTTCATTGGCCAAATTTGCTGGGCTCGTTACAGGGGTGATTCGCTTGAGATTGAGACCGAGCGTGTTACACACATGGATGTCTCTCCTAAGCAGCTTGTTTCGATTGTAACGGGATTGATTCCCTTCTTAGAGCATGACGATGCGAACCGAGCGCTTATGGGCTCGAATATGCAACGTCAAGCTGTCCCTCTCTTAATCACCGACGCTCCTATTGTTGGAACGGGCTTAGAAGCGAGAGCAGCGCGCGATTCAGGTGCTGTTGTCACTGCCGAAGAGGACGGAAAAGTTGAGTATGTTGATGGTCTACAGATCATCATCTCGCCTAAGGCTAATCCTCTTGAGAAAAAGGTATATGAGCTGAAGAAATTCATGCGCTCAAATGCAGGGACCTCGATCAACCAATATCCTCTTTGTAACGTTGGTGATGAGATTCTTGCTGGAGATGTCATCGCCGATGGCCCTGCTACTCAAAAGGGAGAGGTTGCGCTTGGAAAGAACGTGCTTGTCGCGTTTATGCCCTGGTTTGGATACAACTTTGAAGATGCGATAATTATTTCAGAGAAACTCTTACGTGAAGATGCTTATACATCTGTATATATCGAAGAGTTTGAGCTGACGGCTCGTGATACTAAGCTTGGTAAGGAAGAAATCACACGTGATATTCCAAATGTCTCTGAGGAGGCTCTTGCCAATCTTGGGGAAGATGGGATTATCCGGATCGGAGCTGAGGTAAAGGCCGGAGATATTCTTGTGGGGAAAATCACTCCAAAATCTGAGACAGAACTCGCTCCCGAAGAGCGGCTATTGAGAGCGATTTTCGGTGAAAAAGCGGCTGATGTTAAAGATGCTTCCTTGACTGTTCCTCCTGGGACGGAAGGGGTTGTCATGGATGTGAAGGTTTTCAGCAGACGAGATCGCCTATCAAAAACTGATGATGAGCTTGTTGAAGAAGCAAGCCATCTTAAGGATATGCAAAAAGAGTACAAACAGACAGTACTTAATGTGGTGATGGAACGGCATGAAAAGTTAGGTGCACTTCTACTTGATGAAAAATCCCCAGCACCAATTATTCATCGTCGAACAGCAGAAGAAGTTATTCCTGAAGGTGTTGCCTTCAATCAAGATATGATTGAAACGCTGGAACATGAAGAGCTGATTGACTTGATTATGCCGGAAACTGAGATTTACGATATTCTCCGTTCGATCTTGCGTGATTATGAAATGATGCTTCAGAAGCTTGCGATGCAACACAAAACTGAGCTTGAGCAGTTACGCAAGGGCGATACTGACCTCGATCCAGGCGTCATTCGTCAGGTTAAGGTTTATATCACTTCGAAGCGGAAGCTCCAAGTCGGTGATAAGATGGCTGGTCGGCACGGAAACAAAGGGGTTGTCTCTAAGATCGTACCTGTAGGGGATATGCCTTATCTTCCAACCGGGGACACGATTGAGATTATTCTTAACCCGCTTGGGGTACCTTCCCGGATGAACATGGGGCAGGTATTGGAAACCCACCTTGGGTTTGCGGCTAAAAAGGCTGGAATTTACGTAAAAAGTCCTGTTTTTGAAGGCTTCCCTGAAGAACGTATTTGGGAAATGATGCGCGAGCAGAACCTTCCTGATGATGGAAAATCTTTCCTCTATGACGGGAAAACTGGAGACCGTTTTGATAACCGCGCAGTGATCGGGTATATTTATATGCTTAAATTGAGCCACCTTGTTGCTGACAAGATTCATGCGCGCTCAATTGGTCCTTATTCTCTTGTTACCCAACAGCCTCTTGGTGGTAAAGCCCAAAGAGGGGGGCAGCGTTTTGGAGAGATGGAAGTGTGGGCTCTTGAAGCTTATGGAGCGGCACACGTTCTACAGGAAATTCTAACAGTGAAGTCGGATGACGTCTCTGGAAGGACCCGAATCTATGAATCGATTGTGAAAGGGGAAAATTTGCTGCATGCAGGAACTCCTGAATCTTTCAATGTCTTGATGAGTGAAATGCAAGGACTTGGATTAGATGTCCGTCCTTTAACAGTTGAAGAAGAATAAACTTCGGTAGTTTTTGACTACCCCTATTGTGGAGAGTGTGAATGTTTGAAGAGCCTCGAGAGACTCAGTTTGATAAACTGAAAATAGGTATCGCTTCAGATGCCGTGATTCGAGATAAATGGTCTCGTGGTGAGATCAAAAAACCTGAAACTATCAACTACCGTACGTTTAAGCCTGAAAAAGGCGGTCTTTTTTGCGAAAAAATCTTTGGCCCTACTAAAGATTGGGAATGTGCTTGCGGGAAGTACAAGAAAATCAAACACAAGGGAATCGTTTGCGACCGTTGTGGTGTTGAGGTGACCCTTTCTAAGGTTAGGCGAGAGAGAATGGCCCATATCGAGTTGGCCGTCCCTGTCGTACACATTTGGTTTTTTAAGACGATGCCCTCTCGCATTGGAAATGTCTTAGGAATGTCTTCGACCGATCTCGAGCGCATTATTTATTACGAAGAGTATGTTGTAATTGATCCCGGCCAGACTGAGCTGGAGCGCAAGCAACTTTTGAATGATGCAGAATACCGCGATGCTGTTGAGAAATGGGGGCGTGGTTCTTTTGAAGCGAAAATGGGTGGGGAGGCTGTCGCTGATGTCCTTCGTACAGAAGATCTCACCGCTTTGCTAATAGAGCTTAAGGAAAAACTCCGTCGCACTAAATCTCAACAGGCTAGGATGAAGCTGGCAAAACGCCTTAAGATTGTTGAAGGATTTGTTTCATCCATCAACAAGCCTGAATGGATGGTGATGCAATCCGTTCCCGTTATCCCTCCTGATTTACGTCCGCTCGTTCCTCTCGATGGAGGCCGTTTTGCGACCTCTGATTTGAACGATCTCTATCGACGCGTGATTAACCGAAATAACCGTTTGAAAGCGATTTTGCGTCTGAAGACACCCGATGTCATCGTTCGAAACGAAAAGCGTATGTTGCAAGAAGCTGTCGATGCCCTATTTGATAATGGGCGTCATGGCCATCCCGTAATGGGCGCCGGAAACCGCCCCTTGAAATCTCTTTCTGAGATGCTTAAAGGTAAAGGTGGACGTTTCCGTCAGAACTTGCTTGGAAAGCGTGTTGATTATTCGGGTCGATCTGTTATTATCGTCGGTCCAGAATTGAAATTTAACCAGTGCGGACTTCCGAAAGACATGGCCCTCGAACTTTTTGAACCGTTTATTGTAAAGCGGTTAAAAGAGATGGGGTATGTTTATACGATACGTTCTGCAAAGAAAATGATTCAGCGTGGAGCTCCCGAGGTGTGGGATGTTCTTGAAGAGATCATTAAAGGGCATCCAGTTATGCTCAACCGTGCGCCGACTCTGCACAGACTTGGAATTCAAGCTTTTGAGCCGGTCCTCATCGAAGGAAAAGCGATTCGGATCCATCCTCTTGTCTGCGGAGCCTTCAACGCCGACTTTGATGGTGACCAAATGGCTGTCCATGTCCCCCTTTCTGTGGAGGCGCAGTTGGAGACAAAGATTTTGATGATGGCGCCTGATAATATCTTCCTTCCTTCTTCAGGAAAACCGGTTGCGATTCCTTCGAAAGATATGACTTTGGGTCTCTACTATATCATGGCAGACCCGATCTACTTCCCTAAGAAAACGAAAATTTTTGCCACACAAAACGAAGTTCTCTTTGCACTTTCTGCAGCAGACAACCAATTTGCTTTTGATGAGCGTGGGAATAAAAGCGCTAGACGCGATCGATCTGGACGTGGATTACATATTCACGAAAAGATCAAGGTTCGTTTGGAAGGGGCTATCATCGAAACAACTCCAGGGCGCGTCCTTTTCAACACGATTGTCCCAAAAGAGCTTGGCTTCCAAAACTATAGCATGCCAAGTAAAAGGATGAGTGAGCTGATCCTTGAGTGTTACAAGAAAGTTGGGCTCGAGGCGACAGTGAAGTTTTTGGACGATCTTAAGGATCTTGGTTTTACCCAAGCAACAAAAGCTGCGATCTCTATGGGGATCACCGATGTGCGCATTCCTGAATCGAAGGCGCAGGTCATTGATGATGCTCATAAGAAAGTTGAGATTGTGCGTAAACAGTATCAGGATGGAATCATTACTGATGGAGAGCGTGGGTCTAAGATTATTAGTATTTGGACCGAAGTTTCTGACCAACTATCCGATGCTCTTTTTGCGGAAGTTAGTAAGGTTGAAGATTCCAGGCATAACCCACTCTATTTGATGATCGACTCAGGGGCACGGGGTAACAAGTCTCAGCTTAAGCAGCTTGGTGCTCTTCGTGGATTGATGGCGAAACCGACAGGGGAGATTATTGAATCCCCAATTACCTCTAACTTTAGAGAGGGATTGACAGTCATTGAGTACTCTATTTCCTCACACGGTGCGCGTAAAGGTCTTGCAGATACAGCGTTAAAAACTGCCGATTCGGGTTACCTAACAAGACGATTGGTCGATGTTGCACAAGATGTCATTGTGACAGACTTTGATTGTGGAACACTCAATGCAATTGAGGTTGCTGCGATTAGACAAGGGCAGGAGGAATTACTTCCTCTAAAAGACCGCATCTACGGCCGTACTGTTGCAGATGATGTATGTCAACCTGGTGATAAGACCAAACTTCTTGCTAAAGCGGGCGATATTTTGAATGCGCTCCAGGCTGAAGCGATTGACGATTCTGGTATCGAATCTATCCGGATCCGTTCTGCGTTAACATGTGAAAGCCGTCGTGGGGTTTGCGCCAAATGTTACGGCATGAACTTGGCAAATGGACGCTCCGTTGGAATGGGTGAAGCTGTTGGAATTATTGCGGCTCAGTCGATTGGGGAACCTGGAACACAGTTAACGATGAGAACATTCCACTTAGGGGGGATTGCGGCTGCATCGTTCAGTCCTGAAATTATTGTTGAAGAAGAGGGGATTGCCGTCTATTTAGATTTGCGTACTGTGCAAGATCAAGAAGGCAATTGGCTTGTTTTGAACAAGAATGGAGCGCTTCACGTTGTCCGAGACGAAGGACTCTCTTTAGCAGAGTATAAAAAGCTACTTGGTACAAAGTCGATTGAGTCGCTGCAAACCTTCCCACTTGAGCTTGGAGCCAAAGTCCTTGTTGAAGATGGTGTACGTGTGAAGAAGGGGCAAAAAATCGCTGAGGTTGAGCTGCACAACATTCCGATTATTTGTGACCGCCCTGGATACGTCAAATATGACGATCTTGTCGAGGGGATCTCAACTGAAAAGGAAACCAATAAGCAGACTGGCCTTGTCGAATTGATTGTGAAGCAGCACCGTGGCGAGTTACATCCGCAAATTGCTATTTATGCCGATGATGAGTTTAAAGAGCTTGTTGGAACCTACGCTATTCCATCTGGTGCAGTCCTCTCCGTATCCGAGAAGGAGCACGTTGAGCCTGGAATGCTCCTCGCACGTCTTCCTCGTGGCGCGATCCGTACAAAGGATATTACAGGTGGACTACCTCGTGTGGCTGAACTTGTTGAAGCGCGCAAACCGAAAGATGCTGCTGAAATTGCGAAAATCGACGGAGTTGTTGATTTCCGTGGTGTTCAGAAAAACAAGCGCATCGTCGTTGTTTGCGATGAGACGACAGGTATGGAAGAGGAGCACCTCATCCCTCTGACAAAGCACATGATCATCCAACGTGGTGATAGTGTCTTAAAAGGGCAGCAGCTTACCGATGGACTTGTCGTTCCTCACGAGATCTTGGAAATTTGTGGTGTACGCGAACTCCAAAAATACCTCGTGAACGAAGTACAAGAAGTTTACCGCCTCCAAGGGGTAGACATTAACGATAAACACATTGAAATTATCGTCCGTCAGATGTTGCAGAAAGTGCGCGTCATCGATCCCGGTGATACCACAATGCTGTACGGAGAAGAGGTCCATAAAAAGCAGTTCTACGAAGAAAATATGCGAACTGTGGATGAGGGTGGAAAGCCGGCTCAGGCCTCACCTGTCCTCCTCGGAATTACCAAAGCTTCCTTAGGGACGCTCTCCTTCATCTCTGCGGCTTCGTTCCAAGACACCACAAGAGTGTTAACAGATGCAGCGTGTGCAGGGAAGACCGACTACTTAATGGGCTTCAAAGAGAACGTTATTATGGGGCATATGATTCCAGGTGGAACTGGCTTTGAGACGCACCACCGCGTTAAGCAGTACCTCGACCGCGAAGAGGAAGAAGAGCTCGTCTTTGATTTCTCCTAAGTAGACATTCGACCCAATAAAAAAAAACCCAAAAAATTATTTTTTTGGGTTTTTTTTTATAGAGAGTATTTTCTAAGACCCTGATTGCTACCTAAACTTGTTGTTATAGTGCTCTACCAAATCAAAATGGAGGATAGTATGGAGCTTTATGCAACTGTAGTTTACGTGGTTAGTTCTGAACTGCTGAAAATCCTTGGCGTACAAGACGACACTCAA
>JAJFLY010000034.1 GCA_021772455.1 Chlamydiota bacterium
ATGAGGGTCGTCTTGTACGCCAAGGATTTTCAGCAGTTCTGAACTAACCACGTAAACTACAGTTGCATAAAGCTCCATACTATCCTCCATTTGGATTTGGTAGGGCACTATAACAACAAGTTTAGGTAGCAATCAGGGTCATAGGTCTTTGCCAAGCAATATTGGGATCAGATATCTCCGATTGGTTTTTACGCCCTCTTAAAGGATTTGAAAACCGAGGAGAAATAGCCGAGGGATTTATTGGACAAGAATTGATATGTTATGCAAGTCCATACAATAAAGCTGAGCTCTACTTTTGGAAAAGAAAAGCAAAAAATAGTTCGGCAGAAATTGATTACCTTGTTCAGAAAGATGAGCAGATTATTCCGATCAAAGTTAAAAGTGGACACGGCAATAGATTGCGAAGCCTTCATATGTTTATGGAAACGCATCCAAAATCCAAAACTTCTATACGTTTTTCTGCTCTTAATTACTCGATCATAAATAAGTTGAATTCGAGGCCTCTTTATGCTGTAGGCTCTCTTGCGCATCCAAGTCAGAAAGAAGCATTAACTTGGTTAGTTAATAGAGATTAAACGGTTTGAGAAAATTTTTTGTGTCCGTGTTCGATATAGGCGTCAAAGGTTGTCGCAACAACCCGGATAAGCAATTCGCCAAGCTCCGTTGCCACAATTTTATCTGGGGTGTTGAGAACAAGCCCCTCCACCTCTAGCTGGGAAAGCTTGTCGAGTATATCTGCAAAGTGGGTATCAAAAGGCTCGCCATATCGCTTCTCAAACTCCTTTTTATCGAGCTCAAAGGTTGCCATCAGCGTGTGGATCACCCACTTGCGCAAGATGTCCTCATCGGTCGAAACTTTGCCGCGGTGGACGGGAAGCTGATCTATATCAAGCGCGGCGTAGTAGGAGGGGAGATCTTTGATGTTTTGTACGTACGTGTGGCGAGCACATCCAATCGCTGTCACCCCAAAGCCGAGCATTTCGTCTGCAAGCTGCGCCGTGTACCCTTGAAAATTTCTGCCAAGAGTGCGGTTGCGGAAGCATTTGGCCATCTCATCGGTCTCGAGCGCAAAGTGGTCCATTCCGATCGCCAAATACCCCGCTTCGACAAAACGTTTGCGCGCATCGGCGTAAATCTCGAACTTCTCCTCGGTTGAGGGGAGAGTCTCATCTTTGATGGCGAGTTGGTGTTTTTTAAGCCATGGCACTTTGGCGTAGGAAAAGAGGGCTATCCGATCGGGGCGCATTTCGAGAATATCGGAAACCGTTTTATGAAATGTTTCGACCGTTTGGTGGGGGAGGCCATAAATCAAGTCGACATTAACCCCTTCGAAACCAATCTGGCGAGCCATTTCGTACGTTTCGATGGTCATTTCCAAGCTTTGCCGACGCTTCACAGCCTCCTGAACTTTCCAATTCGTGTCCTGGACGCCAAAACTGACCCGGTTAAAGCCGATTTTGCGCAAGAAATTGAGTTTTTCAAAGTTTGCCGTGCGAGGATCGATCTCGATGGCGATCTCCTGCGAAAAATCAATATCGAACGAGGTGCGAATCTTTTCAAAGAGTCTGGCAAAGAGGGGAATCGAGAGTTTGGTTGGGGTGCCGCCCCCAAAATGGAGCTGGACAACGCGTCTTTTGCCGGTAAGGGCGGTAACCAAATCGATCTCTTTCATCAGATAGTCGACGTAGCGCTCTTCATTCTCAGGTTTCCGGTTTAAAACGACCGAGCAGCCACAGTAGAGGCACATCGTTTTGCAAAAGGGGATGTGAAAGTAGAGCGAGAGGGGGACATCTTCGAGCTCTAGAAGTTTTTGGTTGTAGGTTTCGGGCGCCAAATCTCCCCATTCAGGAGCTGTTGGGTAGGAGGTGTAGCGGGGAGCTGGTTGGTTAAACTTGCTCAGATCGAAGGCGGACATAATCGACCAAAAATTTGACGTTTTCTACAGGAATATCGGGCAAAAGACCGTGTCCCAGGTTAAAGATATAACCCGGATCGCCGCGCATTCCATCCAACAAACGATCGGCCGCAGCTGCGATTTGCGGTTGCGAGCCATAGAGGAGCATTGGATCGAGGTTCCCTTGTACAGCGATCGTTTTGGGGATGGATTTGCGTATCGTGGGCAGATCACCACTCCAATCGATGCTAATCGCCGCTGGATTTAAGGTGGCAAGCTCTTCAGCAAAGAGCGATGAGCCTCTGCAAAATAGGATCACTGGAATGTCGAGCGCCTTTAGAATTTTGCCCATCGGCTTCAAGCAGTACTCGCGAAATTCCCAGATGCCAAGAGAGTTTGCCCACGAATCAAAGAGCTGCACCGCATCGACACCAGCTGCAATCTGACATTTCAAATAGGCGATGGTGGCCTCTGTGATTTGGTCGAGAAGTTTGGAAAAACTTTCCGGTTCGCGGTAGAGCCATTGCTTTGTTTTTTTGAGATCGCGGCTCGATTTCCCTTCGATTAGATAGCTTGCGATTGTGAAGGGGGCGCCTGCAAACCCAAGCAACGGAACTTCAAGCCGTTTTTTTAGTGTCTCAATCCCTTGAATCACATGGGAATAGGCTTCCTCAGGTTTACGCATCTGAATCGCATCTGCCGAATCAAAGACGACAGGGCCGACTTGATCTTGAAAGTCGTAGCGGATCTGCATCCCGTCGAAAACGGTGAGGATGTCGCTGAAAAGAATCGCGGCGTCTACATTGAGGATGTTAAGGGGAAGCTCGGTCACCTCGACAATTGTTTTGGGGCAGTGGAACATTTCCAGAAGGGAGCGTCCTCGCCGCATGGCGCGGTACTCGGGCAAATAGCGACCCGCTTGCCGCATCAACCAGATGGGCGGTCTTCCCGTATTTCGGCACTGTAGAGCATCTAATAACATATGTAGCCACAAAGACTACTCATATGGAAGATTATAGACAATAGCATTGCAAGCCCTATTTTGTAGGGAAGTTCTCTTTGAGGGCATTGAGTAGCACATCTTTGAGCTCGAGAGGGGTTTGAGGGATGCGGATCACCATCTTATGGGTGATCTTATTCTTTTTGCCGTGCGATTGCTCGGCAATAAAAACAAGTTTTGTTAACTTCAGGAGGGTAAAACTGTTGCGCGCAGCAAATATCCTAAGGTGGGATAAGCAGCGGAGCCAGTCGACTTGAACGGGCAGAGGACCAAAACGATCGCGCACCTCTTCGATGATGAGATCTACCTCTTCTTCATCTTCAGCATCGCCGAGGCGTTGGTAAACTTCCATACGTAGGGATGTTTCATTTACATAATCTTCTGGGAGGCGCGCATCGAACGGAAACTCGATTTTCACCTCGTGGTAGAAGTTCGGAGTCTCTTTTTTCTGGAGGGCAGCGACCGTCTTTTTAAGGAGCTTGCAGTAGAGCTGGAAGCCGATCGCGGCGACGTGACCTGACTGCTCTGTTCCTAAAATGTTGCCCGCGCCCCGAATTTCGAGGTCGTGCATGGCGATTTTCATGCCGTTACCACCTTGGGTGAGGGCGGAAAGGCGTTTGCGGGAGATCTCGCTGAGCTCTTTTGTGGTGGGAACCATGAAGTAGCAGTACGCTTTGCGGTTCCACCGTCCAACACGCCCACGCATTTGGTAGAGGTCAGCAAGCCCGAGTCTATCAGACCTATCGATCAAGATTGTATTGGCTTTGGGAATGTCGATCCCATTTTCGATGATGGAGGTGGCGACCAAAATGTCGGCATTACCCGATTTAAAGGTGTGGAAAACGGTGTCGAGCTCTGTCGCGCTCATTTGGCCGTGTCCGACGACGATGCGCGCACCTGGAACAAGCGTGCGGATTTGGTCTGCCATTTTGTAGATCGTTTCAACGCGGTTGTGGACGACGTACGCTTGCCCATCGCGGGCAAGTTCGCGCATAAGGGCGTTTTTGATGAGCTCATCAGATGATGTGCAGACGACCGATTGGATGGGGAGGCGATCTTCGGGAGGGGTATTGATCACCGAAAGGTCGCGCGCGCCAACAAGTGACATATAAAGGGTGCGAGGAATGGGTGTTGCGGAGAGGGTTAAGCAATCGACCTCGCTACGCAGCTTTTTGAGGTGCTCTTTTGCCCGCACTCCAAACCGTTGCTCTTCGTCGATAATAACGAGTCCTAAGTTTTTAAACTGGACGTCTTTACTGACGATGCGGTGTGTGCCGATCAAGATATCGATGTTTCCTTGGCCAGCCTCTTCGAGCGTTTGCTTGATCTCTTTGGGCTTGCGAAAGCGCGATAGCTGGTCAACTTTGATCGGGAAGTTGGCCATCCTGTCACGAAATGTTTCGTAGTGCTGCAGAGCAAGCATTGTGGTAGGAACGAGAACGGCAACTTGCATCCCTCCATCGACAACCGCTTTGAAGGCAGCGCGCATCGCCACCTCTGTTTTTCCATAGCCAACATCTCCGCAGACGAGGCGGTCCATCGACTGGGTCGTTTGCATATCAGTTCGGATGCTATCGATCGCAAGGAGTTGATCAGGGGTCTCTACGTAAGGGAATTCTTCGCCAAATTGCTCCACCAATTCGCTATCTGATGGGTAGGCTGTGCCTCCCTTTACCACCCGTTCAGCTTGGAGTTTAAGCAAGTCTTGAGCGTAGCCGATAATCGCTTGTTGGGTCTTTTCGCGTGAACGTTGCCACCGCGAATTTCCCAGCGTGTGTAATTCGGGAGCCGTTTCGGTAGAGCCGATGTACTTGGAAATGAGGTTGGCATTTTCCATCGGCACAAAGAGTTTTCCCCCTTGCGCGTACTCGACGAGCATATACTCGGTTTCTACCCCTAAGTGGTTTGTCCGCTTCTCAATGCCCAAGTATCTGCCGATTCCGTTATTCATGTGGACAACGGTCTCACCCGTATTGAGCGAAAGGATCTCGGTCGGATGGGTGTGGTAGTGGGTGCGCTGTTTTTGACGCCGTACTTTGTAGCGATGGGTGAATTCAGCTGCAGGAATGAGGGCAAAAAGAGGTTCGGTCAGCGTAAATCCCGAGGAGAGGTACCCTTTTTCGTAATCAGCTTCTAATTTGGCCTCCTCCACCTTCTTTTGGAGCGCTTTTTTCTCCGATTCATTTTGGTAGAGGCAGTGAATTTTGGAGAAATCTGTCAAGTAGGTAAGCGGGTCATCCTCATCGAGCGCAAAAAAAGGTGAACGCCATCGATTGGCTTGCAGATCTTGGTTAAAACACTCAAAAGAGATCGTGTCGGGGGGCTTAACCATTTGAACGGTACTAATCTCTTCAAGGGGATTTTCTGTAAAATAGAGTCTTTGATCGATTGGAATAGCATCGAGAGAGGCAAATAAGCGGGTTTTTGCGCCGGCCATGTTTTTGAATGAGACGTATTTTTCTTCGAGATGTTGGATCTCATCAAAAATGACGATTGTGTTAGGCCCTAAATAGTCAAAAAGGGTGGAAAGCTCATTTTCCTCGGCGAGCAATTCGAGCTCTTCGCCCGGGGTGATCACAATTTCATTGACCTTGTCGACAGATGTTTGGCTAATCGGATCGTATTTCCGAATCGACGAGATCTCATCGCCAAAAAATTCGATGCGAAACGGGTCGGGTGAATTGACAGGAAAGAGGTCGACAATGCCCCCTCGGACGGCAAATTCCCCCTTATCTGCAGCCACGGCATGTCTGTGATACCCCATTTCGGCCAAGTGGTCGGGGAGAAGATCGAAGGGGACCTCGCTCCCTTTTTTTAATAGGAGGTGGAGCTTCTCAAGACGATTTGGAGGGAGGAGTTTTTGTAGAACCGCTTGCAAATTGGTCACAATAATTTGAGGGGAATCGCTCTCTTGGATCTCCCTTAAAATGCGGTAGCGTTCCCCCACAATATCGGGGCTAGGAGGGATCTCTTCTGAAGGAAGCGACTCCCATGCAGGAAATTCAAGGGCCGTTTTATTAGAAAAATAAGGAAGGTCATCAAAAAGCCTGGTGGAGCTCGTTAAAATGACGAGATGCTTGCCAGATGCCTCTTGCGCAAGGGTTGCTAAAAGCGCTTTGGGGGCTTCCCAAAGTCCTTCGACAATAACGCTTGCGCCCGTTTCAATCTGGCCGCTAAACGCTTTGAGTTTGGAGTTGCTTAAGAAACTTTTTGCATTAGGCATTGACGGGCCGCTTCTTTTGCTTCAGGTATTTTTTCAACTTGTGTTCCCCCTCCTTGTGCCTGATCGGCTTTGCCCCCTCCCTTTCCATCTAAAATGGGGGCGATAACCTTCAGAATTTCACCTGCATGCACCCCTTTTAAAATGAGGTCTTTTGAGACGCGGATCAAAAAGGAACATTTCCCTTCTTGTTTTGCAATCAAGAGCAACACAAGAGAGGGTGTTTTATTCATAATAATCTCGGCACATTCACGCAGTTCTTTCGCTTCGACACTCGCCTCATGGGCCAAAAATGGGACAGATCCAACTTGCTCGATGTGTTCCAAGAAATTTTCCACTTCAACAGCGAGTAATTTCTTCTTCAGCGCGTTATTCTCGTTATCGCTTGCCTTTAGCTCATCGCTTAGTCGTGCAATCTCACCTTCAAGCGATGTATCTGTATCTCGCACAAGCTTCTCCGCCTCTTTACCAGTAACCGCTTCAATGCGGCGGATTCCAGCTGCAATACTACTCTCTTTGGCGATGCGGAAATAGCCGATGTTCCCAACATGTGAGGTGTGTGTTCCTCCACACAACTCTTTGGAGTAGTCAATATCGATGACGCGAACTGTCGTGCCATACTTCTCTCCGAAAACCTGCTTGATATCGGGCTTCTTTTGCACCTCGCTAAATGCAAGCTCATACGTATGTACAGGCCGGTTTTCGCGGATTTTTTCGTTCACCAAATCTTCGATCTCATTGAGCTCTTCTTTTGAGAGTCCTTTGTGGTGGCTGAAGTCGAAACGGAGACGTCCAGGCCCAACAACCGATCCTGCTTGGCGCACATGGGAGCCCAATACCTCTTCCAAGGCCCAGTCGAGCAAGTGGGTCGCTGTGTGGTTATTCGCAATTTTTTGGCGCCGCTCGGCATCGATGGAAACGGTCACTCGATCGCCCACACGCAAACTACCTGCTTTAAGAACTCCATGGTGGGCAATGACATCCGAGTAAGGGCTTTGACAGTCGGTCACTTGAAATCTAGTCGACTCGGTTACGATTAGCCCCTGATCACCGACCTGCCCTCCCATCTCTGCATAAAAGGGCGTTTGGTCGAGCAAAACAACCCCTTCTTCGCCAGGATGGAGCGCCACAACCTCTTGCCCCTCTTTCAATAACCCAAGCACCACAGCTTCTGAGGTAAGTTGTTGATAGCCTAAAAATTCACACGGGCCGTGTTTGGCAACATATCCTTCGAAAGACGACTCTTCAGCCATTTGCTCCGTTGATTTGCGCGCTCCACGCGACCGCTCCTTCGCCTCCCGTTCTAAATCTTCAAATCGGTTGATATCGACAGAGAGGTGGGCATCTTTGGCTAGCAGTAAAATCTCCTCAAGAGGTAAGCCGTACGTATCTTTTAACTTAAAGGCGTCATCGCCAGAGATTTGACCAGACTCGTTTGCCTTTGTAATGATTTGATTTAGCATGTTGCCGCCCCGCTTCAACGTGCGCAAAAAGCCCTCTTCCTCAAGCGTGACGATTTCTTCGATCCGCTCACGTGCTGCCACAAGTTCGGGATAATCTTCTCCCATCTTCTCGATAAGAGCGGGGAGGATCTGGCTTAAAAATGGTTTGTCCAAACCGAGCTGACGGCCGTAGCGCACCGCTCTTCGCAACACCTTGCGCAGCACATAACCCCGCTCGATATTGCTCGGCTGCACACCATCTGCAATGGCAAACGCAAGTGAGCGCAAATGATCGGCGATCACCCGAAAAGCAGGAGCTGTATCTGATTTAGGGTCGTATTTTTTGCCGGAGATCTTTTCTATATTCGCGATTAAAGCGCGCAAAATATCGGTTTCAAAGAGTGTTTCAGCCCCAATTTTGAGAGAGGCGATCCTTTCAAGCCCAGCGCCCGTGTCGACCGACTTTTTCGGCAACGGATGCATTTCGCCTGTCGCATCGCGGTTAAATTCCATAAAGACGAGGTTCCAAAACTCGATAAAGCGCTCTCCATCGATATCTTCAGCTGGATTGCGCGCCGTGCCAAATTCAGGGCCACGATCGAAATAGAGCTCGGAGCATGGGCCGCACGGACCGGTGTCACCCATCGACCAAAAGTTGTCCTCTGCGCCCATTCTCACGATCCGCTCTTCTGGAACATACGGCTTCCATAGCTCAAACGACTCCTCATCTTCATGAAAGACGGTCGCCCACAGATCTTTAGGATCGAATTCGAAGACGTTGAGCGAAACCTCCCACGCAAAGGCGATCGCCTCTTTTTTAAAGTAGTCTCCGAACGAGAAATTCCCGAGCATTTCAAAGAATGTCAAATGGCGGCTCGTGTGGCCCACATTTTCCAGATCGTTGTGCTT
This sequence comes from Chlamydiota bacterium, assembly GCA_021772455.1. Taxonomy (GTDB): domain Bacteria; phylum Chlamydiota; class Chlamydiia; order Chlamydiales; family JAAKFR01; genus JAJACP01. The sequence continues at coordinate 8,466 of JAJFLY010000034.1, forward strand.
TCCACCGACGCGGATGCATTTTTGCGACGAAGTGGCGGTTCTGTAGTCACGCACGCTCTTGCCTAAAAAAACATCTTTAAACTGGTTCATTCCCGCGTTGATAAAGAGTAACGTGGGGTCATCATGGGGGACGACAGCGGACGAGGGGACAAGGCTGTGCCCTTTTTCTTTAAAATAATTTAGGAAACGTCTGCGAATCTCTTGGCTATTCATAGTTTTTCATAGGTTATAAAAAGGGGGAGGATAGCAGGATGGCTATTCTATCTCAAGATAAGAGGGGGGTATGGCTCAAGGCAGAACCTCCTTCTCTGCTAAGGGTCTTAAGTTTGCTGTTTTAATTAATGTCTCTAATATTGTACTATAACGATTATAAGGACTAATATTATGAGCATTAAAAACACGCCTCTGCCTGCCACAAGAGCTCTAAAAAAACTAGGTCAAGACATTCGTGAGGCTAGGAAGCGACGTCGAATACCCATGCAACTTGCCGCAGACAGGGCGTCGATTAGTCGCGCAACCCTTAGCAAGATTGAAAAAGGCGATGAGGGGGTTTCTTTGGGGGCCTATGCTAAAATTATTTTTGTTCTGGGAATGATTGATCGATTGGCGAATTTAGCCGATCCATCAGTTGATGAATTGGGTTTGGAATTGGAAGCTGAAAATTTACCTAAACGCATTCGCATTTCCCGAAAAGAAAAAGAGCTGGATTGACAAATGGAACAAGCCATTTTGGTGTATATAGATCTTGAAGGTGTCCCCATGAAAGTTGGGCGGCTTTGGAGTCGGTATCGCCATGGACGTGAAAGCATGTCTTTTGAATATGACAGGGGGTGGTTGAATTATCCAAATCGATTTTCGTTAGATCCTGCTTTAAAATTATTGGCAGGTTCTTTTCATGCATCACCAGACAAACCTCTCTTTGGGGCAATTGACGATTCTGCACCGGATCGTTGGGGCCGCTTACTTATGCGCAGGTCTGAGAGAAAAAAAGCAGAACGTGAAAAGCGAGTCGCGCGCTCCTTGAGGGAAATTGATTTTTTATTGAATGTAGACGATGAAGGCAGACAGGGTGCGCTGCGCTTTAAAAAAGAGGAAAAAGACCCTTTTTTAACCACCTATGATCGAAATCATATTCCCCCTTTAATTGAGGTGGGTAAATTACTCAGAGCTGCAAGTAAAATATATCAAGAGTCTGATACTGAAGAAGATTTGCGATTATTACTCGCGCCGGGTTCTTCTTTGGGAGGAGCTAGGCCAAAGGCTTCTGTAAAAGACAAAGATGGACATTTAGCCATCGCTAAATTCCCGCGAAAAGATGATGAAATAGATACAATCGGCTGGGAAGCAGTTGCTCTTACGCTTGCAAGTAAGGCGGGAATCAAAGTGCCGGAGTGGCGCATTGAGTCCACTGGCCGTCAACAAATTCTTGTCTCACGAAGATTTGATCGGAAAAAAGATATCCGTGTTCCTTTCCTGTCTGCGATGAGCGTATTAGAAGCAAAAGACAATGAAATGCATAGCTATCTTGAGATTGCCGATGCGATCCGAAAAATAAGCGCGTCCCCTAAAGAGGACTTAGAGTCGCTGTGGCGTCGCATTGTTTTTAATGTATTGATTTCCAATGTGGATGATCATTTACGCAATCATGCGTTTCTTTACATAGGTCTGTCCGGTTGGCGCCTCTCTCCTGCATACGATTTGAATCCTACTCCGACTGATATTAGACCAAGGATTCTATCCACTGCAATCGACCTAGTAGATCCTAGCGCCTCTCTTGATCTAGCGATCGAGGTGGCCTATTATTTTGATCTTGATGATCTACAAACTAAAAAAATTATAAAAGAAGTAGGAGCTGCTACAGCTTCATGGCGCAAAGAGGCTGCTAAGTTTAAGATAAAGAAAGACGAAATTGCCCGCATGGCTTCAGCTTTTGAACACGAAGACCTTCAAAAGGCGATGCAATCATAGGTCGAAAATAACACAAGAGGGATTCAATCTCAAGAAGTGGAAAAATTTTGCTGTTCTTTTTGATCAGAGTCTTATATGCAGTAAATATACAATTATTTTAGGATTTTACTCGATGAAGCCGATTTTTATTGTACTAGCCATTATTAATCTTTCTACTTTAGGTTATGGGTTAAGTTATACAATTAGGAGCACAGACTCTTCAACGACTCCGGTCACTCTTTTGAGTGCTGGTGACTCAATACTTATTGAGCGGGGAGGTACTCTTACTACTGCAGCTTTGCCAGCGATAACTTTAGATGCGGATTTTCAAACAGCTAAAAACTATGGTACGGTCTCCACCGTAGGAGGTGTTGGTTCCCATGGAATTTTCAACGATCAAAGATTAAATCCCACTATCTCCAACAGAGGAACGATCTCGACTACAGGGTCGGCTTCCCACGGAATTTTCAACGACCGAGGAGATAATTCCATTATTACAAACAATGGTACGATCATCCTGACAGGTGATGGTAGCAGTGGAATGAATAACGATCAGGGGGCATCTCCCAGAATTTTAAATACCGGTACGATTTCCATTGCAGGTTTCTTTGCTCGAGGAATTGTTAGCATGGTTGGAGATAATGTGGTGATTACGAACAGTGGATTGATCTCGAATATTGGCACTTTTGGTTGGGGGATTTATCTAGCGAGTGGAGATGATAGTGTGGTTTTAAACAGCGGAACCATAATCACTACAGGTATTATTGGCTATGGAATTTATATCGACTCTTCAGCAAATTCCATTGTTACCAATAGCGGTTCTATCCTAGTAACGGGTGATGACGCCTCAGGGATGCGAATAGAGGGAGCAGCAGAAAATAGTCTCGTAACCAATATTGGAGATATTTTTTCAATTGGGGGTGCCTCTCACGGTATGGCCAGTGTAGGGGTTGCAGATACAAGACTGATAAATAGTGGTTTTATTTCGACTTTGGGACTAGCGGCACATGGAATTTCGAGCTCAGGTTCTAATGGTAGTATAACCAACAGCGGGTTTCTTGCCGTATCGGGTGTTGGTTCCTATGGAATCGGCGCCCTTGGATCTGATGTGCTTGTGGTCAACTCCGGTACAGTTCAATCGGCTCAATCCGATGCGATCCATATGATTGGACCCAACCCCACTTTAGCACTCCTTCGTGGCTCCAACATACAGGGCCCTGTCGAAACGATTGGCGATACAGTGAATCTCAACGTTGAAACAGGGCTTAACTTGGCACTCACCCTTTCTGCAGCAAGCTTAGGTTATAATGCCCTTGGGATCGAGGCTCCTTTTGTCTTATCTGGGAGTACGATTGGTGTGCTCGATCCAACTGGGTTTGCTTTGCAGCCAGACGTCATTGCCGATCTTTCCGATACAATCCTAGATGGCATTTTCCGCCATCGTTTGGGGTGCTGCACGCCTTGCGGTTGTGGGCCATGGGTTCAAGCAATCGGAAGCAATCGATCTCGAAGTGCCTCCCATATTCATTTGGGCTACGATAATTGGCAGGTCGGAGGGCTCGTTGGGTATGATAGAAATCTTTCGAAAGGGTCTCTCGGGCTCTTTGTCGGAGTTACACACGGTGAGGCCACAGTGGATGCAGATACCCAAAAAGGTTATATCAATAGTTATGTTGGTGGGGTAACGTACGAAACATGTTTTTGCGATACGTATATCGGGCTTGCACTTACAGGTGGCTATGTCGATTGGGATAACGACCGTTTTGTGATGAATAACTTGGCGCCAGGCGGTGTTGAGAGAGCGCAAGCTGATATTGAGGGTTTTTTTGTCTCTCCTGAGATCTCCCTCTCATCTCAGTTTGCAAACCTTTGCCTACAACCGATTGCGAGTTTGACCATTCGCTATGCAGGGTTTTTCCCAGGTGGTTATCAAGAAAGTGGCTCAGCAACCAATTTTTCTGTGAAAGACCGTCAGATTGCCATGCTCACAACACGCTCGGAAATCGCTATTCCGTATAGCAATACATGTAGAAAATGTTGCTGGAGTGTGGAGCCTTATGTAGGCGTGCTCGGAAGATATCAACTCAGTGGTTCTCGTGTTAAAGGAGAGCTTTTAGGAGAGTCGCTCCAGTTTGATCAGCCAGGCTACTATAATCTGGTCGCTTTTTTTACCGGTTTTCGGGGAGTTCAATCGTTTGGATCTCTTGATCTCACTCTCAATTTAGAAGCAAGTTTTGATTCATACAGTAGTACCCGCTTGCTTGGTGAGGGAGGGGTGAGCTGGAATTTCTGATTATAGAATCCAGCTCTTGAGATTTTTCCTATGACCGCGTTACACTGCCTTCTTTATTACGGTTAAATAGGCGGAAAGATGGAAGGCAAAGGATTAGATGAGGAACAAAAGAAAATCTTGGGCAAAGTGGCAAATGCCATTCGCGAGCTCTCGATGGATGCGGTCCAAAAAGCAAACTCCGGCCACCCCGGTCTTCCCCTCGGCTGCGCCGAAATCGGCGCCTATCTCTATGGAGTAGCCCTAAAACACAATCCAAAAAACTCCAAGTGGCTCAACCGCGATCGTCTTGTTTTATCAGCTGGCCACGGTTCGATGTGGCTCTATTCGTGCCTCCATTTAGCAGGATTCGACCTTTCACTCGATGATATCAAAGATTTTCGCAAGCTCCACTCAAAAACGCCTGGTCATCCCGAGTTTCGTCATACCGATGGAGTTGAGGCGACAACTGGCCCACTAGGTCAGGGGACAGGAAACGCGGTTGGAATGGCCCTTGCTGAAAAAATTCTCGCTGCAAAATTTAACACCAAAGAGCACACATTATTTGATTCCAAAGTTTTTTGTCTTTGTGGTGATGGCGATGTGATGGAGGGGATTAACCATGAAGTTTCCTCTTTTGCAGGACACCTTCACCTCGATAACCTCATTGTGATTTATGATGCAAACAAGATTACGTTGGATGGTCCTCTTTCTGAGAGCATGGACGAAGATACCGCGGCGAGATTTCGTGCCTATGGGTGGGATGTTCTGGAGATGGATGGGTACGACTTTGATCAGATGCATGAGACGATTACGGCTGCGCGCACTAACCAGAAGCGTCCTGTATTAATCATTGCCCATACTGTCATTGGAAAAGGGTCGCCGAATAAGGCGGGGACAAGTAAAGCACACGGAGCGCCGCTTGGGCCCGAAGAGGTGGAGGCGACTAAGAAAAATCTTGGCCTTCCAGGCGAACCTTTCTATGTGCCAAAGGCTGTTGAGACCTATTTTGAAGAGAAGCTTCCCTCGGAGAAGAAGTTGGAAGATGAATGGAATGAAATGTTCCGCATGTGGGCAAAGGCAAATCCTGAGCTTCACAAAGAATTCGAGCTGATGGAGGGCAGAGAGCTCCCCATTAATCTCGAGCAAATTCTGTGGGATATTGAAATCGGTGCATCTGTTGCTGGGCGTAAAGCTTCAAACACCATTATCAATGAGCTTGCTACCCATCTTCCCGACCTTTACGGCGGCTCTGCCGATCTCTCGTGCTCTGATTTAACGATGCTCAAAAATTTCTCCGTCATCACCCCCGGAAATTTCCAGGGGCGCAACATCAAATACGGTGTGCGTGAATTTGGGATGGCAACGATTGCGAATGGAATGGCCTACACTGGCATGATTACCCCATATATCGGCACCTTTTTGACTTTCTCCGATTACATGCGCAATGCGATCCGACTTGCCTGTATGTCAAAGCTCCATGTGATCTACCAATTTACCCATGACTCGGTCTTTTTGGGCGAAGATGGCCCTACCCACCAGCCGGTCGAGCATTATGCAGCACTCCGTGCGATTCCAAATCTGCATGTGATGCGTCCTGCAGATGCGAATGAGGTGAAAATGTCGTGGATGGCAGCCCTTGCCTATGTTTCTCCAAGCGCAATTTTGCTTTCGCGCCAATCGCTTCCAACTCTCGAAGGGACTAAAGTTCCCTATAAAGAAGGGGTTGAGAGGGGCGCATACATCGTCAAAAAAGAGAGAGCCAAGCCCGACTACACCCTTTTTGCGACCGGTTCTGAGCTACACATAGCGATGAATGTCGCTGAAGAGCTTGAGAAGCGTGGCAAAGATGTGCGTGTTGTCTCAGTTCCATGTTGGGAGCTCTTTGAGATGCAAAATGATGAATATAAGGATTCTATTTTAGATGGAGATCTTGGCATTCGCGTGAGCATTGAGGCGGGTGTTGACTTGGGCTGGCATAAGTTTATCGGGTTGAAGGGAATTTCAATCTGTATGGAGAGTTATGGGGCTTCTGCGCCTGCTGCGGTGTTGAGTGAGGAGTTTGGCTTCTCTATCGACACGATCCTCGAGCGCATTTTAGCGTGATAGGTGCTGTTTAAATGTCCGTTTTGGCAGATTTGCCGCGGAAAGCACCTTTCGCTTTGTGCTTCAGCATCTCTTTCATCACGTTGATGGTTTGAATTCCTTTTTCCAAGTGGTCTGTTGTGTAGGTGTCAAAGATCTTTTTGGCACTTTGTTTTGTTTTGATTCCATCTCGCTGTAAAGGGAGATCGGAGATCAGAAGAAGCGCTCCAAGAGGCAATTTGCGGCGATAGCTTGCCGTAAAGAGAGTGGCACACTCCATTTCAATCGCTTGCGCTTTGGTTTCGACGAGCTTCTCCTTAAACGCCTCATTGAATTCCCAAAAACGGATGTTGGTCGTGTGGGTGATGCCGATGTGATAGGGGGATTGATCTTTGTCGAGTACTTCGGTAGCCGCTTTTTGCATAAGAAAATTTCCAAGAGCCGGCACTTCAGGGGGGAAGTAGAAGTCAGAAGTTCCATCACCACGAATTCCTGCAATGGGAAGAAAGTAGTCGCCAACTTTGTAGTGGCGCCGAAGCCCTCCACACATGCCGAGCATAAGCGCAGCTTTTACTTTTGGTAGAAAAGAGCATAAATCGACGATGAGGGCGGCAGCAGCTGAGCCTAATTTGAAGTCGATGATGCTGATGTCGAGCTCAGGGGCATGCGCTGCTGTGAACATCGACCCTTCCATAAGCGGCACTTGGTAGTTTTCGGCAAAATTGCGGATGTAACGGTGGAAATTTGTGAGCAGAAGGTATGAGCCAAAACGGTCGACCTCTGAGCCTGAATACCGCTCGAGTGTGTCGCGCGCGATCTGCGCCTCGTGGGGGTCTACTTCATGAAAATCCATCTATTTTAGCCCTTTTTGAATAGCAGGTTTAGAAAGGTGCGAAGCCACCCCTCTTTTTTCTTTTTGTGGGTATGGATGTTATTGCCCCAGCCATTAAGCTCGTGCATCTCGCACCCGATAATCCCTTTGCCGGTCTCTACTTGCTCTTTGACCCATGGGTCGTCGGATTGATAGTCTTTATAAGTGTTACGCCACATCGTATCTGAAATGTTTGCTTCTATCTTCTATCCTATATATAATCCCGAGATTTATTTCGAGTGAGGAGTGCTTTTATGGGGCAAGTTAGTACAAATGAATTTCGAAGCGGCCTTAAAATAGAGGTCGATGGACAGCCCTACACGATTGTGACAAATCAATTCGTTAAGCCGGGGAAAGGGCAAGCTTTTAATCGAGTTCGTATCAGGCATTTGCGTTCAGGTCGTGTGGTTGAAAAGACGTTTAGGTCGGGAGAAACTTTTGAGCTGGCTGACATCGAAGAGTCAACTATGCGGCTTCTCTACGTCGATGGGGAGGGCGCGACATTTATGCACGATGAGACCTTCGAGCAAATCACTATCCCAATGGATAAAATTGAAGATGTGAAGCAATGGCTTGTTGATGATGTGATCTACGCTCTTGTATTTTATAAGGGTGAGCCGGTTACGATCGAACCGCCTACATTCATGGAGTTGACAATTACCCAAACGGATCCTGGTGCGCGTGGCGACACAGCTTCAGGACGTGTGCTCAAGCCTGCGACCATGTCGACAGGAGCTGTGGTTCAAGTGCCGATCTTTATCGAGGAAGGAGAGGTCGTTAAAGTCGATACACGCACCGGTGAGTATGTCTCTCGCGTTAACAAATAGACTCGCTCTATTAAGAGACCGCGGAAAAATGCTTAGGCGTGCCCGCGGTTTTTTTGCATCAAATGCCGTTTTAGAGGTTGATGTTCCTATACTAAGTGAACGGGCCTCTGTCGATGTCCATATCGACCTCATTGAATCGACCTGTTTGGGGAAAAAAGCGTATCTTCACTCCTCGCCCGAATATGGAATGAAACGCCTTCTTTCTGAGGGAATAGGGGATATTTATCAAATTGCGCACGTTTTTCGCAGCGATGAGAGGGGAGAGCGCCACAACCCCGAATTTACCATGGTTGAATGGTACAGAAACGCTTTTTCTCTTGAGGAGATGATCGAAGAAACAGCGAGTTTTATCTCTCTTTTTTTACCAGATACTCCTGAATTTGAAAGGCTTGAATACAGGCAAGCTTTTTTGCGTTATGTGGGTTTTTTCCCCGAATCGCTTGAAGAGCGCGATCGCCTCTTTGCACTTGAGGTGGAGCCAAATCTTCAAGCCTCCATTATCTATCGCTTTCCTGCTGAGCAAGCCGCTCTTTCCTGTGTAAAAGATGGTTATGCAGAGCGATTCGAATTTTTCTATAAAGGAATTGAGCTTGCTAACGGCTATCACGAGCTGACCGATCCAGTTGAGCATCGAAAGCGTTTTGAAAGGAATAATCTGGAGCGTCTTGCACTTGGGAAACCTAGCTATCCTATAGACACTCTCTTTTTGGAGGCGCTCGAGGAGGGGATTCCCGACTGTTCGGGGGTGGCCGTTGGGTTTGATCGTTTAATGATGGTAAGGCATTGTGTCGATACAATCGACGAAGTGATTCCTTTTACATGGGAGAGAAGTTAATGGACGTTGCATTCCTGTTCGATAACGACGGTGTTTTGATCGACAGCAGTGAGTTGCATTGGCAATCGTGGGTCTTGTTGATGGAAGAGGAGCCTGAGCTGAAAATGACCCACGACCAGTTTAAGGAGGGGTTTGGGAAGCGTAACGATCTCATTTTACAAGAGCTCTTTCCTCATATTTCCAAAGAGAAGCACCAAACGTGGGCAGTGAGAAAAGAGGAGCTTTTCCGCAAATGCGCGCGCGGCAATATTTCCCTTTTGCCTGGCATGGAAACCTTTTTAAAAGCCGTTGTGGAGGCGCAAATTCCTCATATTATCGCCTCTTCAACCCCCAAAGAAAATCTAGAGCTTTTTATCTCTTCAACCGTGCTCAGAGACTATTTTGAGAACTATCTCTCCGCCGAACAGGTTGCCCTCGGTAAACCCGCTCCCGATATTTTCGTTGCGGCAGCGGCCCATATCGGTTTTGACCCTGCCGATTGTATTGTGGTGGAGGATGCCCCTGCTGGTATTGCATCTGGAAAAGCTGCAGGAGCGTTTGTTGTTGCACTAGAAACGACACATTGCAAAGAGTTGCTCTCAGATTACGATCTTATTTATCCAACACCTGCCGAGCTCAATTTACAAGAAATACTACAAGCCTTTACCCTCTGGAAAAAGGGAGATAAATGAGAGAACACTGGACCTCACGGCTTGGATTTATCTTAGCTGCGCTCGGATCGGCGATCGGGCTCGGGACACTTTGGAAATTCCCATATGTGACCGGAGATAATGGGGGAGGGCTATTTGTCGTTTTCTATCTCTTTTTCACCCTCTTTTTGGGAATCCCCCTTTTCATCGGTGAGTTGATTTTGGGACGGCGCGCGCAGCGAGGCGCAGTTGGAGTCTTTGCCTCGCTATCGGGAGAGTCTAGCCCGTGGCGAACAGTTGGATGGTTTGCCGTTGCTTCCTCATTCCTCATTCTTTCTTATTATTGTGTGGTCGCGGGGTGGGGGTTAAATTATCTCATGCTCTCGCTCAACCAAATGTATGAATTACAAACCCCTCTGCAAATTTCTGGTATCTTCAAAACTCTCTCCCATTCGGGCGACATCTCCCTATTTTGGAGCGCTATTTTTCTACTTATGACCATGGGCGTGATTTACCAGGGGGTACGTAAGGGAATCGAGCTATGGAGTCGCATCTTAACGATCTCCCTGCTTGTTTTGCTAGTTGGACTCTGCGCATACTCGGTTACCCTCGAGGGATTTGGAGCGGCAGTAAGCTTCCTCTTTCAGCCCCATCTACAAACGATTAAGCCTTCAGGGATTATTGAAGCGCTTGGCCTTTCATTTTTTACCCTCAGTTTGGCTCAAGGGATTATCCTCACATATGGAAGCTATCTGAAAAGCTCTGAAGATCTTCCTAAAACAGCATTGATTATTGGAGGGATGGTCGTACTCGTATCGATGCTCACCGTTCTAACGATTTTCCCTGTGATTTTTACTTTTAACCTTCCCCTAGAAGGTGGCGCTGGGTTGATTTTTGAAACGCTTCCCCTTCTTTTTAAGTCGCTTCCTGGCTCAATGGTCCTCTCAACTATCTTTTTTACCCTCTTTGTTTTTACCGCCCTTACCTCTTCTATGGCTCTGTTAGAAGTTGTGGTTGCGAACTTAATCGATCTCCATCAGTGGAGTCGCAGAAAAGCTGTCCTTTACTCGACCCTAGCTGCGTTCATCGTTGGAATTCCAAGCGCCTTGGCAGGCTCTCAAGATCTATTCAAGGATTGGTTGCCCATGTATGGGACCAATTTCTTTAATACAATCGATAATCTCGTCTCAATCTGGCTCCTACCACTAGGTGGCTTTTTCACAGCCCTATATATCGGGTGGCGTCTAAAGAAAGGGCTTGTAAAAGAGGAGTTTTTACAAGGGACAACGCTCGGTTATCTATTTACCGTCTGGTTTTTCCTTATCCGTTGGGTTGCTCCTTTTGCTGTTGTACTAATTTTCCTCCAAAAGGGGGGATTCATTAATCTAGACAAACTGATTTCATTGAAGTATACCTAAGAGCATGGAAGTTTCAGAGATCCAAAAAGCCAAATCGGCCAGTCAGGTTCAAAAAAAAGAGGGGATTTCTCAGAGTAAACCCGTCGATGGCCTCTCTATTTCTTCCGAATCGGGAAAAAAGGCCGAGTGGGTAAGTATGCTCAAAGAAATGCCTGATATGCGCCCTGAAAAAATGGAAGGTGCTCTCAAGAGCTCTCCCTCTAGCTTAGAGCTGGCCAGTGTTATGCTTAAAGCTGATACGTAAATCTCTTTTGCCAGTCGATTACCCAAGAAAATACCCCTTTTGTCTCCCGGAAAAGAAGGCGTTCAACAAGACATTCTTCTTCATGTAAATCGAAAAGATAAAACGTTCCGTCAGGCCGATGGGCGGCCGATCCACTATTAAACACAAGCGGCAACCCCTCATCTCTTCGATCTTTAATGTAATATTTGTGGTCGTGTCCATGGAAATAGAGTTTTACTTGAGGGTGTCGTTTCAAAACCTCTTGAAGTTCAACAGCCCTTCGCAGGTCGTGCATCTTGCGGTTGGTTGGATAAAGAGGGAAGTGATTCCCGACGATCACACGCTCATCCTTTGGAATCTCGCTAAGTACCTTTTCTAGCTCCACTTCCATCTCTTGATAAAATCGTCCCAGTGCAAAAAGAGGGGGAGTGGCGCATGCGCAGTCAAGTCCAACCCACCACCATCCCTTTCCAAGGAATTTTTTTTCAACGCGCTTATTTTTAAGATCCTCTGATGGAAAAAAGTCGTAGAATCGGCGAGTCTCCTCGACCTCCTTAATATAACTGTCGTGATTGCCCGGCAGATAGTGGACCGGCTGGGAGAAAGAGTCGACAAAGTCCTTTCCAGCGGCAAACTCAGAGTCTAACGAAAGCGACGAGAAGTCTCCTGTGATACAGACATGCTCCACATTTAGAGAATCAAAAAGCTCTGGTAGGTGGGGGAGGTGCTCTATTTGGTAGGCGTGTCTCCTAAAAAGCATGAGATTCATGTTTCCTATCCACCGTTTATTAGTGAACTGACTGAGACTAAGTGTGATATGTGAAAAATGAGGGTCTGATAAGTGTACAAGTCTTAATGTTTCCATAATTTATTTATATCAGATTTGTTTTTTTCAGTCTCTAAATCCTAAGTTGTTGATAATAAGCACTTGCGTTGATTTGGAATTAAGTTTGTTTTAAACCTAAGTTACTAAAAATTAAATTTTTAAATATATTTTGAAAATATAATCCATTTGTTATTAAATAGAACTAATTAGGGTTTATTAAACCCGATTAAGGGAGAAAAAGTATGCCTAAAAGAAAGCACAATAAGCAGCAGAGGGATAACCAACAACGTCGCCCAGGGGAACGTTGGGATACAAGCTCTACGAATGAGCAGCAGCCTACAAATCCACAAGATAGGCCACGTCGCCCATCTCAGCGGGATGAGAAGTTCAATCAAAAAGGTGGCCAAAGTTAATTTTGATATGCAGGTCTTTGCTCCCCTTTCAAAAGTCAGGGGGATTACCTAGATCTTTTTGGATTTAGGTGTTGGGGGTAGAATGCGCTAGCATTCCACCCCCTTTTAGTTTAGCCCTCTTCGTCTTCTGGGGCATCGCCAATAAGTGCTTCTGAAATCAACACTATCCCAGCGACAGAAGCGGCGTGGATCAAGCAGTTCTTCGAAACCTTAACAGCATCTATCACACCCGCTTCGATCAGGTTTTCTACCTTTTCTGTGCGTGCATTAAATCCGATAGAGTCATCCTTTCCTTTTAGCTCGGCTAAAATAACTGAGCCGTCGTGGCCAGCATTTGTCACGATTTGACGCGTTGGAGCTTCACACGCTTTTGCTACAAGAGCTGCACCAAGGGCTTCATCACCTTCGAGCTTGAGAGAAGCAATAACTCGGCTTGCGTGTAGAAGAGCGATTCCACCTCCAGCTACGATACCTTCTTCTAAAGCAGCTTTTGTTGAACTTAAGCTATCCTCAAACATCTGCTTCTTCTGCTTCAGCTCAGGCTCTGTTGCAGCGCCTACGCGAATCACAGCAACGCCCCCTTTCAACTTGGCTTTACGTTCTAGAAGTTTTTCTTGGTCGTAGGTACTTGTCGATTGAGAATGCTCAGATTCGATTTGAGACACGCGCGCGTCAATCGCATCAGCATCACCCTTGCCACCAACAAGTGTTGTGGTCTCTTTTGTGATGATGACTCGCTCAGCTGAGCCTAATACATCGACGGTGACGTCTTTGAGGTAGATTCCAGCCTCTTCGGAAACAAGAGTTCCCCCTGTAAGAGCAGCAATGTCCATGAGCATCGCTTTGCGACGGTCACCAAAACCTGGAGCTTTCACAGCTGTGACGTTTAGGCTGCCGCGCATTTTGTTTACAACAAGTGTCGCAAGAACATCGGCTTCCAAATCTTCACAAATGATCAGAAGCTCACGCCCAGTTGTGGCAACAGCTTGTAGAACGGGGAGCATTTCTTGGATGGAAGCGATCTTTTTGTCGACGAGGAGAAGGTAAGGATTCCCCATTTCGATGGTCATCTTCTCTTGATTTTTAACAAAATAGGCGCTGATATAGCCGCGGTCGAACTGCATTCCTTCGACCATTTCGATTGCTGTTTCGGTCCCTTTTGCCTCTTCGATGGTTACGACGCCAGCTTGACCGACTTTTTCGATGGCATCCGCGATGAATGTCCCGATCTCTTCATTGCCTGAGGCTGAAACGGTTGCAATGTTTTTTGTGTCGTCTCTCCCTTTAACTGGGATCGCCATTTTCTCAAGCTCTTTGATCATCGCTTCGGTTGCCCTGTCGATGCCGCGCTTAATGCTAATCGGGCTCGTTCCAGCAGCGATATACTTGATTCCATGTTGGACAAGGGCATCGAGTAGTAGGGTTCCGGTTGTGGTGCCATCTCCACAAATGTCTTTGAGTTTAGAGGCAACCTCTTGGGCCATAGCGACGCCCATGTTTTCATACTGATCGGGTAGCTCGATATCCTTAACAATGCTGTTTCCATCATTTGTAATCGTCGGCGCGCCCCAACTTTTTTCGAGGCCCACATTGCGTCCTTTAGGACCGAGAGTTGAACGCACGGCGTCCGCAAGTTGTTGGATTCCTTTAGCTAGCTTGTCGCGTGCTTCCTGCTCAAAGATAATTTCTTTAGCTTCAGACATAGGATCGTTACCTCATAAAAATTAATATTCAGAAGGGGAAGGATATCACGTCGAGGGGGAGACCATCAAGACAAATTCTCCTTTAGGGGTCTTGGCTGAGAAATGCTCAAGAAGCTCGGCGGCGGTCCCGCTGGCAAACTCCTCGAACTTTTTGGTGAGCTCGCGCGCCACTACACAGCGACGCTCTGGCTCAAGCTCAACTAAAATTTTTAAAGAGGCGACGATTCTAAAAGGGGATTCATAAAAAATCGATGTTCCAGGGAAGGCTAAAGCTTCTTCAAATAGGCGGGTGATTTTTCCCTTTTTTCGAGGGAGAAATCCGATGAATTGAAAGCGCGCCGTATCCAATCCTGACGCTGAGAGCGCTGTGATTGCTGCGCACGCTCCAGGGATTGCAACGACCTCAACATCCTCTTTACGACAAGCTGCTACCAGTCGGCTCCCAGGATCTGAAATCCCAGGTGTTCCGGCATCAGAAACCAGCCCGACCACTTTTCCTGCCAAAATATCCTCGACGACACCTCCAAGCTTCCCCCCTTCACTGTGAGCATTAAAGCTACGTAAGGGGACTTTTAACTCGTAATGGTTAAGGAGAATGCGCGTTCGACGGGTATCTTCGCAAAGCAAATAATCAAGATTTCGGATGGTTTCCACCGCCCGAAAAGAGAAATCACCTAAATTTCCAATAGGAGTTGAAATGAGATATAACAACTAGAAAAGTCCAGAAAGAAAAAAAAGGTGGCACCCAGATTCGAACTGGGGATGGAGGCTTTGCAGGCCTCTGCCTTACCACTTGGCGATGCCACCATGTGTCTTTCGGATCTTTCGGCGTGTGGTCGATGATCGCGGGTGAGTCCTAGTGAAAAACTATGTCCTCACCCGCGACCGTGACTTTCGTCACTTCATCAACCACACGCCAAAATCTCTCGAAAAACACCTGTCTTAGATGCTTTTCAGGATGAGTCCTAGTGAAAAACTATGTCCTCACCCGCGACCGTGACTTTCGTCACTTCATCAACCATACACCAAAATCTCTCGAAAACACCTATCTCAGGTACTTGTTGAGATAAGGTCCAGCCTAACAATCTTTTCGATAAAAGACAATTGAAATTTGCAGCAGACATAGGTAAGATGACGCCAATAGACTATGAAGCCAATTCCATTTAATGCTCTTGCTAAGTACTTAGAGCTTTACCATAACAACCAAACCCTCGTAAGTGGGGTTGCAATCGATAGCCGCTTGCTGCAAGCAGGCGATCTATTTTTCGCTCTGCCGGGAAGTCACGTAGATGGGCATGATTTTCTTGAAATGGTTGCTGCTAAAGGAGCTGCAGGAGCAGTTGTTAGAGAGGATTACCGTGGTGGGATGTTTGGTCTGCCGGTGTTGCACGTCCCAGATGTCCTCGTTGCGCTGCAGGAATTGGCGCGAAAAAGTTTAGAAAAACGGGATTCTAAAGTGATTGCGATCACAGGATCTCTTGGAAAAACGACGGTCAAGGAGTTTGCGGCAACCCTTTTACGTGGAAGCTTTAAGGTTTTTGCAAGCCCCCTTAGCTACAATTCACAAGCGACCGTTCCCTTAAGCATCCTAATGGCCGATGAAACAGAGGATTATCTCCTGTTGGAAATGGGAATGACCCATAAGGGAGATTTAGCAAATCTAATTAGGATCGCCCCACCAGATATTGCCCTTCTCACCACTGTTGCTATTCAACACGCGGTGAATTTTTCTGATGGGCTTACGGGAATAAGCCGGGAAAAGGCGTCGATTTTTTCCCACCCAAAGACGGAGCTTGGGCTTATGCACCACGATATCCAGTATTTTGATGAGGTGGTGTCGACCGGATCTTGTCCCAAAAAAAGCTTTTCTACAACCTCCACTGCAGCGGATTACCATCTAGAAGTGAGAGGTGAGGGAGTCCGCATTCGAGTGAAGGGTGAAGATCCGATCGAAATTCCTCTTTCGTTACCCATAAAAGCGCATTACCACAACTTTCTTGCCGCTGTTGCTTTAGCGCGGACACTAGATGTGCCGTGGTCTAAGATTTATGAGGCGGCTGATTTGATTTGCTTGCCAGCAATGCGCTTTGAAAAAATTGAGAAGCAGGGGGTTCTTTTTATTAACGATGCGTATAACGCCAATCCCGACTCGATGAGAGCGGCCTTAGAGGGCCTTCCTAAGCCCGAATCTGGTGGGAAGGTGATCGCCGTCTTAAGTGAAATGGATGCACTCGGCATGTACACGGAAGGGGGGCACGCTCTTGTCGCCGAAACGGCGCTCCAATATGCCGATTTACTCCTTTGTGTGGGAAGTCGTTGTGAAACGATGCGCAAGATCTGGAAAAGAGAAAAGAAACCTGTTTTGCTCTTTGAAACGCGTAAAGATCTAGAAGCTTCTTTGGTAGAACATGTTAAATCTGGAGATGTGGTTCTATTAAAAGGGGCGCGGGCGTATGCTCTTGATCAAATTCTGGAAAATATTTTAACCGATCCTCTTTAATACAGACATGCTCCTTATTCTTCTTTCATTTTTGCACGACTATCTCGGGATAAAAACCCCGGCGGTATTTGGTTATTGTTCTGCGCGGATGGCGCTTGCGGCAATCACTTCCCTCTTGTTTACGATTTTTTTTGGGAAGCATTTCATCAAAAAACTCTATGAATGGAAAATTGGAGACAGGGTTAGAAGCGAAGATTGTCCTTTGCTCGGACAGCTCCATCGGAATAAAAATGACACCCCGACGATGGGCGGCATCTTGATTCTCGCCTCTCTTTTGCTCTCTCTTTTCCTTTGGATGGATCTGAAGAGTCCGCTCACTCTGATTCTTTTTGCTACGACAGTTGTGATTGGCACGCTTGGTTCGATCGATGACTACCTGAAGCTGCGTTATAAGAATAAAAAGGGGCTCTCAGGAAAAGGGAAATTGTTAATTCAGTGCTTCTTCTCCTTTCTTATCGCCCTCTATTTGCTCTGGACTCCAATGACAGAAGCGCTCCACACAAAAAACTGGTTCCCTCCACCTCACGCGAAAGAGGAGGTGAGCGAGCTCTCTGAGTTGGCAATTCTCTCAACTCAAGAGTATGCCGCGCGTCTTTATGTCCCTTTTTTAAAGGAGCATATTATCGAATTTTCAGGCTTAGGGCTGCTCTTAATGGCTCTTTTTATCGCGCTCGTGATTACAGGTTCTTCGAACGCCGTCAATCTCACAGATGGGCTAGATGGGTTAGCAACGGGGACGGTTATGTTGGCCGCAAGTGCTTTTTCTTTAATTGCTTTTGTTTCAAATAATCTCGATCTCTCCCGTTATTTGCATATTCTCTATATCGAGGGGAGTGGAGAGATTGCGATCTACCTGGCAGCCCTTGCAGGTGCTGCGCTTGGATTTCTTTGGTATAATGGACCGCCTGCTCAGGTTTTTATGGGAGATACCGGGTCGCTTACCCTTGGTGCCATCCTGGGAGTTTCGGCTGTTTTACTTAAACGGGAGCTGCTTCTTTGTATCATCGGTGGAGTTTTTGTGATTGAGGCTCTATCTGTTATGCTTCAAGTGGGTAGTTACAAACTGCGCAATAAAAAGCGTCTGTTTTTATGTGCTCCTCTCCACCACCACTTCGAATATAAGGGGTGGGCGGAAACAAAGGTTGTCTTGCGCTTTTGGATTGTCGGTCTTTTATTCGCAATTGTCGGAATCGCCACCCTGAAATTTCAATAATATGCATATCTTAATCATTGGATTAGGTGTTAGTGGTCGTGCAGTACGCGTCTTTTGTGAAAAAAGAGGGGACAAAATCTCCCTCTACGACGATGCGCTTGCCTCAGATCAAATTTGCTTGGATGGCATTGAGATTGCAGTGAAGTCTCCGGGGATTCCCTTTTCCCACCCTTTTGTCGAAACGGTCAAAAGAAAAGGGATTCCGATCATTTCAGAAATTGATTTGGCGTTGAAACATCTCAAGGGGAAAACAGTTTTTGCGATCACCGGATCGAATGGAAAAACTACCACAACACTTTTTGCTGCCCACCTTCTTAATACGGCTGGAAAAAAAGCCGTTGCCGCGGGGAATGTGGGGATACCTCTTATTTCGCAAGTAGATGCAGATGCCGAATATTTTGTCGTCGAATTAAGCTCTTTTCAACTTGAATCGATTGAGTTAGGACCTCTATTTGATGGGGGAGTTTTGCTCAACCTAACGCCCAATCATCTCGATCGTCATGAAACGTTTGATGCGTATGTACACGCTAAATTACGCCTCCGTTCGTGTTTGAAACCGGGGGCACCATTTTATGTAAGTCCAGATGTCGCAAAACAGTTTTCGCTTTTTGATGTTGAAACGATTTCCCCTCTCAGTTATAGAGATAATAGATTTTATCCGCATGATTTGGAAAATGTTGCGGCAGCTTACGCCTTTACTGGAGTTAATGAAAGTGTACTTAAAAAAGCTTTGGCAACATTTGAAAAACCTCCACACCGCATCGAATTTGTGCGAAGGTTCAACGAAATCACATTTATCAACGACAGTAAAGCGACAAGTGTGGATGCTGTTGTTAAAGCGGTCGAAGCAATCCCAACTCCACTCGTTTTGATTGCAGGTGGCGTTGATAAAGGGGGGGCATACGAAACCTGGCTGCCCATTTTTCATGGGAAGGTGAAAAAAATTCTTGTGCTTGGAGAAGCTGCCGAGCGGATGGAGCGCGCACTTTCTTGTGAAATTGAGGTGGAAAGGGTAGTCGATTTGGAAGAAGGAGTGAGAAAGGCAGTGCTATTTGCAAAAAAAGGAGAAACAGTGTTGCTCTCACCAGGGTGTTCGAGTTATGATCATTTTAAGAACTACGAACACCGCGGAAATCGGTTTAAGGAAATGGTTTGTGCACTTAAGGAGTCCTCATGAGCCGCAGAGATACAATTATTATAGCTGTATTAGTTAACTCAGCCTTGCTAATGGTTCTGTTTGCGACCGCCATTCGCACAGATAAGGCAGATGTTCAACCGAAAAGACAGGCGCAACTTGCCAAAGCACCGGTTATCAGGGAGCAAGCGCCTGAAGAGGATCTTCTGAACCAATATGTGAGCTCAGTTCCAACGTTGGTCCAACCGAAAAAAGATGAGCCGGTCTCTTTCATAGAAGAGATTGAACTCGCCTACACGCCACCCGAGCCGATCAAAGAAAATAAAGTAATTGAAACTCCGAAAGCGCGTGCCAATTGTGTCGATGTCACTGTGAAAAAGGGGGATTATCTCGATAAAATTGCAACGGCGAATAACACCACCGTTTCTGCGATTATGGAAGCCAACGGTCTCGCTTCTTCCCAACTCAAAATCGGACAAGTCTTAAAAGTTCCTCTCTCCGATTCGAAGCCTGCAACCAAAACGCTGGCTCAAACTGTAAATGAGGAATACTACACTGTCAAAGATGGAGACAATCCATGGTTGATCGCCACTCGCAACAACTTGCGCTTGGACGATTTGCTTCGTTTGAACGGATTGGATGAACAAAAGGCGCGCCGTTTGCGTCCAGGCGACCGCTTACGTATCAGATGAGACTTCTAATCCTCATCTGCGTCATTTTGATCTTTGCCCTTGGCTTGATGATGGTGTTTAATACCTCATCGGCAGAAATTTTAGATCGTTCTCTTAATCAAAGCGTCCACCAAGCTTTTTTACGACAAATAATCTATGGGATTGTAGGTGTTTTTGTTGCGATCATGATCTGGAAGGTTGGTTACACTCACCTTTTACGCTTAAGCCCATATTTGCTTATGTGTGCTGTAATCCTTCTGATTCTTGTCTTTATCCCCGGAGTTGGTAAAGTGCGCAATGGGGCTCATCGCTGGGTGGGGATTGGAAGCTTTACGATTCAACCCTCCGAATTTGTAAAATACCTCGTTCCTATGGTCTATATCGAATGGATTGTGAGGCGCTACAAGCATCAGGTCTCCTTTTTTACTTTTTGTAAAATTGTGGCCACTTTGGCCATTCCAATGTTTTTGGTCATGGTCGAACCTGATAATGGAACAACCGCAGTAATTGGAGCAGCGCTTATCCCTCTTTTCTTTATCAGTGGCATTCGGTTCAAATATTGGGCGGTGCCGGTCTTGATTCTCCTAAGTATTGGGACCGTTGCAGCCTTTCAGCTCCCTTACGTGCAGGGGCGTATTCAGGTCTATCTCCATCCCGAGCTCGATATCAAGGGAAAAGGGCATCAACCCCATCAAGCAAAAATTGCAGCCGGATCAGGAAAGCTATTTGGAAGAGGGCCTGGAGCGAGTTTGCAAAAACTCACCTATCTACCCGAAGCACAAAATGATTACATCGCAGCGATCTATGCTGAAGAATTTGGGTTTGTAGGAATTCTGCTTTTGATTACTCTGTATATGTTGCTTAGCTTTGGGGGATTTTCGATCGCTATGCGCACCTCCACAGTTTTAGGATGCTATTTAGCGATGACAATTACCTTTTTGATCACGCTGCAAGCATTTCTAAATCTTGGGGTTGTGTCAGGCTTGTTACCGAGTAAGGGGGTCAACCTTCCTTTTTTCAGCCAAGGGGGGACATCGTTAATTGCAAACATCATTGGGCTAACCATACTACTCAATATCGGGAGTTATGAGAAAAAAGAGGATTATCTTGAGCGCAGGGGGAACCGGGGGGCATCTTTTCCCCGCCCAGGCAGTCGCGGAGTCGCTTTGTGAACATGAGGTCCTATTTGTTGCTGGGGGCTTAAGTGAAAACCGTTTTTTTGACCGCTCCCAATTTGCCTTTGAAGAGATCCACTCTGCTACCTTCTCCCCCTCAAAGCCAATCCAAATGCTTCGAGGTGGGCGCCAAATCTTTAAAGGTGTGTGCGAGAGTCGCAAAATTTTGCGCGCCTTTTCTCCCGATATTGTCGTCGGTTTTGGAAGTTTTTACACGCTGCCTCTTCTTTTAGCGGCGAAGCAAAAAGGGCTTCCCATTATTCTCCATGAACAAAATGCAGCCCTTGGCAAGGTAAACCGCCTCTTTTCCCGTTTTGCTCATACCACAGCGCTCACCTTCCCAGTCCACGTTAGTGGGGGGGCGCGCCTTGTCCATTTTCCTTTGCGAGCGGTGCAAGAGAGGCTCGATCCTTGGGAGTATTTCGGCCTTGAGAAGGGTAAGCCAACCCTACTGGTTTGCGGTGGGTCGCAAGGAGCTTTGCGTTTAAACACACTTTTTTTAAGTGCGCTTCCTCACTTACCGGGTTATCAGGTGCTCCACTTTACCGGAAAAAATAGTGAGAACGTTGAAAAGCATTATGAGGGGATTCCTTCATATGTGAAGCCCTTTGAGTCCAATCTACAACTTGCCATGGAGATTGCGGATTTGGCGATTTGCAGAGCAGGGGCATCGACGATTGCTGAGTTAACAGAAACGCAGACCCCAGCACTCCTAATTCCCTTCCCTTATGCAACAGACAACCACCAAGAAAAAAATGCCCGCCACTATCCTGGAGGGAAGGTTTATCTGGAGAGTGAGCTTACGGGAGAAAAATTGGCTGGCTTGATCAAAACATTTCCTTTAGAAGAGAAAAAAAAGCAGATTCAAAATTTTAAACAAAAACGTAACCTCATGCATCTTTCGGATGTGATTCAGGATGTCCTCACAAATGGATAAGAAAAAATACCACTTCATCGGCATTGGCGGCATCGGAATGAGCGCGCTCGCGCGTATTTTGCTAGATAAAAAACTTCCTGTTTCGGGCAGCGACAAGTGTTCATCTGCAAACATTGAAAATCTCGTGATAAAAGGAGCTGTGGTTCAAAATGAACACTCTGCCAAGCATATCTCTCCCGAGCATACCGTGGTTTTTAGTTCTGGAATCAAAGAGGGAAATCCCGAGCTTGAAGCGGCCAAGGCATTAAATTGTAATGTTATTCATAGATCAGAGCTTCTGGCTGATTTGATGAAAGGATATCGAACTTTAGCTGTTGCTGGAACCCATGGAAAGACGACAACCTCAGCACTTTTAGTCTCGGTATTAACAGAAGGGGAGCTCGATCCGAGCTTTGCTGTTGGAGGAATGGTTGAGGGGTTGAACGGACGGGTAGGAAAGGGGAAATTCTTCGTTGCAGAAGCTGATGAGAGCGATGGGAGTTTTTTAAACTACCACCCAGAAGGGGCTATCATCACCAATATCGAGTCTGAACATTTAGATCATTTTCAAACAGTTGAACGGCTTAAGAGCGCATTTGAGACATTTATTTGTCAGGTGCAAAACCTCGAGCTCCTTTTTACATACGAAGATGTTGGACAGGGAAGGGGAACTTCCTACGGTTTTTCAGAGAATTGTGACCTTCGTCTTTCCAACTACAGGCAAGAGGGGTGGAAAAGTCATTTTGATCTCACATTTGAGGGGCGTGTGTACAAAGACGTTGCGCTCGCGCTACCAGGTGAGCACAACGCACTAAATGCAGCGGCTGTTTTTGGTCTCGCTTTGCGCCTTGGGGTTGCAGAAGAGAAGATCCGAAATGCGTTCATCGCTTTCCCAGGGATTGGAAGACGTTGTCAAACGCGAGGGGAAAAGGGGGGCGTCTTGTTTTTAGATGACTATGCCCATCATCCCACCGAGATCGCAACCACGTTGAAAGGGGTGAAGTTTGCTGTTGAAGAGCGCAGGCTTGTTGTCCTCTTTCAACCCCACCGCTATACACGCACGCGAGACCACCTCAAAGCGTTCGCGGGAGCCTTTGAGATGGCTGACCAGGTCTATATAGACGAAATTTATCCAGCTGGTGAAGAGGCAATTGAAGGAATTACCGCAGACAGGGTCATTGAAGAGATTCGAGCTGTTTCCACCGTCCCTTGCGCCAAATGGTCTGATACGGTTTCTCTGTTTCCCCATGATGTCTTTATGACAATTGGTGCGGGTGATGTGACCAATGTCCATGATACAATAGGGGCGCCAGAAAAACTCACAGTTGGCGTGGTATTTGGAGGGCTCTCTTGCGAGCACGAAATTTCGATGAAATCGGCCCGATTTGTCTCCAGTTCATTGGACAAAACACTCTACAACGTGCGTTATTTCGGTATCGATAAGCAGGGGAATTGGGTAACAGGCGAGGAGGCCAAAGAGATCCTCGAAAATAATCCTGTTGTCGAATCCCCACGCTCTTCTCCCATTTTTGATGTCATAAAAGAGCTAGAGGCGTGTGATCTTTTCTTGCCGATTCTCCATGGAACCTATGGAGAGGATGGGACACTACAAGGTTTTTTTGAAATGCTCGGTAAGCCCTATACTGGACCCGATTATCGCGCAGCTGCCATTTCGATGGACAAAGTACTCTCAAAACGACTCGTTGCCTCCCATGGTGTTCCTGTTGCCAAAGATATCTCTTTTGGGCACATCCAGTGGAGCCAAGAAAAATCGACGATCTTAGAAAAAATCGACACCTTTCCCGTTTATGTAAAACCTGTTCACTTGGGGTCGAGCGTTGGAATTAGCTGCGTTAAAAGCAAAGAAGGGCTTGAGGCTGCTGTTGAGGAGGCTTTTCGTTTCGATACAAAGGTGATGATTGAAGAGGGAAAACTCAACTGTCGCGAGCTTGAATTTGCTGTTATAGGTAACACCCACGCCTTTGGAGTTGAGGTTCCGAATCCTGGTGAGAAGCTAGCTGAAGGGACCTTTGTCGATTACGAAAAAAAATACAGCGCCAATCCTGTTCAGACGACACTTGCGCCCGATCTCGACCCTAAAATTCTTGAAGAGGGAAAGAAGTTAGCACAAAAAGCATATCGTGCTGTTGAATGTAGCGGCATGGCGCGCGTCGACTTTTTGCTCGATGGCGACGGGAAATTCTGGTTTTTTGAGATGAATTCCATTCCCGGCCTACAGCAATTGAGTCTTTTTCCTAAAATTTGGAAACGAGAAGGGGTGGAACCTGAAAAATTATTCGACCGCCTCATCATTTTGTCCCTTCAAAGAAAACGACAACAGGATAGACATTTTCGATGTTTGGCAGGCTCTTAAAACCCGGACCAAAATACAGTTGGAAAAGAGTCTTTTTTACGGTGGCTCTTTCTACCTTTTGTCTCTCAGGTGGGGCAACAGCAATTTATCTTTTCTATCGCTATACCGACCATTTGCACACCACAAACGAGACCTCTGTGATCTACGCCGTTGTGCAAACAGCTGCGCAATATGCCCCCTTGCAAACAAGTTATTTGTCGGAGGTTTTGGAGCTCAGCGATGATCATCCAGTCAATTTTAGTCGATTTAACTTAGATGAAGCCCATGAGAGGTTGATGGCAACGCATATGATACGGGAGGCTTTGATTAAGAAAATCAAGCCAGGCATCCTCTATGTCGACTATCAGATACGTCAGCCCATTGCCTATCTCGCCGACTACACAAATACGGCGATCGATGAAGAGGGGACGCTCTTTCCCTATTTACCTTTTCATCCACCCCGCCACCTTCCTCAAGTCTATTTGGGCGCTCACGCCCCACCCAATCCTTGGGGAGAGAGAATGCATCCCAAGCAACTAGCTTTTGTAAGCGCAATTTTAGAGCGCTTTGATCCCGGCCGGGTTGAGCGGATAGATCTCTCCCAAAGCGAGGCTTTGAGTGCCGGAACGCGCC
This sequence comes from Chlamydiota bacterium, assembly GCA_021772455.1. Classification (GTDB taxonomy): domain Bacteria; phylum Chlamydiota; class Chlamydiia; order Chlamydiales; family JAAKFR01; genus JAJACP01. The sequence continues at coordinate 33,108 of JAJFLY010000034.1, forward strand.
AAATCGTTCTCGTTTTGAAAAATGGACCCATCGTCCGCCTCACTCCAAAAAAATATGCACAAGAACTGACGCATTATCATATACTCGCAATGCAGATACAAACAGGTAAAGGGTCTATCATCGATTTTAGAAATCCCGAAGTAGCTTACATTACTTATGGAAAGTGAGTTTGTACAAATTTATTGGACCTGCGGAAGTTTGGACGAAGCGCGTCAAACAGCGCGTTATCTCGTCGAAAAAAAACTTGTAGCTTGCGCCAACATTATCCCTTGGATCGAGTCGATCTTCCCTTGGAATGATAAAGTCGATACGGTCCAGGAAACAAAAATTATTTTTAAAACTCAGACCGCTCTATTTAATGCAGTTAAAGAGGAGATTCTCGCGCGGTCCAAATATGAAGTACCCGAAATTTTAATGGTTCCCATACTCGATGGGAATCAAGAATATCTCGAGTGGGTTGCACAAAACACCGCCCCTGTGAGATAGTTTGTCTTTATTCTGTACCATTTCAACATATAGGTATTTTTATGGAAGATTTTGTAGCATATATCATTAAAAATCTCGTTTCTAAGCCGGAAGAGGTCGTCGTATCTTCTTCCTCTGACCAAGAAAAAGCTCGCATTGAAATTCGTGTTGCTCAAGAAGACGTCGGTAAAGTTATCGGTCGTCGTGGCAATACGATAAATGCGCTTCGCACGATTGTACGCACAGTGGCAACCCGTCTTGGCCAAAAAGTTCAAGTTGAGCTAATCCAAGACGAAGTTCCTGGAGAGTGTGACGAAGAGTGTGATGACGAGTGCACCGAAGAGACGTGCGACCAAGAAGAGTGTACTTCCGAGGAGTGTAGCGAGCAAGAGTGCACCGAAGAGGCGTGCGAGCCTGCATTGGCATAATATTGGGGGGCTTGCCCCTCCTTCTATTGAATTTATTTTCTGAATCGTAATAATAGAGCAAAAGGACGGGACATTTATGGAAGCTCAAGTTGAAGAAAAAGGTGATGTTGTCATTGTACGTGTAACCGGACGCTTAGACGCGGCATCCTCTCCCCAGCTCGAAAAGAAAATTAATTCTATCATTGATTCAGGGCATTTCAAAATGGTTCTCAATTTTTCAGGTGTCGATTACCTGAGTAGCGCTGGAATGCGTTTAATGCTATCTGTTTCAAAAAAACTCAAACATCTGGAAGGCAAAGTTGTCGCCTGTTCACTTAATGACGAAGTTATGGAAGTGATCAAAATGGCAGGCTTTCACCAGGTATTGGAGCTCTATCCTAGTGAAGAAGAGAGTTTTAGTCACTTATAAGAGAAGACGCTAGTGTGTGCTTTCATCCCCGAATGTGAAAAAGCAGACGCCCTTTCTTCCTTAGGTTCAATTCTTCCTCTAAAGAAGAAGATCAAAGACATTTCTGGAACCAAGCCCCAAAAGATCATTCTAATAGCAGGCCCTACTGGCTGTGGTAAAACCGATCTTTCGCTCACCTTAGCAGAGCTAGTAAAAGGGGAGATTATTTCTGCCGATTCGATGCAAGTTTACAGGGGGATGGATATTGGAACCGCCAAAGTCTCGCAAGAGGACCAAGGGCGCATTCCCCACCACCTCATTGACATCCGCCACATTCAAGAGAGCTTTAACGTTGTCGATTTCTACTTTGAAGCGCGCCAATGCATCGACTCAATTTTAGCCCGTAACCGCGTCCCCATCATCGTCGGTGGTTCAGGTTTTTATTTTCGCACATTACTCTACGGCCCCCCGAGTGGCCCACCTTCTATCCAAGAGGTGCGCGACGCCCTTGAAGAAGAGATGGAGCACCATGGACACGAGGCGATGTACGCGCGGCTAAAAGAGGTCGACCCCGTCTATGCCGCAACCATTACCTCGAAAGACCGCCATAAAGTGATCCGTGCCCTTGAAATTGTCACCTTGACCGGCGAGAAAGTGAGTAACAACCAGTGGAAGCGTACAGAGCCCCTTCCCGACTTTGACTTCCACAGCTGGTTTATCCACCGTCCCAGAGAGGTTCTTTACCCAATTATTGAAGCGCGCTGTGAGCACATGTTAGAAGGGGGGCTTGTTGATGAAGTGAAAGAGCTCCTCAAGCACGGCCTCAAGATGAACCCTTCAGCCTGCCAGGCTATTGGGTATCGTCAATGCCTAGATTTTCTTGAGACCTCGCAAAGCAAGGAAGAGTACATCAAGTTTGTCCGCAAGTTTAAAACGGCCTCGCGCCACTATGCCAAGCGTCAGTTTACCTGGTTTCGCAAGGAGCCTATATTTCGCTGGCTCAACGTTGACCTCCACGACCTGGAGACGGCCGCCGAGATGATTGCCCAAGAATACAACTCAACTTTGTAAGGTGGCATTCTGGCTGCGCATAATGGCCCTAGACCCTGATTGCTACCTAAACTTGTTGTTATAGTGCTCTACCAAATCAAAATGGAGGATAGTATGGAGCTTTATGCAACTGTAGTTTACGTGGTTAGTTCTGAACTGCTGAAAATCCTTGGCGTACAAGACGACACTCAA
>JAJFLY010000035.1 GCA_021772455.1 Chlamydiota bacterium
AATCGTCCCGCCAAAATCATCAGCCCCATATTTTAGCGACTCAATCCCAATCTCCTTGCTCTCGCCAAACCACGAGGCACTGACGTGGTCAAAGTTATCGAGGTAGATGCGTGCGAAGGCGAGAATTCGGAAATAAGCGTCTGGTCCAGCCCAATTTTTCACTTTGCGGCGCAGAGCCGTGCGGTTGCGTTTGTAACTCCAGGGGACAAAAGAGGTGAAACCAGGGATTTTGTCCTGGTGAATGCGGAGGGTTTCGAGGTGTTCGAGCACATCTTCTGGCTCCTCGACATGTCCGTACATCATGGTCGCGGTTGTTTTATACCCGATCTCATGGGCTAAATGGTGGAATTTCATCCACCCGTCTGGTCCTATTTTCTTCGGTGAGACTTGTAGGCGGACCCGCTCGGATAAAATTTCGGCGCCACCTCCAGGAATCGTCCGTGAGCCGGCTTCCCAAAGACGCTCGAGCACTTCTCGAATGGATATGTTGGAAACACGCGCGCAATTCCAGAGTTCGACGCCGCTAAAAAAATGGGGGTGGATGTCTGGGAAGTGTTCTCGGGCTGTTTTCACTAGATCAACGTAGTAGTCAATTTTTAGCTCGTCATTCACTCCGCCCTGTAAAAGAACGGTTGTCAATCCTGCTTTGCGGGCCCGCTCCATGTGCTCCATCACCTGGTCCACCGATTTGGTGTAGGTGTCTTTGGCGCCTGGATGTCGGTAAAAAGCGCAAAATCCACAGTCGATGTTGCAGACGTTTGTGTAATTTGGATTTGAATCGAGCACAAATGTCACCCGGTCGGATGGGTTTTTCTCATTTCGAATCTTCTGGGCACGCTCCTGTAGCTCTGACAGCGAGGCGTTTCGAAAAAGGTCTAAGCCTTCTTCGAACGGGATTCTTTCGTGCATATCTTAACTCCAATCAATTGACTAAAACTTGTGGAATGATTAACATCTCTTCTTAAAACTTTTTTGTCAATTCACCTGTGTGCCCCCCTTTTATGAGCCAATCGATCACTGAAGAACAAGAACCGCCGAAGATAACTACAGGCGACTTTCTCAAACAGTTAGAAGGAATCTCTGAAGTAGAAGAGAAATTGCGGGCGAGCATCTCTTTTATGCGCGATTCTTTTGCCCAAAAAGGGGCGCCCAATTTCAAAGGTTTCTGGGAAGTGCGTAAGCTTTGCCTACCATTGTTTAAAGAGCCTTTATCAGGTCCTGTGCGTACGCAACTCTGGGCTGATTACATTGAATTAACACGTGAGGGGCGTCGCCTTAAAACGATGCTCGATGAAGAGACTGCTTTTGCTGTTGAGCAGATCGATCTTGCCATCACTTCTTTAGAAAATGAGGTGAAAGCTTTTCACGAAGATGTCGAAGCTGTAGTAATAAATGCCCCCCATATTGATTTTCCTGGAGAGTCGGATACTTTAAGAGAGCGTTATTCTTACTATGAACGTCTTCAAAAACGGTTGAACATCCTTAACGTCAACGCTTCTCGGATTAACAGTCTTCGTAAAGAACTTATTCGCACAGAGATGCGCATCCGTCAAAAGAATCAATTTTTCCAACGTCTCTCAAGGCTCGGCGATCTAGTTTTTCCTGTCCGTAAAGAGTTGATTCATGAGGTCAGTGAAGCCTTTATCAAAGATGTCGCAAGCTTTGTTGATGCTTACTTCTCACCCGAAAACTTCTCTCCTGAGGAAATGCGTCGCTCTGTCTTTTTCTTCCGTGAGGAGATTAAGATTCTCCAAGCTACAGCTAAAGTTTTAACCTTAAATACACACGCCTTCTCTAACACCCGAGACCAGCTCAGCCATGCCTGGGATCAGCTAAAGGGAATGGAGAAGGAGCTGAAAAAAGAGTTTGCTCACCAGAAAGTCAAGTCTGCTGAGAACACGGCTCAGGTAAAAGAGCGTATTGAAGCGTATAAAGTAGATTTTGCTGCTGGTAAGTACTCTATGGAGGAAGGATACCAGGAGCTCGATGCGATCGCGCTTTGGATGCGAGAGGTCGAGTTGACCCGCAACGATGTTTTATTCCTCAAAGATATGCTCGTAAACGCGCGCGATCCTATGGAAGCCAAACGGACAGAAGAAGAGGAATTGCGTCGCCAGAAACAGGCTGAGTTTGAGCAAGCGCGCCGTGACAAGGTTGAGCTATTTAAGCAGACAGTTGATGCTCTACTGGAAAGAGTTGAGTCAGAGGCTATTGAAGTTCTTCTTGCAGAGCTAGAGGAGTGCCGTAAGACATTTTCTACGATTTCCATAATGAAGCTAGAACGACAGCAGCTTGAGCGCAAGCTCAAAGAGATACGCGATCAAATTGCCGATAAGCAGCAACGCGCTCTCCTAGATCTTTCTGATGACGATCGCGCGACTTTAGAGAATTTGAAAAGCATTCTTTCTCAAAGAAAAGAGCGTCGCAAGGAGGTCAAGGCCCAAATCGAAGAATACCGCAAAATTTGTGGTGGTTCGGGGCTCGATTTCGAAAAGGCGATGCGTACGCAAGAGTTAATGAATAACGAAAAAGAGCTCCTATCTAAGCTCGATGAAGGGATTGCCGAAATCGAAACAAAAATTAGCGGCTTAAAAGGGCTATGAATGTAGCCGTATTCGATCTAGACGGCACACTTCTTCGTTGTAACAGCAGCTTCTCTTTTTGTCGCTACCTACGCAGCAAGGGTCTTTTTTCATCTTTCGATCTCATCTATTGCGCCATTCTTTATTACCGCCATGTTTATTTTGGACTTTCACTTTGGTCTCTCCATTCTCGGGTATTTAAGCGCCTATTTAAGGGTAAATCTGTTGAAGATTTTTTCCCTTATATCTCCCCCTTTATCCAGACCCTTCCATGGTATGAACCAGCGTTGTCACGCCTAAACCAGCTACGTTCAGATGGGGTTGAGATCCATATTTTTTCTAGCAGTCCTAGATTTTTGGTTGCCCCGATTGCTGCCTCGATTGGAGTTGATAAAGTCGTTGCAACCGATTACGAAATTGACAACGCAGGGCGCCTGTGGGATATTGCAACCCTTGTTGATGGGGAGAAAAAGAGCCAAATGTTGCAGAAGATTGGGGAAGAGACAGTCGCATTTTCTGATAGCCAATTCGACCTTCCCTTTTTAGAATCTGCTTCGCAAGCTATTGCCGTAAATCCAACGCGCGCGCTCTTAAAAATTGCTTTGCAGCGAAATTGGGAAATTCTGTGAAAAAAATAGGCCTTTATGGCGGAACATTCAATCCCGTACACTGTGGCCACCTCAATTTAGCCTTTGAGCTCATGGAAAAAGGAGGGCTTGACGAGGTATGGTGGGTTCCTACCTACCGTTCCCCTTTGCGCATGGATGATATTTTGGCCGAGCCGCGACTACGCTACAAAATGGTTGAGCTCGCCGTTGAGGAGATTCCCCAATTTAAAGTGCTTGATACCGAAATAAACATGTTACAACCAGCATATACAATCGATACGGTTAAAGAAATTTTAGAAAAACATCGTGATAAGCAATTTTATCTCCTTTTGGCCGATGAAACGATCCACAGTTTAATGGAGTGGAAAGATCCTCTCGAGCTGGTCAAGCTGGTGCCTCTGCTTATCGGAAGGCGCGCAGGGGGCAAATTACCCCATTTTCCTGAGGAAATAGAGGCTGCGATCAAGAAAGGGATGCTTGAAACCTCTATGCTTGATATTAGCGCGACCAAAGTGCGTGAGAGGATTCGAAAAAGATTATATACTGCCCATCTTATTCCTACAAAAGTTCTGGACTTTATATATGTAAATCAATTATATTTTACTGTTTAAAGATGAAGAAAGACCCTGTACAATGCCTAAATCAGATTGCCCAGACATTATTTGATAAAAAGGGCACAAACATCTTAGCGCTTGATGTACAAGGGGTTTCAACATTAACCGATTATTTTATCATTGGTGAGGGGAATGTCGATAAACATGTCATTGCACTCGCTAAGACGGTCATTGAGACTTTAAAAAATCAGGGAGAAGCTCCTATCCATGTAGAGGGGCTTGATCAGGGAGAGTGGGTCGTAATCGATTATTTAGAGATTGTAGTCCATCTTTTCGGACCGGGGATTCGAGGAAAGTACCGGCTAGAAGAGTTGTGGCACGATGGAAAAGTCATCGACCTGGAGCTATCCCTCCCCCAAGCAAGAACTATTTGAGGTAATTTTTATGGATAAAAAGAAACGGATTGTAGTCACTGGAATGGGAATCGTCTCCTGCTTTGGAAACGACGTTGACACCTTCTACGATGCACTACTGGCAGGCAAAAGCGGTGTCAAACCAATCACGAATTTTCCTTGCGAAGATTATCCAACACGTTTTGCTGCTGCTGTTCCCGAGTTTGATACGAGTGCCTACATCGACAGGAAGCAAGCGCGCCGTATCGATCCATTTATCAGATTTGCAACTGTTGCTGGAAAGAAAGCTCTCGAGATGGCCAAGATTGGTCCTGAAGAGCTTGACAAGCTGGAAAAAGCGCGTTGCGGGATTATCATCGGTTCTGGAATGGGAGGATTGAATACCTTCTATGAAGGGACCGAAATGTTGATCAAAAAGGGACATAAACGCATTACACCCTTCTTTATTCCTTTTATTATCACCAATATGGCTGGGGCGCTTCTTGCAATCGATCTTGGCTTTATGGGGCCCAACTATTCCATTTCAACTGCTTGTGCAACAGCTAATTACAGCATAGTTTCGGCAGCTAACCACATCCGTTTGGGGCATGCCGATCTTATGATCTGCGGAGGTTCTGAGGCAGCTGTAACACCTGTCGGTCTAGCTGGCTTTGTCGCCAATAAAGCGCTCTCTGAGTACAACGAAGATCCAGAAAAAGCTTCTCGTCCTTGGGATACCGAGCGCGATGGGTTTGTAATGGGAGAAGGGGCTGGCGTTCTAATTTTAGAGTCTGAAGAGCATGCTCTTGCACGTGGAGCAACAATTCTTGCTGAGTACCATGGGGGTGCTGTCGGGTGTGACGCCTATCATATGACCGCTCCTCGTGAAGATGGTTCAGGGGTTGCCCATTGCATCGAAGAGGCGTTAAAAGACGCTGGGCTTCAGAAAGAGGACATCAACTATATCAACGGTCACGCGACATCAACTCCTCTTGGGGATATGGCCGAAGTGCAAGGGATTCACAAAGTTTTTGGATCACATACCAAAAACATGAAAATGAATGGAACCAAGTCGATGACAGGTCACTGCCTGGGAGCTGCTGGCGGTGTTGAGGCGATTGCTTCGATCGAGGCAATCCGCAGGGGCAAGGTGCACCCAACACGGAATCTCGAGAATCCAGAGCCTTCGCTTGGGGACATCGATCCTGTGGCCAACGTAGCACAAGATTTGAAGGTCACCGGCGCGATCTCGAACTCCTTTGGCTTTGGAGGCCATAATTCGACTATCGTCTTCGGTCCTTACAAGAAGTAGAGTAGCAGTAGAGCTTAGGTGCGTTTTGGCTGCTTTTTGCCCCACTCGGCTGATTCCTCGCTTGCTGTATCACCTACACTATCTTCGCTCGGGATCAACCAATTGGAACAAAAATCCCCAAAATTCTTGGGTGGGAAAGTAGGGTAGCAGTAGTGCTTGGGTGATGCTCCTGGTGTGGGCGCCTATTTTTCAAGAAATTTCTGAGAAATGAACATTTTTCTTCCTAATCTGTCTAAATGGTTGATTGCGGAGAGCGTGCCCCCGCATTCCCTTGGGCAAAAGCGACCGACAAGACGGCGATGCCGGGACGATGTTTCCCAGAAGGGGTGCTAACCCCTCCAACGGCAACCGAGCGAGCACATGCGGACTCAGCCGAGATCTGCGCCCATCAGAGGGAAGAAGTGGGTGATGGAGGCTTTTGCTTGGCCCCGAAAAGGCCAAGGACCGTTTCTGACGGTGGTTTTCTGATGTACCGTCTCCCAAGTAAGCCCATCTGTTAGATGGCCTGAGAGCTTCGGTCGATTCGGACTCAAGGTCTTAACCTTGAACTTTTAGTCAGAAACGCGCATACGAGCCACATTTACCCATGCACGCTTCTTTTTTTGCCAAAATTTCTGTATATTCACATTTATGGAACACTCATATGGAATTATCCCGCTGCGTCGTGTTGGCAGCAAGTGGGAAACGTTGCTTGTCAAACACCAAAAAGGGCATTGGGCCTTTCCCAAGGGCCATTCTGATGGCCAAGAATCCCCTCAAGAAACAGCAAGTCGCGAGCTACATGAGGAGACAGAGCTTCGTGTTATCCATTTTCTATCAAATGAGCCTCTAAAAGAGTTTTACACCTATAAACTAGACGGCCACCTAGTCGAAAAAACGGTTATCTATTTTTTGGCTGAAGTAGAAGGGGAGGTGAAGATCCAGATCGAGGAAATCGAGGATTTTCGATGGCTTTCCCTCGAAGAGGCAAAGCAGCTTACCACTTTTCCCGAGTCGAGAAGGTTGGTTCAAGAGGCTGTGAAATTTCTGAAACTCAATTTGTAATAAATAGTTTTTTTTTACTTACGCAAAATAAGAAGTGTTTGTATGATGCTCTGAATTGTTTATTAAAATAATGTGGGTTTTATGAAAAACATAGTTTTGGCTATTCTGTGCATATGTTCAACTGGTTTTGCAGCTACATACAAGATGGTTCCATATAAAACAGATGGAATTGGCGATTTTTTGATCGAAGGTGAGGCGCATCTTTTTTCACAAAGACGTCACTATGTGATCCTACACAATCCTGAAGAGCCTCTTCTTAAAAAGGGACGTGGTGATCTAAAGCTCACATACGCAAATAACAGTCACCAACCAGTGAATGTCTATTACGAAAATCTCCGTGTCACAGATCAGTGGGGAAGACCTATTCCAGTGGTCAAAAAAGAGGCTATTCTAAAAAAGGAAACAAATAGTCAGGCGTGGGGAGATCTATTTTCTGGTTTAAGCGACTCAATCGATTTTCAGAATGCTCGAAAAGAGGGATTCGAAGTGATGGACAAGGTTGGTCAGAAGAATTTTGATAACTATATAGAAAGACAAGAAAGGAATAAAGAGAGCGTATCCGAAATCAAAACGACCTATTTTGATTCCAGCACTCTTCTTCCAAATTCTTTAAAGACAAGTTACTTTCGTATATCGGTTCCCAAGCATATCGAAAATCAGCTCCAATATCTGTTTGTGAACTTAGACATGGATGGAGAAACACACACTTTTTGTGTTTATTGCGCGCATAAGATCAGGAATTGTCGGCGTTAACGGGATTTTTTAATAATATTCTAGTTTTCACTGATGAGTGACTCCCAACCTGTAAGTGCCCCGCAAAATGGTAGGGCAATACGAGATGGAGTCTGATAGAGAAATACACACCTTCTGTTACGAGTATTTGATGACATTTAGAAAATGAGAGTCTGAGCCTGCAAATAATGGAACAGACACTCAAAAAGTTTACTTCTTATCTAGCCCAACGTGGAGAAGGTCGCGAATCCCTGGAAAGTGGTCGTCGTAGTCCAATTGAGAGAGTTTAATAATCTCTTTGGCCTCTTCTGCTCCATAGACATCGGCAATCTCCATGCGTCGAGCTGTTTTATTAGTGATATCGTCGGGAGACTCTTTGTAGGTCACAAAGTAGTGCATTAAGCGATCGATGAGATTGGATGGGCAATCCTTGATATCATCGATGTGCTCGTAGATCAAGTCTCCTTGCATAACCGCGATGATTTTATCGTCGGCCTCATTGCCATCGATTGCGCGAAAGCCTCCGATAGGCTTGGCTGTGACGATGATATCTCCTCGTAAGATCGGCTTTTCTGTGAGGATGCAGATGTCGAGGGGATCGTTGTCCCCTTCGATTCCTTTGCGCCCTGTTTTCTCGCTGCAATAGGCCCCCACTCGCTTACCTGCATGTGTTTGCGGAATAAGGCCATACATAGATGGGCAGTGGTTAGAATATTTTTGAGGACGATCGGCCTTTAATAAACCTGTAAACTTGTCGAGTTCAAATTTTACTGTGTCAGTTGGGACGATTTCGACGTAGCAATGGATCTCTTCTGGAGCATCTTCACCGATATGGACGCCATGCCAAGGGTGTGCGCGGCAAAACATGTTCATCAAATTCCAAATCGGCTCGTTTTTCATTGTAGAATCCTTTTTAATTAAGTCCTAGCAGTGTAATGAACTCTTTTACAAGAGTCAAGTACCATTGACTTTAAGGCGCTAATGTGTCAAAATTAGTCCTTAAAATTTGAGGTATGCGATGAATTTAAGATATAATGAAATCAAAGTTGATGGGTATGAGCGTATAGTTGAAGTGATTCATGAGGAAGCCGGTCTTCATGCGATCATCGCTCTTCACAATACGTCACATGGCCCAGCATTGGGGGGGATTAGAGCTTACCCTTACGCCACTTTTGACGATGCATTGAATGACGTGCTTCGCCTTGCCAAAGGGATGACCTACAAATCTGCTGTTGCCGAAACGGGAACGGGAGGCGGAAAAAGTGTGATTATTTGGGATACCGCAAAGCCCAAGCCAAAAGAGCTCCTGCTCGCCTTTGGGGAAGCTGTCAACTCTTTAGCGGGTCAGTATATTTGTGCCGAAGATGTTGGGATGCCTATTTCCGATTTGGCAGTTATTCGCAAAGGAACCCATTACGCCGTTGGCCTACCTCATCCAAATTCAAGTGGGGACCCTTCTCGCTTCACAGCTTTTGGGGGTTTTCTTGGGGTCAAGGCTACAGCTAAAAAAATCTGGGGAGTCGATTCTCTTAAAGGGCTTACTGTTGCTGTTCAAGGTTTAGGAGCTGTTGGGATGCGCCTTGCTGACCAACTTTTTTGGGATGGAGCTAAACTGATTGTAACAGATGTGAATAAAGAAGCTGTTGCCAAAGCCGTGCAGATGTACGGTGCGACGGCGGTCTCTCCAGATGAAATCTATGGTGTCGAGTGTGATCTTTTTGTTCCATGCGCGCTCGGTGGAATCTTAAATCCAGATACGATTCCAATGCTTAAGTGTAAAGGAGTTGCAGGGCTTGCAAACAACCAGCTTCTAACCGAAGCCGATGGGCAGGCTTTGATGGACCGAGGCATTCTCTACTCTCCTGATTTTGTGATTAATTCGGGTGGATTATTTAATGTTTGTGTCGAGCTCTATAAGGAGGGGTATAGTCCTCTTGTAGCGCGCGATCATGTGATGCGCATCTACGACCTTCTTTTGACGATCTACACGCTTTCCGACGAAAGAAAACAGCCAACCAATATCGTGGCAAACGATTTGGCGGATTACAATCTTGAGCGCAAAATCGGGAAGCGCGAATCAGAGGTTACTTTCCACCATTTTTAGAGAGGGTTTTCCCACTCTAAAAAATCTTGTCAACAAACCTCCTTCAAGTATGTTAGTATTCTGTAGATGAAAACGCTATTAGCATACACTTACTATGTCATCATCCGTTTCCTGATTTCTTTGCGCTATCGGATCAAGGTAAAAGGGATAGAAGAGATTAAAAAAGAGAATCTTCCGCATAAGGGAGGCATTCTTTTTTTGGCAAATCATCCGGCTGAGATCGATCCGTGCATATTGCTTAGTGTGTTTTGGCCCAAATTCCGTCTCCGTCCCGTTGCCACCGAATACCTTTTTCGCAAGCCGATCGTCCGTTATTTGCTCGATTATGTAGGCGCCTTGCCCATTCCAAGCTTTGATAGCACCGCCAATAGCTACAAAAAGCGTCAAGTTGACAAAACTTTCAGCCGCATCTTTTCCGTGCTTGATAATCATGAGAACCTTCTAATTTATCCTGCTGGTGGGCTAAAAAGCCAGGCCGAAGAAATTTTGGGTGGGGCGTCAGGGGTCCATTCTGTTTTGCAGCAAAAGCCTGACACCAATGTTGTTTTGGTGCGAACCACTGGACTATGGGGAAGCAGTTTTTCGCGCGCGCTATCGGGAAAAACTCCCGACTTGATGAAAGCCTTCAAGCATGGGATGAAGGTGTTGTTAAAAAATGGCATTTTCTTTGCCAAACGCCGCGAGATTGTTATCGAATGCCTTCCTGCACCCCAAGATTTTCCATGGAAGGGGGAGCGCCTTGAGCTCAATCAATACTTAGAAAAGTGGTATAACACCCCTGCTCCTGAGCCCCTCAAATTTGTCTCTTTCAGCTGTTGGAGGAAGGAATTTCCAGAAGCTTTTGTTCAACCCGAAGAAGAAGAGATCTCCCTTGCCGATGTTCCAGAGGAGATTAAGCGCAAAGTATTAGATGAGATAGCAGGGATGACAAAAGTCCCTGCTCAAGAGATTTCGATCTCGGATAATCTTGCCACCGACCTTGGACTCGATTCGCTTGATATGGCCCAGCTCGTTGTTTCGATGAAAGAAGAGTATGGCGTGACAGGAATTCAGACGGCAGATCTCACAACTGTGGGAAGCGTTATGGCCTATGCGGCGCGTCTGAAAAAGGGAAAGGAAGAAGATGAGGATGAAGAAGAGAGTAAGGGGGGGCTTTGGGTGCGTCAAACACCACGTCCATCCGCTCTTTATCCTGATGGCGATACGATTCCTGAGGTTTTTTTCAAAACCTGTGACCGAATGGGCTCTCATATCGCCTGCGTCGATAAAATGACCGGAGAGGTTCCCTACAAGCGGTTAAAGTTGGGAGTCGTTCTACTGGCCCAGGCGATTCAAAAACTTCCTGGAGAGCGGATTGGGATTATGATGCCAGCTTCCGTAGCCGTTAATGCTGTCGTGATTGCGACAATGTTGGCCGGCAAGGTGCCTGTCATGATCAACTGGACTTTGGGAGAACGGAATTTACGCTCGATTGTAGAGCAGTCGCAGATTGAAGTGACCTTAAGCTCGTGGAATTTTCTCGATCGCTTGAATAATGTCGATCTCAATGGTTTGGATGATCAGATCGTTCTTCTTGAGGAGATGCGTCGAGGATACACACCGATACAAAAACTCAAGGCGTGGCTTCGCTCCCATAAAAAACCGCGCGCGCTTCTTAAAACCTTCGGGACCCACCAAGTAAAAAAAGAGGATCCGGCGGCGATTCTTTTTACAAGCGGCACCGAGAGCATGCCCAAAGGAGTCCCTTTAAGCCACGACAATATCTTAGCCAATCAAAGAGGGGCCTACCAGTGTGTTGATGTTCAGGAAAGCGATGTCATGTTAGGCGTGCTCCCTCCCTTTCACTCGTTTGGCTTTTCGGTAACCGGTTTATTCCCCCTTCTTGGTGGGATGCGCGTTGCCTATTCCCCAAATCCCACAGATGGAAGGCGCATCGCCCTTGCGATCGATAGATGGTCTGTAACCCTCCTCTGCATGGCTCCCACGTTTTTAAAGCAGCTGATGCGCGTTGCAACAAAGGAGCACCTGCGCTCCTTGCGTCTTGTTGTTTCGGGAGCCGAAAGGGCCCCTGCAGACATGTTTGAAGAGATGGAAGCCTTAAATCCAAAGGCACACGTAATCGAAGGGTATGGAATTACCGAGTGTGGCCCCATCCTAACCATTAACCTCCCAGGAAAGCCCATGCAGGGGGTTGGCACGCCCCTTCCTGAGGTCGAGCTCCTTATTGTCACTCCTGATGAACACACACCCCTGAAGGTTGAAGAGTGCGGGCTGATTTTAGCGCGCGGTCCCAATATTTTTAGCGGCTATTTGGATCGCACTCTTACTCCCCCTTTTGTTGAGGTGGAGGGTAAAAACTGGTATCTAACAGGTGATCTAGGTTATCTCGATTCCCGCGGGTATCTCACCCTCTCAGGAAGGCTGAAGCGTTTTGTGAAAATCGGTGGGGAGATGATCAGTCTTGGTGCTGTCGAAGAGGTTTTATTTCAAGCAGCGGAGGCTCAAGGGTGGAAACTCGATCCCGAACTTCCTTCGCTTGCCGTGTGGGCTGTTGAAGAAGAGGGGAAGAAGAGTGAGATCCACCTCTTTACACTCTTTGAGACGACAGCTGACCAAGTGAATCAGGTCTTGCGAGAGAGTGGAATGAGCAATCTCATCAAGGTCCGCACCGTCACCAAGCTTCCCTTCATTCCCATTCTCGGGACGGGAAAAATCGACTACAAACAGCTCTCGACAAAACTGACTTCTAACTAATATTTTTTTGAACATAAATCTTTATTGATAATATTGTTTATTTTTGATTTCATGTTTAGGAATTATACGTAAAATATTTATTATATCGGAGATAAGATGTCTGTGTCTGTAAAACCTAGGCGAGCAAATAGAGAAGTAATGAGTTTGCTCGGAGTAGCAGATCCGTCGCTTAAGGGATTTCTTGCTGCGCTTTACGAGGGTAATAGTGAATTGATGCAACGCTGCAAAAGATTGGAAAGTGACCTTAGAGAGCGATCGGAATACTCGCAGACACTGACCTCTCAAGGTGAAAGTAGAGAATTTACCCCTTTAGATGAAAATTTTATTGCTCCAGCTATTGTGCCCGAACAAATTCCAGAAGCTGAAATCTTTCCCTTCACAGATCAACCTGAATTGCCTCAACCCCATGATGATGCAAAACTTCTAGGCTTAGAGGCGCAGGTTACTCAACTTGATGGCAAGGTTGGGGACGTTGTAGAAGAGTTGAGAGCTAGAACTGTTGGAGAAGCTTTACAATCCCAACAACGGGCGAAAGAACTCGAACAACGAGTAGAAAGCAGGTTTCAAAGCTTTATTGAACAAGTCAAGTTAGCAAGTGCCCAAAGCACAGAACAGAGGGAGCGATTTGAGATTATTGCAGTCAAGGAAGCAATAAAATCTGAACGAGAACGATGTCTGGCATTCGAAGCAAACATAGAACGTAGGATGCAAGCATTAACAGAAGAATGTAGGGCTGCAAGTGGTATCGGTACGCATGTTGCAGGACTGACCAAGAGTTTTGAAGGTCTTGAACAACAGCTTAGAAATGCGCTTAATGTAGAGAAAATGCATCGAGAAGCTCTTGAAGCAAAGGTACAAGGGCAAGATGAGGCAATCGTAAAAATCAGTCAATTAGTTCATTGTGCATGCGGGAATATTGAGGGTTTAATCTTAGCTATCCAAAAGGCCCATGATCCGGAAGAGCTTGCAAGAATGGAAATTCAATTGCGAGAGCGCTCGCGTCAAGAAAGTCTTGAGCCAGCGAATACTACGTTTGCTGATGTCAATTCTAGAGCAAGCACTGGGTCTCCCCTTGCTTTGCAGCGTCCACAGCTTGCTATCGAAGCTGTCGGTGGATCTGAGGCAGAGGTCCTGTTTGTAGCAAATACTCGCTCTCCTTCAGCTCAACCTCCCAGAGCTGCTACTCAACCTCTGGCTATAGAAGACGTTCGTGATAAGCCAAGTCCAAAAAGCACTTGTAATAACACAGCCTGGATGGTGCTTGCACTCGCAGTAGCTGGTGTAGGCGCTCTTGGCTATCTGGGCTACATGGGACACATAAATAGAAGCTTGGCGTTTCTGAGAACCAAAATCTTGTAGGGATTTTGTTTATTTTGGGAAGTTGCGAAAATGCTTCGATTTTCCCATACCTAGCTTGCTGAGCATTGAGCCCCACATTAACCGCATTTCATGGAGCCCCTTTTTCAGCTCTGAGGCCTGCCGAGGGAGCTCTTCAAGTGGGATTCTTGGGGGATCAAAAACGTAGACGGGAATCGTTCCCACTTCATCGTAGTGTTCCTCCATCTTGGAGACTTTAATGGTGTCTGGCATCTCCATGTGCTCGTAGGCCGCTTGTGTGAGCAGTAAGTAGCGGTGGGAGTGGGCGTGATTTTTCAATAGACGGTGTAGGATAATGACATCGACACCTGATAGTTCCTCAAAACGGCCGATTTTTTCAATCACAGCTTTTCCATAGTGGCCAATGATTTTAATATTCAAGCTCTCTATGTTTTGACACGCACCACATTGGCACGTCGTCGAAAGGCGTAAATTTTGAAGGTGTTTTTCGAAAAGTGCGAAAAATTGAAGAATTTTTTTGCTTAGCCAGATCGGGTCGTCGATTTTTTTGCGGGTGAACATAAAGATTGCATCTCCCTCGAGCTTTGAAATCTCGAGGGGGAGATCAACTGTTTTAATCAGCGATTTCAATAAAATAGAGATCGAGAGTTTTCCGTGCTCCACCTCTATCTGGTTTTTCACCATATATTTTGTGTAGCCACTAATGTCTGCTATAAAAAAGTACATATCTGCCTTTTAAGGGATCGCCGAATAAGAGACAATTGTGTAAAATTACGCGTATGACAGAGAAAGATGTGTTTGCCTTTCCGAAGGTGGAGATCCACCTTCATAATACAGAGTCGCGCAAAAAAGAGGTGTTTCGCAGCCTCACCAATAATCACGTGCGGATGTACACGTGCGGCCCCACCGTCTACCATTTTGCCCACATCGGAAATTTCCGCACGTACGTCTTCGAAGATCTTTTGCGCCGCACCCTGAAATTTTTCGGCTACCAGGTCACTCAAGTGATGAATCTCACCGATGTCGATGACAAAACGATACGGGGCGCAACTGCTACTGGCAAAACGCTTGAAGATTTTACCCAGCCCTATAAAAATGCCTTCTTTGTCGATATTCAAACCCTTGGAATTGAAAGAGCTGAAAATTATCCTGCGGCTACAGACTATATCACCCATATGATCGATTTTATCCAAAAGTTGATCGACAAGGGGATCGCCTACAAGAGCAAAGATAAAAGCGTCTACTACGCGATCGACAAATGTCCGAACTATGGGCGCCTTTCTCACTTGAAGCTCGATGAGTTGAAGGTGGGCGCAGGTGATGAGCGGATGGCGTGCGATGAGTACGATAAAGAGAATGTGAGCGACTTTGTCCTCTGGAAAGCGTATGATGAAGAGCGTGATGGGAAGATTTTTTGGGAAAGTCCTTTTGGAAAAGGGCGCCCTGGATGGCATCTCGAGTGCTCGGCGATGGCGATCCACCTTTTAGGGGAGTCGATCGATATTCATGTCGGCGCTGTCGACAATATTTTCCCTCACCACGAGAACGAGATTGCCCAATCTGAAGCTTGTTCAGGAAAGACATTTTCTCGTTACTGGATGCATTCAGAGCATCTGATCGTCAACCATAAGAAGATGTCGAAAAGTCTCGGCAACTTCTATACATTGCGCAACCTTCTCGACAAGGGATATTCAGGGATGGAAGTCCGCTACATGTTGATGCACATCCATTATCGTACCCAGCTCAACTTCACTTTTGATGGAATTGAAGGAGCTAAAACCTCGCTTCATCGCTTGAACGACTTTATTCAGCGGATACAAGAGCTTGGAGAGGCAAATTTAGCCCCTACAAAGGAGTCACGTCCTATTTTACAGAAGGCGATTAGCCATTTTTCCGAAGCGATGGCCGACGATCTCAATATCTCTGTTGCACTCGCGTCGCTCTTTGATATGATGCATGAGATTAATGTCCTCTATGATAAAAATAGCCTCAATGGGGGAGATGCGAGAGAGATTCTCTACGTTTTGCAAGAGTTTAATCGTGTCC
>JAJFLY010000036.1 GCA_021772455.1 Chlamydiota bacterium
ATAGGTTCCCGAGATTAAATGGGACCGGTTAGTTCTATAGGTGTGCTCAACTTAGGAACTAATGTCTATGATTGGGCACTAAGCATGTAGTGGTTAGTATGGAGTTTACCGAGGACGAGAGTTCGATTCTCTCCACCTCCAACGTGCATATTTTCACGGCAAAAAAGCCCTGAATTTGGTTAGATTTTTTCTATCGTGACAAGGCAAACCCTGGCGGGTTTGGTGAGGAAGGATGGGAAAAAGATGGCCGGATTCAGGGCTTTTTTGCATGAAAATATCCACGGAGGAGGTAGTCCTGTTTAAATGAGGGGGGGGGCTCTACTATTAAATCTTAAATAGCCAAAAATTGCTTATCTAATACTCAGAAAACAAGTGACCTCGCTAAACCATAGAAGATCTGGCTTATCGTCCGGTATTAAAGCATAACGTAAACAATTTCTTTCTGAAATGTAATTGTTATTCAGCATTTGTTCTGTCGGTTCTTCATAATGATTTCGATTTTCTCCTTCCAGTTTAAAACCGCACTTTTCAATAACTCTACGACTGGGGATATTTTCCAAGTTACAGCAAATTTCAATGCGATCGCTCTTCATATATTCAAAAGCAACCACAATTAACGCTCTAGTTACACAAGTAGCCAACCCTTTATTAATGTGATTCAAGTGAGTCCAATATCCAATTTCTAATGTCTTTCTATTAAACCTTGAAGAAGGCGTTAAGCTCGCTGCCATTAAAAATTCACCTGTATTCCGATCAAAAACACCTAATTCATACTCAAGCCCAACATCATATTTTTTTCGTGCCTTACAAATCCTCGCTTTTTGGTTTTCCTCACTTAGTTCTTGATGGGCCCAATTCATGTAAGGCAAAAGAGCCTCTTGACTTGAGATTACAGCTTCATGAATACAAGCCGCGTCATCTTCTTCAAGAGGTCGTATTAATAGAGAAAACTTTGGATTAGTAAATTCAATTTTTTTCGGGGCAGCTTTTAAGCAGCCATGCGCTTCAATCTTCATAATATGTGATCTTATAACCAGGTTCTTTTGTCTGTATCATAGTTTTTGTGAAATAAATTCTCATGGAAAATATTTTCTGACAAACGCCTAAAACCACTTGCCAGCCAAAAAATTAAGCATAAACGATGCTAACCTATTGAAAAAAATATCAGTGGGTTATAGAAAGGTTGTTGCTTAACCTCAGCTGAGGTTATTCAACACAGCCGGCTGTATTGAATAACTTAAGACAGTATGTTGCACAAGTCTCTCTAAGCAGTACCTGATGCGCTTGAGATAGCTTCGCCATCCCTGCACAAACAGGCCGGGCTCGCCTCTCAGCACCGGATTCAGGGCTTTTTTGCATGAAAATATGCACGGAGGAGGTGGGAACCTCCAAAAGGCCCCAAGCATACTTTAGATTTTTCGTAAGGTTTTTATCTAATAACAATACGTTTTCATCATTAAAAAAAATTATATCTTAGGATTTAAACGACAGGGACACGTAACCAAATGATCGTTCACCATTCCAATAGCCTGCATAAAAGCATAAATAATTGTCGTTCCTACGAATGACGCACCTCGCTTCTTTAAATCCTTTGAGAGCGCATCGCTAATATCAGTATGAGCCGGCACATCTTCCATTTTTTCCCAATGATTGATAAGGGGCTGATCATTCACAAATCCCCAAAGATAGGCATCAAATGTCCCAAATTCCTCCTGAATTTCCAGAAATACCTTGGCATTTTCTCGTACGCTAAATACCTTTCGACGATTTCTGATAATTGCGGGGTCTTCAAGCAAGCCTTCGAGCTCAATATCGGTCATTTTTGCCACAACCTTCGGGCTAAAGTGATGAAACAAACGTCGATACCCCTCTCGCCTTTTAAGAACTGTTTCCCAACTCAGACCAGCTTGTGCCCCTTCTAAACAAAGCATTTCAAAAAGATGTCGATCGTCATGAACAGGTACACCCCATTCTTGATCGTGGTACTCTTCATAGAACTTTTTCCCTGTTCCAAAACACCTTTGATCATCATTTTCCATAATTAGCCTCATGTTCAAGTAGCCATTTTTTTCGAGCTAAACCTCCCGCATAACCCCCAAGTTGACCATCTGTATTGATCACTCGATGACAAGGAATTACGATTGCAAGTTGATTGGCTCCATTTGCGTTACCAACAGCGCGAACAGCAGAAGGATTCCCTAACTCTTTAGCGATGTACGCATAAGAGCGCGTTTCCCCAACGGGAATCTTTTTAAGTTCACACCATACACCCTGCTGAAAAGGAGTTCCCATCATCATGATCGGTGTAACAAAGCGCTCTAAAGTCCCTTTAAAATATCGACTAAGCTCGTTTTCTATTGAATCGATAATAGGAGTTTTGCCGGGTATAATCGCTGACTTGGATCGACTCCGAAGTTTTTCAATTTCCCGCTCTAATCCACGATGATTCACAAATTCCAGCAAATATAACGCCTCTTCATCACCAATTGCAAGCATAGGTCCAAGAGGCGTATCAATCCAATCAGCTTTCAAAAGTTGTACTTCTTCTGATTTTGCCGGCGGAGCTCCCATAATTTTAAAAAAGGCGTCTCGAAATCCACTGCCTGAATCATATCCCGAATCGATCTGTGCATCTATCACAGCTCTGTGTTCTTTAATTTGTTTCATTGCTACTCCTAAACGACGTGCCCTGGCATAGGCCACAAACGTCATTCCAAATCTCTTCTTAAAAAGCCTAGATGCTTGTGCTGCACTTGTTGATAAGTTACGAAAATCTGCTTCTTTCCACCTTTTCTCTGGTTGCTCTTCAACAGCCTGTACAAGTTTGCTGACAACTTCGGGAATTTCACCTGGATGAGATAGCGGATGACAACGTTTACAAGGACGAAATCCGGCTAAAAGAGCCTCTTCTGCTTTTTCATAAAACGCACAATTCTCAAATTTCGGTTTGCGAGCAGGGCAAACTGATCTGCAAAAAATCCCGGTACTTTTTACCCCAACATAAAAAACACCATCATAGTCTGAATCTTTTGCAATCAATGCGTTGTAATACGCTTTTTTTAGATTGGCGGATAACATCTTTGTACCTCTTTGATCCCCGTATGATAAAGGATGCTGGAAAAAGGGACCGCCGAAATTTGAACATGGATTTATCCGATGAGGATCACCCTTTTCTTTTTAGCCACTCACTCAATTGCTCTGGGGTAACTCCGAGTCCTACTAACCGACTCTCGTCAATTTGCTCGAGATCCTCGACAACATCTTCCACAAATGCATCACGATCTGTTTCTACTATCTCCTTCTTAGACCCTGCATGTAAGAATAAACATACAAATCAACAAGCGGACGCACATCCTGTAATTCGTAGATTGCAACCATCGAGGAAATGTAGTCATCAACAAGAACATCTCTGAAGGCAAGAGGTACGAGGTTTCCTTTGACAAGAGGGATGTTTGAAGCAAGACGCGCTGTCCGTTTATTTACATCTATAAAAGCCTGCAAGTAGCTGATATGAACCAACAAAAAAATACTCTGTTCAAATGGATCTAGGATCGCCATTGCCTTTGCGACAATTTTTTCAAGCTGCAGCTCCAATAGTTGAGGATTCTCAAAGGGAAGATAGGTTGATCCCCCGCTTTTGACCAATTTTCTTGATCACTCCTTCTTGAACTAGCATATCCAGCCATCTACGAACTGTGCGCTCTTTGAAACCACCACCCAATCTTGCAAGTAAATCGGGCAGGCTAATTGGCTCTGACTCCAGCCCCAACTGCCTTAATACGGCCATTTTATTGTCTCGTAGGCTCAATACGGCCACCCCGATCTGATTATACGGCCACTTTTCAAGTTAAATTGGCCGTATCTTGGAAAATACGGCCAATTTTTTAATGAATTAGACAGCAATCAATTGATAGTCCGGTCTCTCCAATAAAATGGGTGATATCTTCATGCTCACCACCCAAGATAACAATCTTAAATAGCCCCTCACCCTTTTGTTCAAACATTTTTGTATCAAAAGGCTCTTTAACATAGATGTGACACTGGTCCGAGCACTCAATCGTACCCTTATAGTTAAAGACGTCAGTAACAAGTGTGATCAAGGGAGCTTTTAACAGCCCTTGCTCATTACCAGCAAAGGTTCCACAAGTGACCTGAGCTAATTCTGCGCCGATAAGACTGCCGTTATTTTCTAACGTTCCACCGACATTTAGGGAAAGATTCTTCATTTGCATAGTTCCACCGTTGTAAAAACCAGCACTTAAAGTCGATACAGAGAGAATCCCTACCGTAAGGGCGAGAAAAAAAGTAGGTAAAAATTTATTCATTCAAAAATCCTCCTTAGGGAATTTAGTTCAATAAATGAGAGGTACTTTGCTCAAATATTTGATTTATTTCAATCATGGGATTGTTGAAGAATAGCTCTATTCTCCCCTTTTGGCTGCTTTTTGCCCAATTTGTACGCTCTTAAGGATTGATCTTCCTAAGATTATAACACATGCACAGTAGAGTGAATTGAAGTGAGTTTTTGAGCCAACTCCGACACCGCACTCGTCTATATCCATAATACTTCTTGAATATCCCAAAAACTGTCTCTACTTGACCCCTGATTCGGCTGATATGCTGGAAGCAGCCAAAAGGGGGAAAGAGTGTTATTTTTCAACGCTCCCAATCATATCCAGTGAAAGACCTGGATAGTTCACCCTAGATTTTTTGTAGGAGTTATGAGAGAATCGTCTGATAAAATTATGTCAAAACCTTACGCTTTAGATTGGACGGAACAAGAGTGGATCTCGTGGCTATCACTGCGAGGCGAGTCCACCTATATTGCTAAACAAATTTATCGATGGCTCTTTGCTCAAAACTGTTCTGACCCCAATCTATTTACTAACTTATCGAAGAATCTTAGGTCAGCACTCCTTGAAAAGCTTTCTTGGGAATTGCCTAAAGTAGACACCCGTCTTGAGAGTATCGATGGAAGTGAGAAATTCCTACTCGTGATGAAGGATGGTCTTTTTGGAGAGATGGTTCTTATGCCGAGCGAAAAGCGCATCACACTATGCGTCAGCAGCCAAATCGGCTGTCGTATGGGCTGCACCTTTTGCCAAACGGGTAAAATGGGGTTCAAAAGAAACATTTCTAGGGGCGAGATATTAGCTCAACTTATCTTGGCCAATCAAAGACTAAAAGAGATGGGTGAAGAGCGGCGCGTTTCGAACATTGTTTTCATGGGTATGGGTGAACCCTTGGACAATTTTGACGAGGTTGTTGCAGCGTGTCAAACCATGATTGACCCAAAAGCCTTTGGACTTTCCAAACACCGCGTGACGGTTTCAACCTCTGGACTTGTGCCGGAAATACAGCGCCTTGGTAAAGAGTTACCCGTTAGGCTTGCGATCTCTCTTCACTCCCCTGATGATGAACGGCGCAGCCGATTAATGCCTGTGAACCGCAAGTATCCATTATCTGTGCTTAAAGAGGCTCTGCTCGAATACCCATGCTCACCGCGTCATGGAATCACCTTCGAGTACGTCATGATAAGTGGTGAAAATGACTCGCTCTTGCATGCAAAAAAACTAGTCAAATTCCTTCACGGGCTCAAAGCAAAGGTCAACCTGATCCCAATGAACCATTTTCCAGGCAATCCCATGCGCTCGGCAGAAGAGCAGCAGATCCGCGCCTTCCAAAAGTACCTATCTGACCGCTCTATTCCAGCTCCGGTGCGGTATAGTCGTAGTCAAGATATCAGCGGCGCGTGTGGACAGCTGGCGATGAAGCGTGAAGCTGAGATTGATATGGATCCCCGCGTTCTACGTCGAAAACGTAAGCTTGAGACAATCCCTACAATCGAGTAGAATTTTCTTGGCAACGTTAATATAAAAGCTATTTAGGGAGAGTCCCACTTTCGACCAAACTCATTATTTAGATATAATATGGTAAAAGAAGGGAAAAACCATGAAGCGTGATCGCAGTATATTTTTATCTAAGTGACTGAGTTCCAGCTCAAGAAAGCCATTGGTCATTCAGGAAGCTCGACAGGTTGGAAAGACCTGGCTGATTCGCGATTTTGCTCAGTCACAGGAACGGAGATTATAGGATGCCGCATGCGGCGTGACATTGGGATTGTTGAAGAAGCGTTAAAAAATTACGATTGTTTTTTGTCTATTTTTGTGTTATCATCTCTCCAAAATATAGTATTATGGTGCACAAAATTAAAAATTTTTTATTGCCGCGTGAAGGTAAGTGGAGCCTCGACATATTCTCCGGTCTCACAGTTGCCATGGCCCTCATTCCTGAATCTATTGCATTTGCTCTAGTCGCACACCTAGACCCATTGGTCGGACTCTACTCCGCATTCTTCATGTGTTTGATTGCCGCTCTCTTCGGCGGTAGACCTGGTATGATCTCAGGCGCAACGGGCGCAATGGCTGTTGCCATTGTCTCATTGGTCGTTCAGCACGGTGTGGAATATGTCTTTGCAGCGATCGTGTTAACAGGAATACTGCAAATCGCAGTGGGGCTATTTCGCCTGGGAAAACTCATCCGTATTTTGCCAAAATCGGTCATGGTCGGCTTTGTAAACGGCCTCGCAATTGTCATTTTAGTTTCTCAATTACATCAATTTAAGGTCGATGTAAATGGAAAAATGGAATGGCTCCAGGGCTACCCCCTCTTTATCATGATAGGGCTTGTCGTGGGTGCAATGGCTATCACACACTTCTTACCCAAATTCACAAAAAAACTCCCCTCAGCGCTTGTTGCGATCGTCGTTGTCACAGGAATTGTCTATCTATTTGGGATTGATACCCAAGTCGTGAATAACATGATGGGAGGGCAAGAGATCTCTACAGCTTTGCCCACTTTTGCTTGGCTGAAAGTGCCTTTGAGCTTTGCCACCTTTAAGATCATTGCACCATACGCTATTATCCTCTGCATTATCGGCCTATCAGAGTCGTTAATGACCTTGACACTCATTGATGAGATCACCCACACAAGAGGAAACACCAATAAGGAGTGTGTTGCCCAAGGAATGGGAAATATCATTTCTGGTTTTTTCAAGGGTATGGGCGGGTGTGCCATGCTGGGTCAGAGCATGATCAACATCAACTCGGGCGGTCGAGGGCGATTATCAGGTATTGTTGCAGGAATCACCCTCTTTCTATTTATCGTTCTTCTCTGGCCGATTATTAAGATAATTCCCTTAGCAGCGCTCGTAGGAGTGATGTTTATGGTGGTGATTGAAACGTTCGAATGGGCCACATTTAAATTTATTCGTAAAATTCCCAAGCACGATGCTTTTGTCATTGTTGTCGTAACTGCGGTAACAGTGCTTACCAATTTGGCGATTGCAGTCATCACAGGGGTGGTTATTGCCGCCCTTGTATTTGCATGGCAAACTGCTAAAAATGTGTATGCAGTCAAAACAACTAACGCCGAGGGCGTAAAGGAATATACCCTCCATGGCCCCCTGTTTTTTGGTTCAATATCTCACTTCAAAGCACTGTTTGAGATAAATGATGATCCACAAGAGGTCGTCATTGATTTTATTCACTCCCGTGTAACCGATCACTCGGCCATTCACGCCATTCAATTTATCTCTGAACGCTATAAGGCGCTGGGAAAAAAAATACACCTACGCCACCTAAGCCCAAAATGCAAGCTACTTCTAGACAAAGCGGGCAGTTCGCATTAGGTGCGATCCTTAAGTAGAAAAAGTAGACCTATCGCTAAAACCGCAGCAAAGGCACACCACACTGAAATAAACGCATAGTTATAAAGCAGTGTGGCTATGACGAAAGCAAGTGCGTTTGCAATCCCTAAAACCCACATCTTTCGAATGGTAGACAAAAAGAACGGGGCCATTACGATGAGGGCATATACCGCTTGGAAGAATGGGGGCGCTTTTCCATAGTTTATACTGTGCCCACAAACAAGCGCCTTAACACCTCCATAAACAAGAAAGTTGTAGCCGATTTTAAAGAAAAACCCTAAGCCAATAACACCCAATACCCCCATCAGAATTCGGCGCCAAGGCACCTTTTCTACAATCGCAAAAGCGAGGGGGATCCATACAGGCCAAAACATTTCGGCAAAAAATAGATAAAGATACTGCGCCCCAAAACTATAAGAACCGCTCATGAGCCCTACCCACACAATTCCTTCGGCAAACTGCTGAATCCCAAAAAAAATGGGGATGAGGGCTAGAAATAGTTTTTTGCTGTTGTAGCATCTAACTACAAGAACAATACCGGTAACTATCAAAGCCACTGCTGCAACGAAACTCGCTTCTGCTGAATAACACATAACGTTACCCCTTTTTGTGATCATAACAACCACGCTTATCTTTTTGTAGAGTTAAATCAAGATCGATCCTAATCTCCCTAGACCCTGATTGCTACCTAAACTTGTTGTTATAGTGCTCTACCAAATCAAAATGGAGGATAGTATGGAGCTTTATGCAACTGTAGTTTACGTGGTTAGTTCTGAACTGCTAAAAATCCTTGGCGTACAAGACGACATTCAAGCGAAAATGGAAAATGCGGAAGTGATGCGACCAGAAATAGCGAGCTTTACCACCGGGTCTGCCATCTTAGTTGATGATGGTTGGCTTTCTAATTGACAAGGAAATATTCACTTAGGCAAAAGTAAGACAAAGTTTTTTTAACCTTTTTTGGGAGAACGTATGAAAAAACTATTTTTCGGACTTGGAATCATGGTTGCAGGGTTAACATGTTCTGTTGCTTCAGCCAGTGATTATTACAATCGGGGTGACTGCTACGCGGATCAATGCGATCCTTGCTGCGACTCTGACTTTGACGGTTTCTACTTCGGTGCTAATCTTGGAGTTTTAACTAACCACGCCTATAGAGGTGATTTAGATGGTTTCACCCAAGGTGGATGCTGCACTCTTGTTGATACCGACTTCACAATCGGCCTTCAACTTGGATATGACTGGAACTGTGGTTGCAGCCTTTTTGGTCTCGTTGTAGATTGGAACTGGGTAAATACCGACAACAATCATCGCTCTGATGGTGGTCAATCTCACCGACATGGCAATGATTGGTTCGTAACCATTCGCGGTCGTGCTGGTGTAACTGTTTGTGATTGCCTATTCTATCTAACTGGTGGATTTGCAGTAATTGATGCTGACCATCGCTGGAGTAATGGCACAGATAGCCACAGCCACTCTAATACTAAATGGGGTTGGACCGGTGGTACTGGTGTTGAGTATCTCTTAGGTTGCAACTGGAGCCTCGGTGCTGAAATTCTATTCATGCACTTTGACGATGATTCAAGTTCGTTCACTGAATCTGGTACTTCACCAAATACCTTTAGATTCATTGATGCTGATTCTGCTTGGGTAGGACGCCTTGTGCTTAACTACCGCTTCGGTGATCTATTCGATTGCTGCAGATAAGTTCGTAGCTGATAGTACTTGTAAGAAAGATAGACCCCGATTTTCGGGGTCTTTTTTTTTCTAAAAAACAATCTATATCCATACAACGTGCCCAGAATATGCTTACAGGCGCTTTTTATTGATTTTCATCATGTTACATTCACAGACACAACGTAATAAATTCGAAACTCGAAACCCATAGCCACTCCGAAACCTAAAAATAATCGATAAAAAAAATAAGGGGGTTGACAAGGAAATGATTATTTAGGCAAAAGGGGTGCAAAGTTTTTTTAACCTTTTTTGGGAGAATGTATGAAAAGACTATTTTTCGGACTTGGAATCATGGTTGCAGGGTTAACATGTTCTGTTGCTTCAGCCAGTGATTATTACTATCAGGGTGACTGCTGCCCGGATCAATGCGATCCTTGCTGCGACTCTGACTTTGACGGTTTCTACTTCGGTGCTAATCTTGGAGTTTTAACTAACCACGCCTATAGAGGTGATTTAGATGGCTTCACCAATGGTGGATGCTGCACTCTTGTTGATACCGAATTCACAATCGGTCTTCAACTAGGATATGACTGGAACTGTGGTTGCAGCCTTTTCGGTCTCGTTGCAGATTGGAACTGGGTAAGTAACGACAACAGCCACCACTCTGATGGTGGTCAATCTCACCGTCATGGAAATGATTGGTTTGTAACAATCCGCGGTCGTGCTGGTGTAACAGTATGTGATTGCCTATTTTATCTAACTGGTGGATTTGCTGTAATTGATGCTGACCACCGTTGGGGTGATGGCTCAACAAACCACAGCCACTCTAATACTAAATGGGGTTGGACCGGTGGTACTGGTGTTGAGTATCTCTTAGGTTGTAATTGGAGCCTCGGTGCTGAAATTCTATTCATGCACTTTGACGATGATTCAAGTTCACACAATAACGGTACAGCAAATTTCAGATTCAAAGATGCTGACTCTGCTTGGGTAGGACGCCTTGTGCTTAACTACCGCTTCGGTGATCTATTTGATTGCTGCAGATAAGCTCGTTACCTGATAGTACTTGTTTAGAAGATAGACCCCGATTTTCGGGGTCTTTTTTTTGCCCATAAACTTATTATTTGATCATAACTTTCTTATTTACAGCGATTTACGTATCTTTATTATCGTGTATAATGTATAATTCCATATGTAATAGTAATTATAATAAAATGTTTGATATGGCGGCTTATATTAATAATGAAGGCTGCGCTGACCCCACCGATTACCTACCAACTGAAATCTTCCAAGAAGGAATCTTGGACCAATTATCGATCACCGACCTATGCGTCTGTATGTATGTCTCAAAAGCGTGGCAAGCAAGAGCAAATTCTGAAATCCTTTGGAATAGGAAATGTAAAACCTCAAGTTTATCTGAGGTCATCTATGCCCTGTCTAGGATTAGAAGATTAGACATAGAAGAGATTATCTTTCCAACATCTGTAGTTCAAGTCGAGCCCTTTTTAGGCCCCCCGGCTGTACTCGCATCATCGGAGATTTGGAGAGTCGATATTAACAAAGATTTTAGTATTACTATCCACAATCAGACTACCAAATCAAAACATACTCTTGCAGGACATAAAGGGATCATTTATCAGGCAGAACTCCTTGAAAAAACACTCATTACCTCTTCAGAAGATCATACCCTAAGGATTTGGGATATAACTCAAGAGAAACTAATCCGAACGATAGAGACAAAAATATTGGTGAAAAGCTTTTCAGTTTATTATAACATAATCGTAGCGATTACTGAGGAGGATCAACAGGAGCACCAATGGAGATTCATATGCTCAAAGGAATCACCAAGCACGCCCCCATCACAACAACAAGAGAACACAGAAACATCTTGCGCGCCCA
Organism: Chlamydiota bacterium; assembly: GCA_021772455.1. GTDB lineage: Bacteria > Chlamydiota > Chlamydiia > Chlamydiales > JAAKFR01 > JAJACP01. Next base: position 11,285 of record JAJFLY010000036.1, read on the forward strand.
CTTCTTGTCATCAGGGCATTTAAATCCTTTTAGCCCCATACCCAACCAAACAAGCCCCAAAAGTGCCACTGTGACAAGATATAGCAGCCCTACATAGTGAAATAGGGGCAGCATCAATGCCACACCAAGAAATCCGACGATATATAGGACCATCTGAACTTTTGTAGCCTTGGCTCCCCTCACAACGGGCAAAACTGGAATCGAGGCATTCGAATATTCATCGATCCGATACATGGCGATCGCATAAAAATGAGGCATCTGCCAAAGGGCGATAATAAGAAACAAAAGCCCTGCTCCCACATCAAGCCGGGGAACCACCGCGCAATAGCCCACAACAGGTGGAATCGCGCCCGCAATACTCCCGATAAGTGTTGCATGGACAGTCCGATACTTGGAAAAACTATAGAAGAGGAGGTAGATGACAAAGCCGGTCAAAGAGAGTAGAACTGTTAATAGATTCACTCCCGTAACCAGAACAGCGCTTCCTACTACTAAGAGAATAGCAGCAAACCCAAGTGCATTAACCGGTGCGATCACCCCTTTAACAAGAGGGCGATTTTTAGTCCTTTCCATCTTCCCATCATAAACACGGTCGATAAAGTTATTCGACACGCAACCAGCAGCTACAATGAGGCAAAGCCCGAGCAGGGTCATGAGCAGCAACCCCCAAGAGATCTCCCCTCTTGAGGCAAGCATAAACCCGCCTATGCATGTGATTGCATTGCCCATCACAATTCCCGGCTTGGTCAGCTTGACATACGATTTAATATGCATTTACCCTCTATTTACAGGCATTAAGTTGTAATCCAAATTCCGCATGATCCACATCGAACCGACTAAAATAATCACCATAATCAGGCACATGAAACAAAAGATCATCAGGTTCCAGCGCGGTTTCGATTCCACCCCAAGGTGGAGATAGAAAACGAGTTGACAAACTCCCTGAACGATGGCAAGCGCGACAACTGCACAGATCAATACCCACCCAACAAGCAGGTGGCAAACAACGATTAAATAGGCGGCAAGAGTTAAAACAACCGAAAGGATAAATCCCCAAATGACGGGCTTGAAACTCGTATTCCATTCATGCATCTAATGCACCCCCAGTAAGTAAACGATCGTAAAGATAAAAATCCACACAACGCCGATAAATTGCCAAAACATCCGCAAACAGGTGAGTCTACGAATAGCTGCATCGGTTAACCCACTCACAAAAACGGGCACCAATAAAACGATAAACCACACCAAAGTGAACACGACATGTAATGCGTGCGTCCCAACGAGGGTGTAATAGACCGATAAAAAGGCGCTTTTTGTCCAATCGTGCCCCTCTTTCATTAGGCGGACAAATTCACCAATCTCCATCCCTAAAAACGCAATTCCAAGAAGAAAGGCGAGGATAAAAAGAATGAGCGTCCCCACGCGATGTCTCCGATGGGCCATGGCGCACCCAAGGCCAATCAGAAAGCCGCTTGTAAGAAAAATCCCCGTTTGGATAGCTGTGTAGTGGAGGTTGAAAAGATCGCGCGCTGATGGTCCTCCAAAAACGTTGTTGTGGAGCACATCATAGGCTGCAAAAAGTGTGGCAAAGACCATAAAATCGGTCATGATGTAGACCCAAAAACCAAATATGGTCTTTGAGTAGATATCGTGGTGTGGATCGGGCTCAGCTTCATGCACAATCATATGGCCATCCTCCCACGGTTCTCTATTTCTTCAATCTCTTTTGCCGTGACTATATACTCCGTTTCTTTCTGACAGAGCCGAATGACAATGGTTGCAAGAATACCCACGAAGCAAACAGCAGCTAACCACCAAATGTAGAAAACCATGGCAAGCCCCAAAAACAGACTAAAGATGCCTATCCAGACTCCTACAGCCGAGTTTTTGGGCATATGGATATCTTTATAGGGGGGCTTTTCTTCTTTTTTATGGCTCTCTTTTTGCGCCATAAAAGGATCTCGACTATGAATCTCAGGGGTGAGTGCAAAGTTATAAAAAGGTGGTGGAGATCTGGTCGACCACTCTAAGTTACGCCCATTCCATGGATCGCCTGTCGTATCGCGGTTTTCGTTGCGTTGTTTAATGCTTACATAGAGTTGGAGGCATTGGCACAAAAACCCGGCGAAAATCACCACGAACCCAAGTAATGCGACGATCAACAGAGGTTGCCAGTCGGGATTGTCGTAGTGATTTAAGCGTCTGGTCATACCCATTAAGCCCAGAATATAGAGAGGAAGGAAGGCGAGAGCAAACCCAAAAAACCAGAGCCAAAAAGCCCATTTTCCAAGCGTTTCGTTAAGTCGAAACCCAGCAAATTTGGGAAACCAATACGAATATGCTGAAAAAATCCCAAATACAACCCCACCAATAATCACCGAATGGAAGTGGGCAACTAAAAATAAGCTGTTATGGAGCTGGAAATCGACTGCCGGAATGGAAAGCATCACCCCTGCCATCCCTCCAAACGCAAAGATGATCACAAAACCGAGAAACCATAGCATGGGTGTAGTAAATTTCACCCGCCCTCGCACCATCGTAAAGAGCCAGTTGAAAATTTTTACGCCGGTTGGAACAGCGATAATCATTGTCGTAATCCCAAAAAAGGCGTTCACACTAGGACCGGCTCCCATCGTAAAAAAATGGTGGAGCCAGACAACAAACGAGAGGAAAGCAATCGCCAGCGTCGCCCACACCATCGACGTGTATCCAAAGAGGCGTTTTTGAGAGAAGACCGGCACCACCTCTGAGAAGATTCCAAATGCCGGTAAGATGAGAATATAGACCTCGGGGTGTCCCCACGCCCAAAAAAGATTGATGAAGAGCATGGGGCTTCCACCATTGCTGGATGTGAAGATATGAGTCCCCAAATAACGATCGGTAAGAAGCATCCCTGTTGTCGCCGTCAAAATGGGGAAGGCAAAGATGACTAAGATCATCGTCACAAGGACCGTCCAAACAAAGATCGGCATCCGCATCATAGTCATTCCCGGACAGCGCATCTTCAGGATCGTCACCAAGAAATTCACTCCAGAGAGGGTTGTCCCCGCCCCCGATATCTGAATCATCCATATCCAATAGTCCACACCCGTCCCCGGATTGTATTTTAGCCCTGCCAGCGGTGGATAGGCGGTCCACCCTGTTCCTGCAAAAAAGCCCAAGACCAAAGAGATCAGAATATACATCGACGCAGCGCTAAAGAGCCAAAAACTGATCGAATTGAGCAAAGGAAAGGCGACATCGCGCGCCCCTATTTGGAGAGGGAGGACAAGATTAATAATCCCAAAAATGATCCCCATCGCCACAAAGAAAATCATCGTCGCGCCATGAGCCGTGAAAATTTGCTGAAAGTGGTCGGGACCCAAATATCCCATCGAATCGCCAACTGCGATCGCTTGCTGGGCGCGCATCATCCCCGCGTCAATCAAACCCTTCACGAGCATTATCGCCGAGGCAACCAGGTACATCACCCCAATTTTCTTGTGGTCAACTGAGGTGAACCACTCATTCCATAGCCATTTCCACCGTTTTAAGTAGGTGATCAGGAGAATAATTGAAATGAGGCCCAAAAACATGGAAGCCCCAGCCATATACTCGATCCAATCGTGTTTGAAGGCGTGTTCAGTAAGTCTTCCGTGCCAAAAATTCATAGTGCCTCTTGTGGAGCATACTGTTTCATAATCAACTCAAAAAGATTCTCTTCCTCTAATTGAAATAAGGTAACAGGAGCGTTCATCGTCGGGGTTACAAGCTCTCTATACCCCTCCCAGTTAAGCTCTTTAGAAGAAGATTTAACCGAGTGTGCCCACTTATCAAAATCTTCTTCCGAGGTGGCTTTTGTCTCAAATTCCATCCCAGCAAACCCTTTTCCACTGATATTTGCCGAGTGCCCCCTAAAACTCCCCGGATTGTCAGCAATTAAATAGAGCTCAGAGCGCATCGCAGGCATTGCGTAAATTTGCCCACCCAATTTTGGAATCCAAAATGAATTCATTGGAGCATCGGCCGTTATTTCAAAGCGAACAGGCCTACCGACTGGAATTTGAAGATAGTTAACCGTTGCGATCTCTTGTTCGGGATAGATGAAGAGCCATTTCCACTCAAGAGCAACGACCTGCACAGTGAGCGTCTGTTTTTTAGACTCGATCGGTTTAAAGGGATTGAGATCGTGGCTTGTTTTCCAAGTGATCACACTCAGGACGATGATAATCAAAAATGGAACGCACCACCAAATCGTTTCGGCAAGGGCGCTGTCCTCCCATTCTGGAGAGTATTTCGCTTTTTTGTTGGATGCGCGGTACCTCCAGGCAAAAGCGAGGCATAAAACCGCCGCTGGAATGACAACGAGAAGCATTAACAAGGCGGAATCAAAGAAAAGATCGCGCTCACTTTTTCCGATAAATCCATCTGGCTCTAGAACGGCAATATCGTGGCTAACGACATAGAGGGTCGTAAGCGCGGCAATTGCGATTAAGAGGAGAACGATAAAGGCAAATCTGAATATTTTCATCGGCATCCCTGTAAAGTTATTTGTTTACCTGAATGCCTACTAAAATGAAAAAGGAAATTTAGGGTCGCGTTTTGGCATCAGCTATTTCCAAAACGAATTCTTATTTGTCAATTTTCTACCACAGATACCACAGACCCTGATTGCTACCTAAACCTCGTCTAGAAACCGTTTGGGTGCGACAGATACAACTGCATCGCCAAAGGCAAGGGTTCCTCCCTTGCCTTTGGCGATGCAGGCAGTAGATGGCGTGCTCAAACGGTTTCTAGACGAGT
>JAJFLY010000037.1 GCA_021772455.1 Chlamydiota bacterium
GATATTCAAGAGGCATTATGGATATAGGAGTGCGGTATCGGAGTTGGCTCAAAAACTCACTTCAATTCACTCTACTGTGCATGTGTTATATCCTTGAGAGCGTAAAAATGGAGCTTTTGGTGATTTTTGTTCGAGTTGGACGATCGCGAGCGAAGACAGTATTTCCCATACGGCGCGCGAGCGATCGTTCAAATTGGGCAAAAAGCAGCCAAAAAGGGAGAATAGAGCTATTCTTCAACAATCCCGTGATGTGCACATTTCTTCTGGGCAAGCTTGAGTATTGGGTGACCTCTTTTAAGCTACCGTTCTATATAGGCGTGTTTAAAGTCAAGATCGCATAGCTCGGAGAGGTAGACACCTTTTACGTAGGGCTTTTTGAGATAGCATGCTGTGGAGTGGTAGAGGGGGGCGATGGGGAGATCGCGCATGAGGATTTTCTCGGCTTCACAGATGAGCTGGTTTCTTTTTTCAAAGTTTGGTGTGACGAGAGCTTGTTCGAGCAGCTGGATAAATCGGGGATCTTCCCACTGAGTATCATTGTTCCCGCCAAGATCTGAGTCGTTGGTGAATTTATATAGCTCGAGGAGGGTCATGGGATCGAGCAAATCACTCACCCATCCGCGACCACCTACTTGGTAATCATGCTTGGCAAGGCGCTCGATAAAGGTATTCCATTCGTAACTTTGTAGCTGGACTTTGATTCCGAATGTTTTATTCCAGGATTGCTGGACGGCTTGCGCAGTTTTTTGGTGTTTCTCACTTCTGCTGAACATGAGGGTAATGGGGGGAAGGGTTTCACGGGTCCAATCATTTTCTACGAGTGCTTCTTCAAAGAGTTGGAGGGCTTTTGTGTAGTCGCCATCCTGGAAGGAGGTGGGGGGAATGGAGGCTTTTGGACGCATGCAGGGGGGGAGAAGTGAGCAGGCGACTTGTTGCTCGGCTTGGAGGATGTTCTCGATAAGGGAGTGGCGGTTGATCGCTGCGGCAAAGGCTTGACGGATTTTGAGGGTGTCGAAAGGGGGCTCTTTGGTGTTGAATTTGAAGCAGTAGGTGCCGGCGATGGGCTGGATGAATAGCTCGTCTTGGCGCTCGCTTTTTAGGCTAGGCAGCGCTTCAGGGGGGATGCTGGAGTTGGGAGAGCCGGCCCAGTCGAGCTCTCCGTTTTCATACATGTTTAGCTCGGTGTGCTCGTCTTCAATCATGGTGATCACGATGGCGTCGAGGCGGACGGCTTCTTTATCCCAATAATTGTGATTTTTGGTGGCTTTGAGCTCGCTTCCGTGTTTCCAGTGTTCTAGCTTAAAGGGGCCGTTACAAATGAAGCTCTCTCCTTGTTCGGAGGCCCAATTGGATTCTAACGATTTGCAGACGGGGTAACAGATGGGGAAGGCGGTTAAGTGGAGGAAGTAGGGATTGGGGTGGGTGAGTCGGACAATCAGTGTTTTTGGGTCGTGGGCATGGATGCCAACTGAGGCGAGTGGGGCTTTTCCTTGTTTGGCATCGGCGCCATTCTCTAGAATAAAGAGTTGGTGGGCGAATTCGGAGGGGCAGAGGGGGTCTAATACGGATTTCCAGGCGTATTCGAAATCGTGGGCTGTGACGGGCTGGCCATTTGTCCAGAATGTCTCTTTTAGGTGGAAGGTATAGGTTTTTTGATCTTTGGAGATCTCGACGCTTTGGGCGATTGAGAGGATGGGGCCGGTGTGGGTCATGCGGGTGAGGCCATCGAACAGGATTTTACCAGTGGTGAGGGAGGGAATGTCGCGCACGTGGCGTGGATCGAGGGTGGAGGGCTCGCTATGGGAGTTTAAGCGGAGAATTTGTTCCTTGGAGGGGTCTGAAGAGGATGTGGACGAGTTGGAATGGCACCCTGTATTGAGTAGGGCGAGTGAAAAAAGAAATACAATAAGTTTGGGCATGCGAATATATTACGCATCTTATTGCATTTTTTCACGGTAAAAATCGAGTGGAACCAATTTTGTGGTATCCCGTTGACTTTTAAAAGAATCCTATGCATCCTACTCCTCTTATATTGATCTATTTGAAGGTGAATTCTTGAAAACAAAATCATCGATCTTTGCTCTATTTCTCGTGGGTGTTTTGCTTACGGGAACGAGTTTTGCCTCACCATTTGGGGAATCTCCAACTAAACGTCGTGTTCTCTCGGATCTGGAGAGTATCCGCAATATGTTCGAGGTTAAGTACGCTCCGGCAGAATGGAAAGGGGAGTTTGCAGGCTGGGATCTTGATCTAGCGATTGCGGAAGCTAAAGATAAAGTGCGTAATATTTCGGATCCTTCTTTGAAAGAGTGTCAGGTTATCATACGCGATTTTTTCAACTCAATGCGCGACTATCATGTGGGTGTTAGCTTTTACTCCACCGAAAGTGCCTCGCTCCCGTTTCTTGTAAAGGGGGCGGAAAACCGCTTTTTTGTGTGTGAGATTGACCACTGCCAGGTTTCGAGAAAAGAATTTGCGCTGGATGTTGGGGATGAGATCATAACTTTCGATGGCAGGCCGATTCATGATGTGATCGATGAGTTGCGAATCGCTGAGTTTGGTTCGAACACTTATGAGACCGACATGGCCCTGGCCGAAATGCTCCTGACAAATCGCCATGGTGCGTGTGCAAACTTTATCCCTCGTGGGCCGGTTGTTGTTACCGGTAAGAAAAAGTGGAGCGGTGAAGAGGTTTCTGTCGAATTGACATGGGATTACAATCCAGAAAAGGTCCAGGATTATTCTAAAATTGGGGTCAGTACGGCTTTTGATGTTAGTCCCAAGGAGTGGAAAAACGATTTTCAAACGGCTGTAAAAAAGAGCCAATTTTTTGAAAAATTCATGGTATTTCATCAGTGGGATCGCTCGTATGTTGGTGCAAGTACTCAGTTGAGTAAACATTCTTTGGGATCTCGCTCTAGCTACCTTCCACCGCTTGGAAAAAAGAAATGGAAATCGGGTTCTGGCCGGATATTTGATGCCTATGTTTTCAGGACCGACTCCGGTAAGATGATCGGGTATGTGCGCATCCCGCACTACAATGCCGATATTGAAGAGTTAGAAGAGTTCGGACAAATTATGAATTACTTCGAATCACGGACCGATGCTCTTGTGATCGATCAGTTGAATAACCCGGGCGGCTCGGTTAACTATCTTTATGCGTTGGCATCGATTTTCACAGACAAACCGATTTACCCTCCGAAGCACCACATCTCTATGACACAAAAGGAAGTACATACCGCGATCTCTATGCTTCCTAACCTTGAGCAGGTAAAAAATGATAGGACAGCGCGTGAAATTTTGGGCGATGAGATGGAGGGCTACCCTGTTGATTACGAATTTGTCCGCTTAACTAAGCAGTTTTGTTACTTCCTGATCGACCAATGGAATCAGGGTAAGCTTTATACCGATCCGACCCATCTGTTTGGCGTCGATCAGATCAAGCCTCATCCTGATTATCGATATACAAAGCCGGTTCTCTTACTGATCAATAGTTTAGATTTTTCTGGTGGAGATTTCTTTCCGGCGATCCTTAAGGACAATAAGTTGGCGACGATCATGGGGACGCGTACAGCAGGAGCGGGCGGTTATGTCTTAAAGGCCTCTTTTCCAAACCTTTCTGGAGTTAAAAAATTTACGATGACAGGTTCGCTTGCCGAACGGTTTAATAAGGAGCCGATCGAAAATCTTGGGGTACAGCCAGATATTCTGTATGAATTGACGGTGGAAGATCTTCAAGGTGGGTATTATCAATATGCCGATGCGATCGTTGAAGTGGTAGAATCGTTAATACCTGAATTAGATGAACCAGAAGAAACTGAATTTGAATCGACAGAGGAGTAAGCCTCGATATGAAACTACTTTTATCCAAACCGCGCGGTTTTTGCGCAGGCGTTGTACGCGCCATTGAAATTGTTGAAAAGGCTCTGGAGAAGTGGGGCCCCCCGATTTATGTGAAGCACGAGATTGTTCACAATCGTCACGTTGTCGAGGGATTGCGCAAAAAAGGGGCGGTTTTCATTGAGGATCTCTCCGATGTCCCTTGTGGTGCGCGTTTAATCTACTCAGCTCATGGTGTTCCCCCCTCTGTTCGTCAAGAGGCAAAAGAGCGCGGATTAATTGAGATCGATGCTACGTGTGGGCTTGTGACCAAGATCCACTCTGCTGCAAAGCGCTTTGCCGGCAAGGGGTATCACATCATTTTGATCGGGCATCGCACTCACGTCGAGATCATTGGAACTGCGGGCGAGGCTCCTGATCAAACCACAATTGTTGAATCTCCAGAAGATGTCCATAACCTTCCCTTTACGGAGGAGGATAAGCTTTTTTATGTCACGCAAACGACTCTCAGTTTAGATGATGTGTCAGATGTGACAAAAGCGTTAATCGCCCGTTATCCTCAAATTCAAACCCTTCCAAGCGCCTCAATCTGTTATGCAACGACTAATCGGCAGATGGCTTTACGTGAAATCATCGATCAAACCGACCTTGTTCTTGTCGTCGGCGATCCGACGAGCTCGAATTCAAATCGTCTGCGCGAAGTGGCTACGACACGTGGAATTCCAGCCTATCTGATTAATGGATCGGATGAGATCGAGTCTGCATGGATGGAAGGGGTTAAGACGATCGGTCTCACTGCCGGCGCTTCGACACCAGAGGATATTGTGCAACTTTGTATCGACCGTTTGGTTGATTTAGGTGTTCAAGAAGTTGAGGATGTCGTTTTCACCACAGAAGATGTCGTGTTTCAAATTCCAAAACAGCTTGCAGTGTTGTAGGTTTCTTGCTATAGCCAAAGGGATGAGATATGTGAATCCCTATCAGCGAAAACTCTACCGAGGTTTTTACCATTTCCTCCTTTGGCGTTTTGGGTATTACAAGGAAAAGATCCCCTTTGCTCCGTTGCCTGAGGGATTTGAGTATCCAAACCCGTGCGAGCAGATCGATCAAGATAAACCAAGTGTAACCTGGGTCAACCACTCCACTTTTTGGGTGCGGGCTTATGGAAAAAACTTGCTTGTCGATCCGATCTGGAATAATCGGTGCTCTCCGCTCCCTTTTTTGGGACCTAAGCGTTGCCATCCTCCGAGCCCAGCACTTGATACTTTCGAATCTCTGGATTGTGTGATCATCACGCACGATCATTACGACCATCTCGATCGCTATACTATCCGCCGCCTACATGAAAGACATCCCGAGATCTTGTGGGTGACTGCAAAAGGGGTTAAAAAATGGTTTGGGCGCCATTTTCCCAAAGCGCACGTGCAAGAGCTCTCTTGGTGGGAGAATTTTAAGTTCGATACCATGACCTTTACCGCTGTCCCGGCACAACATTTCTCTGGGCGAGGCTTCTTTGACCACAACCGGACGTTGTGGATGGGATGTGTTGTCGAGTTTGATGAGGGAAAACGGGTTTACTTTACCGGAGATACTGGTTACAATGATTTCGATTTTAAAGAGATAAGAAAAAAATTCCCTGAAATGGATCTCAGTTTAATTCCGATTGGTGTCTATAGACCGCGCACGTTTATGCAGGCAGTCCACGTTAATCCCATTGAATCGGTTCAAATTCACACCGATGTTGGGTCAAAGTTAAGTATAGCCGGCCACTTTGGAACTTTTCGATTATCAAGCGAGGATATGGACCGTCCACCCTACGATCTTTTTTGTGCTTTGGAGAAATCTGAAGTTTCTCACGAGAAATTTCGAGTCCTAAATCCCGGACAATCTGTGAATTGGTAAATGAGTCTCATCTTTATTAATCTTCGTGCGACAGTGTTCCGTCTTTTCGAATGGGTCCGCGTCGTGGTCCTTTATTACCGAAACCTCTCTTTCCTGCTTGGGGATATCCTTTTGGCAAGCCAGTATTTATGGCGCAATCCCCATCAGGTGAGCAAAGCTTTTATGAAAAGCAGAGGGGAGAGGAACCTTTATACCTATGGCGAAACACCTTTGACAACGCTCGACCGCATCGCGCGTAAATGTGGGATTCTCTCCAAAGATGTCGTGTATGAAGTGGGGTGCGGATCGGGGCGCACACTTTTTTGGCTCCGTCATTTTGTAAGGTGCCGTGCTGTTGGCGTCGATTATCAACCAACTTTTATTAGACGTGCCAACCGCGTTAAGCAATGGCGCCACCTCGATCAGGTCGACTTTCTTCTCGAAGATATGCTCCAAACCGATTATCGCAAGGCGACGGTTCTATACCTATACGGAACCTGTTTAGAGGATGCGATGATTGAGAAGTTGGTCGGGCGTTTTCAAGATCTTAAGAGCGGGACGAAAGTGGTTACGGTCAGCTATCCGCTTACAGACTACTCGAGCGATTTTTCGCTTGCTAAACAGTTTTCGGCCTCGTTTCCTTGGGGAAAGGCTGAGCTTTTCTTGAATATTAAGATTTAGTTATTGTAAGACGAGTACGGCTTACTCGGCACAGACTTTGAGTCATTCGTAACAATTTTTCCCAATATAAAAAAAAAGTTTTAGCAAATTTTCTCGACTACCCACTTCATTCTTTTTTAATAAATTTTTCTAAACCATCCGATACCTCTTTTGCAAGCCGCTGTATCTCTTTCCATTTAGCATCGTTCAATAATTTCTTTTTTGACTCAAAATTGAATATAGACTCACTCGAAAGATATTCTTCGACTTCATTCATTAAGAGTTTCAACTGCAGAAAAACGGGTTGGTCTGCATAAGATATATACTCCGGTGACTCCACTAAATATGAGGTAAGAGTATAAAATTCTTCGGAGACTATCTTCGCAGTACATAGAGGTGATGATTCGTCCCAACCCTGCTCTTGTTGCAATGGATTGGCTAACCAAGAAAGACAAATGGTTATTATACTTTCACAAGAATTAAGAAAAGAGTTTATTTGCAATGATATAAGCGAATCCATTGCTTTTTTACTTTCAATCTCGGCCAATACATCTTCGCACGCAGCTTTGATAACTTCATCACTAAACTCTTTACTGTTTGGATCGAGGTGAGCATATTTTTCAATATTTTCCTCAACCCACTTGTCATCCTCGGGAGTACTTTCAGAGTTATGGAGGTCCTCAAAAACAAGTTCTATATATTTTTCGACATCCTCAGGAACAGGATTCTCAACTATTTTATGCAGCAACTCTTCTTTGTCTGGATCTTCTTGATTTTTCATAATGGCTTAATTATAGAGCTGTCTGACGGCCTCGTGGTACATCTGGAGCGATTGATGAAGGAATTGCTCCATGTTTTTCCACTGATCTTTCAACTCGTCCATCGATCTTGTCGTCTCATCCCAATCGGCCTTGCGCATTTCGGCCATATTTTGATCGTAGGTGCGTGTGCTCTCTGCAAATGTTTTCCGAACATCGCCCATCCCTCTTTGCATCTCTGACATGGAGTGAGCTATTTTCGAGAATCCTTCAAAAAGCTTATCTCTCTCCATGTCGCGCATGCTGCCTAAAAAGCCCCCAAACTTGTCCATAATCCAGTCCCCTTGCATATGTCCAACGATCGGAAGGGCTCCTGCAACAATCCCTAAAACACCAGAGCCTAAATATGCATTGAACATCATGTCCCCTTGCTCCTTGATAGTGTCGACCATGTTTTGGATATGTTCTAGCTGCAGCTCTCGTTCTTGTATCCGTGCGACTCTTTCCTGCTCGCGTCCTCGTAAACAGAGCTTCATCACCTCGACAAAAAGAGCAAAGACATCAAAATTGCTGACACGCATTTTAAGAATTTCAGAAAGGAGTTTGGAATCTTGGTTGCCATAGGCGATAATTTTTTTGGGAGTAATCCCATCATTGTCAACACCACTCACATTGGAGCGCTCATCTCCCTCTTGTTCTTCTTCCCACTTCTGCCTGCGCTCATCTTCGGCAAAGCCCTCTTCTTCATTTTCACGTTGTTTCTCAGGCTCGTTTTTGAGATCGGTTTTCTCGGAATCACGGGCTAGGCGGTTAAGGGAAGGCTCTCTTGCCTCCTGTTGCGCACGTGTTTGGCTCTTTTGCTGCTGGCGCGTTTCGCTTTTCTTACCATTTTCACCTTTGGTCTCACCTTTGGCTTGTTTGATATCGATACCCTTCGGAGTCGGTTTTGTTAGGAGTGTGGGTTTTGCTCCTTGCATCATCTGAAAGGGTGTTGGGGGAGGGGGAGGCTTCCTCGTTGTTTGAAGGGTTTGACGCGCTGCTGCATCTGCTTTTGCATGTGGTGTAGTAGCAGCTCGGTTCAACTCTTTTTTCCCTTCGGAGGTCGAGTTTTTACTTTTCTGAACGTGATGAAATTCCCGAGATCGAATCGGGGAAGAGTCTTTTTTATTAGAAAAAGAGCGCGCCTCACCCTTGGAATTAGCGGCTTTTTGTTCAGCGGTTTTTTCCGTTTTTTCAGGAAAAGACTTGGTTACAGTTGCAGGAAGGGGGGAGCGGTCTTGGGGGGTGAAAGTGTGCGATTTTCCTTCGCTTCCTGGCATAGAACCTGTTTGCTCTGGCATTTCACCATCTACAGCCTCTGCTGGTAGAGCGAGATCTTCTGGAGAAATTTCATTTGCTGGAGGTTGAGATGCAATGGCTATCATATTTTTTTCCTTAACGATTGATCATTTGATCGGCTCTGAAGAGCTCAACTTCGAATTCAAGAGCTTTTGCGAGGTCCTCAAAGAGTTGTTCGAGGCGATCGACGCTCCATTCGACCCTTTCCATCAAATCTTGTCTACGATGTTTGAGCCGGGCGAGAACTTTATCGTAGCGCTTCACTTCGCTCATTTTTTCGTGATACATAAATCCATAAACCCCTTGACCGATCGTTGTTGCCCCCTTTCCCATCATACCGATCCCTACAATAGCGCCCAACACCTTCTGCATCGATTCTTGGACTTGCCAAACACCACCCCAGACAGATCCTACCCCAGCGAGGATCAAACAAAGAACGGCAATACCAATTTGGATCCAGTTGATCACAGCGCGTTTTTTTTCTAGATCGTTGCCAGGGAGCATTTCTGCAATTTTATTCCAGCTCCCCGTAATTTGAAGGAGTTGGTTTGTGATTTGGATCAAGCCGCCCACAATCAGCATCGCACCCGCAACAGTACCAACACCTGTCGCAATAAGGGCAACACCCCCAGCGATACCAACAATTGAACCAATCCATGAATAGATTTGACTCGCCAGAGCCCAATTATCAGAGGCCCTTTGCTTTTCGATCGATGTTTTCATCTCCACTAGCCGCTTTTTATGCGCTTCTGTCGTTTCTGCATCGACCGATTCGATCTCTTTTTTGGAGAAAAAATTTGAGGTGCCATCGGACTGGATCCCCATCTTGGTTAAGATGTAGTAGAGGGCAAATACGCCTGTTTTCGGTCTTTCTAAGATCGGTTTTTGGATCGTTCCATTTTCAGTTGAGAGACTTTTTCTTGCTGTGCTGCTCCCAACCCCTGATAGCTCTTCATTATGCTCCTGATCGCGCCTTCCCTCTCTTTGGCCGTCGCGCTCTTTTTCGTGGTAGCGTTGCTGCCACCACTGCTCGGTCTCTTGCTTTCCCCATTTACGCGATTGTATCGGTGTTGAGTGGTTCCTGCTCTCTTTACGCTCAAGTGTCGTACGTGGTTGCCCGCGCGTTTGAGTTGTTGGTGTTATTGGGCGCTTCGTTGCAGCGCTTTTTGGCAGAGCTGGGGAAGCTTGCGCTTTGGAGATCGTGGGAGTTTGGGCTTTTTGGAAAGAGTGTTTAGCGGTAGGGGTTGCTGTTTGGGGTGTCGTAGAAGATACCTTTGGGGCTGGTTGGAAGCTCTTTGCTGCCGCTTGCCTGGAGGTCGATGTTGCCATCGATGTGACCAGGCTCATGGGAGAGGGAGTGGAAGCGCGCACGCTGTTTTTTACTCCGGAAGATTGAACATAGGAACGGAGTTGATTGGTTTTTGGAGTCTCAGCTTTTGGAGTGACAGTGTAGGTCTTTTGGGCACATCTCATCTCACCCTTAGCTTGAGTTTGGGGAGTTTTAGGGGCATCGGGCATGAGGCTGTGGAGTTGCTCAGCCTCGTCACCTTCGGTTGTGGTAAAGGGGATCTCACCAGTGGGGGTGATTGCAGAGAACATGGCTGAGTCCTTAAGGGGTAAGAGCAACCATTCTCAGCTGCTCAATTTCATCTTTCAGTTCATTGTAGGCAGCCTTGCCCGCGCATCGCTGAGAGGCAAGCTTAAGAGCTTTTTCAGCATCTTCCTTGTTATTCAAGCACGTGTAGCATTCGTATGCGTGGAAGTGGGGATAGGGATTTTCTGAATCTAGGATCGTGGTGATAGCATAGGCGTGTAGCGCTTTTTCATAGTGTCCGACAAGCATCAAGTTTGCTGCAAACCCCATCCAATATTTCGTTTCATAAGAGTTGAAAAGGATAAGCCAGCGGAAGATGGTGAGAGAATCTTTGTAGGCTTCGCTCTCGTAGTATTCATACGCCTCTTCATAAAGCTTCTCCATTTCGAAGTTAGAGATGCCAAAAGCGTGTTGCAACGTCTCACTTTTCATCAAGACGTTAGGAACAAAATCTTCCATATAGCTCTCGATATCATCAGGAAAAGGGTATTCCTCTTTTCTTTGTAAGGCGATACGGTCTAATAACGTTTTTAAGTTCATTGCTACGGTCTCATGTTGTGGATAATGGTATCCATAACTTCTTTGAGTAACTTCAGCACATTTGATCTAGCCTGGTGGCACTGCGATGCCTCTTGCAGATAACGTTGCATATCGGTCCGCTCCATCTGCGTCACTTTTTCCATGCTGTCTTTGCGCAGGTGGATGTTCTCTTTGAGAAGGCGTGCCTCATCTTCGCTCCATTGGAGCTTCCCCTCAGGAATATCGACACCAATTTCGCGCGCTTTTTCGACCAGCGCCTTCATCTCTTCGTTTTCGGACCAGTCAAGCGCTCCACCCTCGGAATTGATTTTGGAAATTAAAAGGGTGAGATGATCGATGTTGTCTGTACGCTCTTTAATACGGTTATATAGGTCGTGCGCCTCTGCTTCAGACTGCCCCAAGATACGTGCCATCAGCGCCATAAAGCGGATAAAAATGTTTCCAGCCCCATCGAGCGCTTCGTTGGCTTTGGGTCCTAAAGTTGGTCCACTCGCCGCCACCGGCTCACGTGCAGCGCGTGCTGGAGAGACTTTGCGACTTGCCTTCATGTTGAACTGCTCCCGTGGGTCCTCTTTCTCGTCTTGCTGCTTGTGTTGCTGCCCACCCGAGCCCTCTTTTTGCTCGTCGTCTTGCTCTTGGTAGTCGTGGTGTGTCTCAGATGTCAACATTTCACGCGAAGACTTCTCAGGGGAGGAAAACCCGAGCGAGGAATTTGAACGGGACTCTTCGCGCGCCTTGGCTTGCTTTTGTTGAGGCTGAGGAGATGTTTGCTTACGCGTCTCCGTCAATCCCTTATTAAAAGATTGGGCAAGAGAGAAAAGAGAGGTGTAAACCTCAGGTTTTTCAGATTTTGGTGTTTCTGGCGCGTTTTGTGGAGTTTGCGCAAGAGGTTTCGCTTCGCTGTTTTTAGGTGCTTGTGGTGTCTGCTTGGTTCCAGTTAGGGTTTGCTTGCCATCCGCTTCCTTTCCTTTGGGTGGCGCCTCCTGCTTTTCAAGCTCCTCAAAGAGGTGGAGGATTTCCGTTTCGACCTCAACCGTTTCTTGGGTAATTGTAGTGAATGTACGTTCGGATAGAAATGCTTCGGGAAGATCGGGCGGCTCGTTGATCTCGCCTAAAAACTTACTAACACCTTGCGAGTCAGGTCCAGTATTTTCAAAAGCAGAACACGTATGTTCTTTACCAGCAGCGTTTGTCAGTGCGCCTTGTTTCGTCGGTGTTTTAGCGGCACTCTGATCCGCTTTGATGGCAGCGCTCGCGTTGACATCGCTCATAACCCATACCCTCCTTGAGTGATAAGGTTATAACCTAATCGAATCACGGATTTCGAACAAGTCCCGATCTCCCCTTGACCAAAAGGGGAGTAAAAGTTTAAACTCTTGCACTTCACTTAATCGCCCAGATGGTGGAATTGGTAGACACGCCAGATTTAGGTTCTGGTACCGTAAGGTGTGGAGGTTCGAGTCCTCTTCTGGGCAATCTTTCTAAAATTTTCCATTTAGATAATTTTGTAGCCCAACGGCTTGAATCGTACTATCTAATGGGTAATTAACATCGCCAGGATAAATCACGACAAGCGAGTCAAGTGATAGGTCATTCTTAGCGATTTGCATCGATTTTGTAATCTTTGGAGATCCAGAATACTTCATTTCAAAGCCATATTTTTTTCCATTCTTCACAATAAGTAGATCCAGTTCGGCGCGTTGGTGTGTTGCCCAAAAATAACACTCATCTTGATCGGCTTGAAAATGTCGGATCAATTCTTCCAGGGCAAATCCTTCCCAAGAAGCTCCCAATTTAGGATGAACACGCAGGTCAGAGTAGGTGTTTATTCCCATTAAACTATGGAAAATCCCACAATCTCTCAGATAAATCTTGGGTGTTTTGATTTGCCTTTTGCCAATATTTTCAAACCATGGCCGAAGTTGTCGGATCATAAAAGTGCCAGATAAGATGTCCGCATATTTTTGCATGGTCTTATGTGTGAACCCGAGCGACCTTCCAATTTCTGACGCATTAAACGAACATCCATGGTAATGAGCGAGCATCATCCAGAAGCGGCGTAAATTTTCCGCAGGGATATCGATTCCTAGACTTGGGATGTCACGTTCCAAGTATGTCTGTATGAATGATTTTCTCCACTTGACGCTGATCTCTTCGCTCTTAGCCAGAAATGAACGTGGATATCCCCCTCGTAACCAAAGTGTTTCTAAATCCAAAGTTTCTGAGTATGTAAAGGGGGTTAGCTCTAAGTAGCTAATGCGGCCAGCAAGAGTTTCGGATGACTGCTTGATCAAGTCACGCGATGCGCTGCCAAGAATTAGATATTTTTGATTTAGTTCTTCGTTGTCTACTAATACTCTGAGTCTTGGAAAAAGTTCGGGGATTTTTTGAATTTCATCGATGACAATCAACCCTGAAAGTTGTGAAAGAGTCAAAAAAGGGTCTGTCAAACGTTGAATATCACGGTCTTTTTCTAAATCAAAGTAGTTTTCCTTAGGGATCGGGTTTTTGTGTGCGATGTACTGCTTAGTAACGGTTGTCTTTCCGCACTGTCTGGGGCCTAGAATGGCAACTACAGGGTTGACTTGGAATGCTTTCTCAATTTCGTCTAAAAACTCGCCTCTTTCCATCGACTGAAAATTCCATGTTATTTGGTATCTATAATCCTATATTACATGGAGAAATAATTCAAATCAACCATGAAAATTAGGAGTCAGGATCCCAGTTTTATTGGATCGCTGGCTGTATTTTTAACAAAAACGTCCACTTGACCTTTCTGGGTGATTTAGTTAAAATTTTCGTTGATTTCCCGCCTAGAAGTTGTAGTAGAAGCGCTTCGACGCCATTTGCATTAGGCTGAAGGAAACCTCTTAACAGGTGCCACAGCATAGCCGTGGTCACCAGCTGGATATTCCCATTCGAAGCCTGGCTGGTTGGTACGGCGTTTACCAACTATTATTGCATCATTAGAATCTTGGTCGGAAATACTTTCGCAGTAGGTGTAGTGCTGTCCGGTACCTTCATAGCCATCTTTAAAGCATACATCACCGCGAAACTTTTTTAGGATCATGGAAACAATGGTGGCTTGCGATATAGTGGGGGTTTGGAAACCTTCTACTACTGGAGTTCCGGAATTCTGCCAATCAAATGAGAGGGCATCGTCTTCGCGTCTCCTTGGGCGGGTTAGTGTTATGCTCCCAAGTCTCCAGCCTGGAGAGGCGGGCCTTTCAGATAATTTTTCAGGAGTAAGGTTTACATGTAAATCATTAGTTGCACGCATAAATGGGCTCAAAAAGCGGGGATTGAAATCTTGTTCTTCTCCATCGACCTCAACTCTTCCTGGCTCATAGTATAAGACATAATTTTTTCGATAAGGTTCATTAAAAATGGGATCGAGTGCATTCCAATCTATTTCTGGTGGATGAGAAATATCATCTAATACCTTAACTCCAAAAGCTTCCCATGCATCTTTTCCAAAGACTAATCTGCTCCGGCAATTTCTTTGTACACCGACAATACCAACAGTCGACAGAATCGCTCCACCTCCACCTGCGGTCATCATGAGAATTGCTTGAGTACTTAGCGCTCCTGTTTGAAAATATCCATACGCTCCAAGTCCTCCCGCTGCCAAACAACCAACACCTAGGATGGTGACAATAGCAAATCCAATGGTGTTAAGTTTAGAATGATAAAGAAGAGGGGTACTTCCTAGTCCTAAAGAATTTATGCCTGGAGACATAGCATTGCCTAACTTGATTTTAGTAATCAATATTATAGCAAATTTAAATTAAGATTCAATTAAGGTTTTGTGATAAGAATCTCGGGCTTGCCGTCACGGTAGGTGATGTAGTCTTTGAGGATTTGGGCGTGGGTCATCTTGTGGGGCAAGCTTGATTGAGGCTTATACATATTTCTGTAAATTTTTTAACGTAGCCTAGAAATTCTTGACTTCTAGGTGTTTCTAGGCTAATTTCTAGGTAAATGGAAGGCAAAGGGGTTTCATGATCGAAAATTTGATTACTAAAAATGAGGGTAAGACTCTCGAATTCAAAGAAAACACAAGGTCGTTAGCTAAGATTATTCAGACGGTCATAGCTTTTGCTAATACCGCAGACCCTGATTGCTACCTAAACCTCGTCTAGGAATCGTTTGAGTGCGACAGATACAACTGCGGAGCTGAAGGCAAGGGTTCCTCCCTTGCCGAGGCGACGCAGGCAGTAGATGGCGTGCTCAAACGGTTCCTAGACGAGTGA
>JAJFLY010000038.1 GCA_021772455.1 Chlamydiota bacterium
CTACCCATTCTTTTGCGAACTCATCAGGAGTTTTAAGTTCAGAGTTTTCTTTTTCATTGCTCATTGTATTTCATCTGTTTCAGATTTTAGAGCAGATAAGGATTTTTACTCAAAGTGATCTGTACAATTTTAGCCTACAGCTTCTCGTTTCTTTGCAACCCTAAACCTCGTCTAGGAATCGTTTGAGCACGCCATCTACTGCCTGCGTCGCCTCGGCAAGGGAGGAACCCTTGCCTTCAGCTCCGCAGTTGTATCTGTCGCACTCAAACGATTCCTAGACGAGGTTTAGGTAGCAATCAGGGTCTTAGACGTGTGTCTTATCTTAAAACACTAAGCTTGTATCGACTAGGATTTTTCCATTTCTCGCAAAATTCTTGGAATGTTTCCTTCTCCCGTATTAAGGAATTTGATGTATTCATCCATACTCAAGTTTTCAAACTCCTTCACATCTTCATCAGAGTAAATGCCTACAGAATTTGCTTTAACCTCTTTTATCATCTGGACAATGTCGTTTACAAAATCTTGTTCCATTTTTTTACACGCTTCCTCCAACTTATCTTCTAAATCGTTCACAGTGACTCCTACGGTTTTTTAATCAAAAGTAAATATTAGAAGCTCTCCAGAAATGGGGTGGGGAAAGCTGAGCTTCTTATGGCAGAGATAAAACGTTTCACGTGGAAAACGTGAGCCGTATTTCTGATCACCCATAAGAGGATGCCCCTTGTGCGCAAGCTGAGCGCGAATTTGATGATAACGTCCGGTGTAAAGAGAGATTCTTAAAAGTGTATACTCTCGAGTGCTTTTGATCGCCTCGTATTTCAGGTGACACCGTTTTCCATTTGGATCGATCACAGCACGGTTCGAATCGTGTCTAAGAAAGTCGATTAGCTCGCCGCTTGTGAGCTCCCCTTCTGCTTTGGCAAGATATTCCTTTTGAAAAAGACCTTCCCTTTGAGACTTTTGCAAGCGAGAAAGAGCTTTACTTGTACGGGCAAATAAAACAATTCCTGACGCTGGGCGGTCGAGGCGATGGACTGCCTCGAGAAAGACGTTGCCTGGTTTGTTGAAGCGCTCTTTCAAGTAGAGTTTTCCAAAAGCTTCTAAGGAATCGGCACTTGTTTGATTGGGTTGCGTGAGCATGCCGGCGGGCTTATTCAATACGAGGATGTGGTTATCGCAGAATAAGACCTCAGGCTCCATGGCGGCGCTGCCTAATCGCTTCATAGAGGAGGAGAGTGGTCGCCATGGCAACGTTAAGCGAGTCGGCAACACCAAGCATCGGAAGCTTCACCTGCAAATCAGCCTCTTCCATCCACCGCTCGCTTAAGCCGTACTGCTCCGTTCCAACAACAATTGCAACAGGAGCTGCCAGATCGACCTCGGTATACTCTACTTTTGCGGAAGGAGTTGCGGCTAAAATTGCCACTCCCTGCTCTTTGAGCCATTGGAGGGTTTGCTCTCCATCAGCTTCGACAACGGGCTGTGTAAAGAGTGTACCCACACTCGCACGCACCACGTTGGGATTGTGGATATCTGTGCACCGGTCACACACAATCACCCCATCGACCCCACACGCATCGCTCGAGCGCAATATCGTGCCCAAGTTTCCTGGTTTTTCAATCGCCTCAGCTACGACATAAAACGGGTTGCCCTTTGGAGTGATTTCTTCCAATTTTCGGTGTGATTGTTTTGCGATCGCAAGCAAGCCGTCAGGACGGTCTCGATAGGATAGGGAGCGAAAGAGATCGGGCGAGCAGGAGTAAACGGGGGCATTGATTTGCTTAATTAATTCGGGCTCGTTGGTTCCCAAAAAAAGCTCAGGGCAGATAAAAAGCGACTCGATCTCAACAGACGGTTGTGCGCGTGATAGCTCGCGATACCCTTCGATCAAAAAGAGCTGGGTATTCTCCCGCTCACGCCGTTTCCATAGCTTTTTGGCTTGTTTGATTTTGGGATTTTGAGCGCTTGTAATTAACACGGCTCCCACCTCGCATAAGCTCCTGATGGGATATCGAGAGGCCCTTTTAGCACAAGCTCTCCTGATTCAACTTTCCCTTCCGGAAGGAGTTGTTTCAAAACAAGAGGGGTAAACCCGGGGGTATGACAGCTAAGAATAAGAAACTGAGGATCATCGGAAAGGATTTGTCGACATTGATCGAGCATGAGAGGCAGATCGCGTTCAATGATAAAAATCTCATTTGATTTCCCTCGCCCAAATGAGGGGGGATCGAGCAAAATCGCATCGTACTTTTCACCTCTGCGAACGGCACGTGCCAGATATTTGCGCGCATCTTCCACAATCCAACGGATCGAAGAGACCCCGTTTAGCTTTGCATTATCACCAGCCCAGCTGACCATCCCCTTTGCTGCATCTAAATGGGTAACCTCTGCACCTACCTTGGCAGCGGCGATCGAAGCGCCTCCTGAGTAGGCAAAGAGGTTGAGGAAACGCATTTTGGGTTTAAAACATTTCCAAAAAACGGCGTGCTCGGGGAAAACACCGAGGTGGCCAAATTCGGTCCGTTTAAGATGGAAGCGCACCCCTTCAATTGTCACAACCCATGATTCGGGCACATCGGAGAAAACTTCCCACCGATTCCCTTGATCGCGTGTAAATCGCGCGTGCGCTCTTTTCCACTCAGACTGCGGGAGAAATGGACGCCAAATCGCTTGGGCGCAGGGGCGTACAAGAACAACATCTCCAAACTGCTCCAGCTTTTGACCGTGGCCACTGTCAACTAATTGATAACTCATAGGGGGAGATTATACCGCGAAAGTACAAAGATGTCTACAAGAGCATCGGTAATCGCCTGCTCGATGATAGCTCCTCTTTCCCCCTCATAGTGGGTGGTCCACGTGAGAGGCTCTCGATCGTGGGCGACGATAGCGAAGCAGACCTCCCCTTTTGAGCCTGTTACACCTGTGGTTGCGAGGGCAAAATCGGATTCAAATTTTTCTCGTACACCGGCTGCCATTTCGAGAGCTGTTTGCTCGCTGACAACCGTTTTCAAAGTGCTTGGCTTGACACCCAAAATTTTTTCTTTAATTCGGTTTGAATAGGCGACAACTCCTCCCACAAAATAGATGGAGCAATCAGGAATGGCGACAAGGCTTGAGGCGATCCCTCCACCGGTACACGATTCGGCAAGAGAGAGCGTCCACCCATTTTCAATGAATCTGTTATGTATTTGCTGGGCACTCAACGATGATTCCTCTCTCTTTGAGTCCGGGGTGGGTATTGATCCAGGAAAAACACTTTTTTCCTAAACGTATCGGAACATTTTGTTTCCGGCCAGAGGCTAAAAAGGGTGTAGGACGAGTATGGCTACGCATCCACTTCTGAATAGCGTGGAAAAGAGGACCATTTGGTAGATCGCGCGTCGGAAGGATCTCACAGGTTTTGGGATCTTCGAAAATTTGGGGATAGCCGAGCTGAATCCCCCAAGTGATCCCATCTGAACCAAAGAGTTGAGAGCGAAAGGTGTCATCAGCCTCGCTGTAGCGCACGGCGTGGGCTTGCATTTGAACGACAGGAAGGGTGGGCTTGTAGAGCTGACGCTCCCCTTCCACAACCATGATGTGGAGCGCCTCGGGGGTGACACTTAAAACGGGTGAGGGAAGAGAGGGTGGGATGCTCCCACTTTTTAGTGTTTCGATATACGCTCCATACTCTGCCAAAAAAGTTTCGAGGGGAATGATTCCCTCGCCCTTGGGCGTCACTCTTTGAACCTCGTAAAGAGAAAAAGGGATCAGAGATTTAAACAGATCTTCCATCTCTTGAAGATCGACCAGAAGAGGGATTTTCACCCATTTAGAGACACTAAGCATAATTTTTCCGACTGAGGATATACCTTACTATTAAAACAGTCTTCCTGGTTCAATAATTTTTAAGTGGTAGCAATAATCGAGATACAGTCTATCCACCATTCTTTGATAACCCTCTTCCACATTGATTCCTTCTTTTTCAAGCAAATCACAATATCTTTGGGCAAATTTTTCAACAGTTATGCACTTTGTTTCAAGGTATTCTTTTTTACTTAAAGGTGTCTTAAAATGAGTCTTCTCAAACAAATACGTTGTTTGATCTATAGTATGAGATCTTGCTACGAAAGATGAAATTGGTTTCCATGAGCAACCTAAAAGCGGACGTTTTGAAATTAAACTAGCCATTATAACCGCTATAAACCAAATTTGTAACCAAATAGCTCGGGTACTAGGCACTTTAGCAAACTCCAAACTCATAGTGCAAACATTTTATTTTTTTCAATAACTTGATCGAGTGCATAGCCCCTGATTGCTACCTAAACTTGTTGTTATAGTGCTTAGAGGCATTCAGATGCGTAGGCTCGATGCGAAGATATGAGATTTTTTCTTTCAGTAGGGATGACTGTAAAATTTCAAGTAATCATCAGCTGCTTTTGAGACGCGTTTTTTTGCGTGTAAAAAGGGCGACTAAAAAGAGCCACACAACACCTATTGTAATCCATGTGTCGGCTAAATTGAAAACAGGAAAATGGTAGCCCCATAAATTCAATTGGAGAAAATCGACCACAAATCCGTAAAGGAAAAAGTCGATTACATTCCCAAGCGCCCCTGAAATGATCAAAATGAGGGGAATCTCGGCAGCGCGATTTTTATTCACGAAGAAGAGATAGAGGAACATACCCAAAATCACAATGATGCGGATTACCAAGAGGATGTTTTGAAAATCGGCAAACATTCCCCATGCCGCACCATAGTTAAAGGCGAGACCAATCGAGAAATCAATACCTAAAAAATTAGTGAAAACGGGAATCGCATAGCACCGAAGCCCGGTGCAAGAATCGTAAAAAGG
The DNA here is from genome assembly GCA_021772455.1 of Chlamydiota bacterium. Taxonomy (GTDB): domain Bacteria; phylum Chlamydiota; class Chlamydiia; order Chlamydiales; family JAAKFR01; genus JAJACP01. Next base: position 4,835 of record JAJFLY010000038.1, read on the forward strand.
AAAGACGTGATAAAGATACGCCTTGGTAAAAAAATCCAAAAACAGCAAGAGGAGACCAAGCGCTGTTAGCCAGGCTACACAGAGATATCTTCGAAAAAAAAATCGATCCAAAATTTTACTCGGTAAGAAGTCCTTTTTCGAACAACTCCTGAGATTTAACTGTCATAGTTGCATAAGGGATCGCCTCTAATCGAGCCAGTGGGATTTCCTCTCCACTCACATCGCAGATCCCATAGGTACTGTCTTCGATCTTTTCCAACGCCCGATCGATTTGACGTAATAGAGCGAACTCTTTGCCCGTGATCTCTAGGCTGATCGTGCGGTCAAAATCATCGGTACCCTGATCGGCTTGATGTTGGGTATAACCAGTCGCTTCGTCAGGACGTTTTACATTCCGAGTTGTTCCCTCTAACATACGCGTTAACTGGGCGTGCAATCCTTTGAGACGCTCTTTAAATTCTTCTATTTGAACATTTGATAGTGGCATGAACTTCTTTCCTTACTTTAAAACTGAATCCTTTGGCTCTATCGACTGGATCGCTTCCATAAGCTCCCCAATATCCTTAAAACGACGATAGACACATGCAAAGCGGATATAAGCAATCGTGTCCATTGTTTTCAAATATTTCATTACAATTTCTCCAATTTCTTTTGTAGATATCTCGCGCACTTGACGTTCCATCAATTCGCCTGCAATTTTTGAAGCCAAGGTACGAACCTGCTCGTAGCTAATACGTGTGTGGCGACAAGCAGCTTCTAAACCAGAGGTTAATTTATCCTCCTGGAAGTCCTCATACAACCCATCTCGCTTTTTCACCTGGATAATCAGTTCGATTGTTTCAAATGTTGTAAAACGACGATTACAATGTAAACACTCGCGCCTTCTGCGTATAGCATTGGCATCGAGTGCATTTCGCGAATCGGTAACCTTCAGATCTTCTGTTCCACAAAACGGGCACTTCATTTCACTACCCCTATTATTTCAGTAATTATTATAAGGGGCGAAGAATAACTAGATCGCGATTTTTCTAAAACACATATGTCTCTATCTATAATACTTTTTCTTATTGGGTTGATCGCTCTCATTGGAGGAGCCAAATTGCTAGTCTTGGGCGCCTCCCAACTGGCTTTGACTTTTGGCATTTCTTCCTTAACAATTGGGCTCACAGTCGTCGCATTTGGAACAAGCGCCCCTGAAATTGGGATTAGCATTTTTGGGGCTTTGAGAGGAGAGGGAGAACTTGTCATCGGTAACATTATCGGCAGCAATATTTTTAATATCCTTCTCGTTCTTGGCATTTGCGCCTCTATCACTCCTTTAGTCGTTCGCAGGCAGTTAATTTGGTGGGATGTCCCCCTCATGATTCTTGCCTCTCTTCTCTTTTGGTGGCTCGCCTCCAATGGCATGGTAGGCCACCCTGGGGGATTTATTTTGCTCGGAGGCATTTTTCTCTACCTGATTTTCACCTTCCTGATGCTCAAAAAGCAGCCTCCCCTCGAAGAAAAAGCCCTCCCTACTCACCCGATCTGGCTCCAGCTTGTTTGGATTGGAGTGGGCCTTATCCTTTTGGCAATTGGCGCGGAGCTTTTGGTAACAGGGGCGACAAAGATGGCCCGTTACTTGGGAATTAGCGAGCTCTTTATCGGCTTAACCGTTGTTGCAATCGGAACCTCTGCACCTGAAATCGCCACTACACTCATCGCCTTGCGCAAAGGAGAGAGGGACATGGTTATCGGCAATGTCGTGGGAAGCAATATTTTCAATTTACTGGGAGTCTTAGGAATAGCAGCCCTTATCTCTCCAGACCCGATTGTAATTCCAGTGAAAGCAACGACATTCGACATTCCCATTATGGTTGGGGTCGCAATAGCAACGCTGCCCATTTTTTTAACTGGCCACAGACTTTCACGGTGGGAGGGATTTCTCTTTCTTTTTTACTACGTACTCTACATCGTATTCCTCTTCCTCGAAGCGGGATATAGCCACTATCTTCCCTACTTTACAACAGCGCTGTTATTCTTTATCCTTCCTCTGACCGTGCTCACTCTCATAGTGGGAGTTGTGCGGCATTTTAAGCAAAAAAGGGCCTAGATGTTTACCGGCATTATCCGCGCCATTGGCGAGGTTGTAGAATTGAAAAACAAGGCAAACATACTTCAGTATGCGATTGCGTTTCCTCATGAAGGGTTAGAACTTGGGGCCAGTGTTTCTATCGATGGGGTGTGTCAGACGGTTGTCAGGATCGAAGGTGATAAGGTCTGGTTCGATGCGATTGAGGAGACGCTAAAGCGAACAACGTTGGACAGGCTTGCAGTAGGGCAAAAAGTCAATCTCGAGCGGGCAGCAAAAATCGGTGATGAAATTGGCGGCCACCTCCTCTCAGGCCATATCTACGGAAGAGCTGAGCTCTCTAAAATCGAGAGCAACATCTTCACGTTTAAAGTACCTACCAACTGGCAGAAGTACTTTTTTCCAAAAGGTTTTATCGCCATAAATGGAATAAGTTTGACCCTTGTCGACGTGGAAGAGGGACTCTTCACCGTTCACCTGATTCCCGAAACGCTTCAGCGCACAACTCTTGGCAAAATAAAGCCCGGTGACCGAGTCAACATTGAGCTCGATGCCCTTACCCAAGCCGCTGTAGAGACAGTTGAGCGTATTATTTCACAGCGTGAGTAAAATCGATCTCGTTAAGTTCTGAGATATAGACATCGTTGAGCTCAGGATTTTTTGCATAGCTTACCGTCAAAAAATAGATCGGAATCACAGGCATATGCTCCATCAAAATACCTTCGGCCTCCCGAAGTAATACCATCCGTTTTGAGGGATCAGCCTCTTCTTGTGCAGCCTGTAGAACCCTTTGAAACTCGGGGTCTTCCCAGTTAGACATATTGAGGCGATCCTTGGCACTTTTAAACAGCTGTAGGTTGTAAATGGGGTCGCGAATACGGGCGTGCCACGAGAGCCCTCCAATCTCAAAATTCCCCGAAGAGAGGTTGTCGTAATAGGTCGTCCATTCCTGTGGATCAAGTGTTATCTCGATCCCAAGAGCCTTTTGCCACTGCTGTTGCACAGCGCAGGCAATCCGGTGGTTGGTCTCGATGTTGCAGTAGCTCACATGAATGGGAGGCAACGTTTCACGGGTAAGTTCGAGCTCGACAAGCGCCTCTTCCAATAAAATATGAGCCTGCTCCAAATCTCCATCCTCAAAGAAGTGAGATTCGCGATTTACACTTGTCGCTTTTGTTTCGTTTTCTTTCAAAACATGGGTCACAAGCTCTTCGCGGTTCATGGCAAGGGCCAAAGCGCGCCGAAGTTTAGGGTGACTATATGGAAAGCGCTCTGTATTCACAAAATACCAAAAAACCGCACGCTCAGGAAATTGGCTGAGCATCTCTTTCTTCTCCAAGGAAGGAACCGCATCTAAGGGAAGTTTCGCAAAAGGCTTGCCCAACCAATCACACTCCCCTTTTTCAAACATAGCCACTTGTGTAGAAGCATCCTCTACAATTGCAATCTCGATGCGGTCGAGCTGGACAGCATCGACATTCCAATAGAGAGGGTTTTTTTCGAGCACCATTTCCCGATGTTCAACCCGCTTTTTTAAGCGAAAGGGGCCATTTGTGGTTGAACAAACCTCCCCATCATTCATGTAAACTGGAGAGTATGCCGAGGTTGCGGTAAGCTCTAAAAAATAGGGAGCTGGATTCTCAAGGTCTACAACAAGTGTGTGAGCGTCTAATGCTTTTACTCCAATTTCTTCGAGGGAAAGCTCTCCTCGCACAATCGCCTCCACATTCTTAATGGGATAAAAATCAGCCCCTCCTTGGGTAGGTAGCTTCGGGTTAACGACACTTTTCCATGCATACTCAAAATCGTAAGCTGTCACGGGTTTCCGGTTCGACCACTTGGCTGGACGTATTTTAAACGTGTAGGTTTTTCCATCGGAAGAAATGGTATAGCTTTCAGCTGCAGCTGGGAGCAACTCTTGGTCAGCGGACATACGCATCAGCCCCTCAAAGAGCATTTTGATGGTATGGTTTGCTGGTATCTCATACCCATACCTAGGATCGAGTGAATTAGCTTCGGTCAGATAGGTAAGACGGAGGCTTTTTTTCGATTGAGGTGATTTTTCACATGCAAGACACAAGAAACACATCATAAAAATAAAGAGACGAATCATAATTTATTCCCTATAGGCCCATTTAAAGTCGATTTGAAAGTTGCCTGAACAGCAAACTCCTTTTAAATTTTTTCGCCGCAAATAACGCCCCTTGAGTTGATAAAGAGGAATTGCAGGAGCCTCTTCGGCAAGGAAGGCTTCGGCTTTCTCAAGATGGAGGTTTCTTTCTTCTAAGGTTCTTGCCTCTCTGGCCTGATTTAACAGCTGTCTGTAATGAGAATGTTCCCAAGACGGAAAATTGATATAGTCTTGCTGTTTTTCCAGGAACTCTAACAAATGGAGAGGATCTCCCCAGCGAGCTTGAAGTTCAATTCCACCCATCTGATATTCACCCTTTAACATTCGATTAAAGTGGGGATCCCATTCATAGCTTTCCATATGAATCGGAATGTCAAAAGCCTCTTTCCACTGTCTACAGAGCTCCTCAAAGAGATCTCCTCGCTTCTCCCCATCATAGTAGCTAAGCGTTAACCGAGGGAAATCGGACTTCACAAAACCAATTTCCCCTAGCCCTTCTCTAAACAGAGCGCGTGCTTTTTCAAGATCTCTCTTTGGGAAGAGGGGGGCTTGCGCCAGAGACAGCTCACCTGGAAGAAGAGAGTAGCTGGCACTGCCAAATTCGTGAGGAGCTTGAATACCAATTTTCTCTCGATCAATGACAGAAGCAAAAGCTTGGCGAATTTTTTTGTGGTTAAAAGGGAACTGCGTCGTATTAAAGCATAGGATAAATATGCCGTTCAAGTCGTACGACTCGCTTTCAAGCTCTTTATCTGGCTCATCAAGCCCTTCAAATGGAAAAGCGGTCATGGGGCGGCCCATAATATCACACTCCCCTTTTTTCAGCATGCCCACATCGATTTCCACTTTCTCCATCATGTTAATCGAAATACGGTCCAACTTGACCGAGTCTGCATCCCAATAGTAGGGATTTTTTTTGACGACAACAACATGATTATGGCGCCATTCGCTCAACATAAACGGCCCATTGCACACATAGTTTTCTCCTGCCTGATAGGCCCATCCAGGGTGTTTTTGATCGATAGAACTATTGATCAAAGAGTAGGCCCAGTGCGCCACTACCTCTAAAAAATAGGGCGCTGGATATTCAAGCTCGACACGCAAACATTTTTCATCGAGAACACAAATTCCAACCTCATCAATAGAGACTTTATTCTCATTGGCCAAGCGGGCATTTTTAATCATAAATAGCGTGTGTGTAAAAATGGAGTTTGCCTGCGGGTCCAGAACATTTTTCCACGAGTATTCGAGATCATAGGCTGTAATTGGCTCACCATTCGACCACTTTGCAGCACGGAGATGAAAGGTATACGTTTTGAAATCAGATGAGACTTCATAAGATTCAGCAAGAGCTAGATGAGGCTTTCCATCGGGTCCAATACGCGTTAAGCCCTCGAAAAGCATTCTGGTAATGATATATGATTGGTCCCCCTTAATGATACGTGGATCTAGACTCGGCTCGCTCCCATGCACTGCGATTCTCAGCGTCTGTTCATCACCTATTTTCTCACTCCACTTTTCAAGTACTGCGCGAACAACCTGGGTAAAATTCACTTCATGATCGATCAATGAGGGCCTATAGAGGAGGCCAAAACAAAACGTCCCGTGTCGACTCACCTCAGAGAAACCAAGTTCAAGAGAAGGAATTCCAAGCTCTTTAATCTCTTTTAGTAAGGGCTCTTTAAAAGAACTATCTTCTGTGCACACAATGGCCATGGAGGCATCTTCATATTGGCGGTAGGAGAGGAGAAATTTCTGTTTTTGTGAGAGCTCTTTATCAAGTAATCCGGAAAAAGCAAGGAACCACTCCTTAACCACCGCAGAAGGCAAAATACTTTGCATGGCAATTGGTGTGATCGAATAAAAGAAATTCTCCAGAAAAAATTCATCATAAATTTTTGGCATCATCGCTAAAAAGTCTTCGAGACGCTCGTTTTGTTTAAGAATCAAGCCTCCGTTATAGTCGCGAATTGGCCCAAGAGCCTTCATGAGCATCGAAACAACATTTTGCCGCGCTTTATACAAGTTGATAGAACGGTCTTTTCGGAAAAAGGGGCTCTTAGGAATCTGAATGCGAAAAACCGTTGCTTCTTTTTGATATGTCTTGCGAAGCATTCCGACCAAATCGGTTCGATCGGGAATAAAAACGATTTCAGGAAACGCTCTTTCCATGAGCTCAATAACCGAGGGCTCTTTCTCTTTTACAAGCCGTAACAAAACGACTGTGAAGAAAAGGTCGAATTGCGTCTGCTCTTCAAATGTGATGGTCGCTTGCGGGATATCACGCACCGATTTGAGTTGATCACGAAGGGTCACCACATTGCGATAAACCTCTTCTTCATTTCGACGCATAAAGGTCATCGGCACAAGCTGCTCAATACACCCGCTCAACTCATCAGGCAGTTCTCGCTCAATTTTACCCATCTCATCAAGGGAGAACTCGGGGTGCTCCTCACGCTCGATTTCGAAATAGACCGCATGAACTTGATTATGCTTATCTTGAGCATCGATAAGTGACCCCTTAACCACTTTAACATCCGGCACAACGCGCAATACAGCTTCCAGAATATGCTGCTCCTCAAAAGCTTCGTGGTGCTTCATCAAGTTAAATGTCACGACCATTCCCATTACCCCCTTGCTGCCAAAAGGGAACTTTAAACGGGTTTTGAGCAGCTTCAAGTAGAGGTGGCGTTTATGGGGAAAAAGATCGACCGATTTGCTCACCTTCTTTTTATAGAAAAATTCAGCACAAATCACGCGACCAAGATGAGCGACGCTTCGAATCTTTTTAAACTGCCGTGGAAAGCGCAAAAGAGACAAAAGAAGAGAGGGGTATAATTCCTCATCGGGCCAATACCGCATCAAGGATGACACGCGCTTCAAAATTTGCGACTCTTTATCATCCAAAAACGTTGCAGGAAGGAGGTTTAAATTCCCCTGTAGCAGAATATCTTCTAATTCTTTTTTCTTCACACGGCCGATTTAATCATTTTATTAATCATTTATAAAGAAATCCCACAAAAAAGTCGATTGACAAGTGGAAGCATAAATGATTTATTGAAGCTATGAAGACACTCTCCCCAGAAATCATCGATCAGATTACAGAAAAGTTATCCCATATTGTCTCCGATACCTTTGTTCTATACATCAAGACTCTGAATTTTCATTGGAATATGGTGGGGAAAGAATTTTATATGTACCACCACCTCCTGCAAGAGCAATACGAGGAGCATCAAGAAGCGATTGATCAGCTAGCGGAGCGAATTCGAATGCTTGGCAGACCATCTCCCGGTTCGATGAAGAGCTTTCTCAAGAAGGCGTGTCTAAAGGAATCTGAAGGGCTGAAAAGCGCGGAAGTGATGATCCAAGAGCTTGTAGATGATCATGAGGCCTTAGTTGAGCACTGCCACGCGATCATCCAATTCACAGATGAAGTTCACGACCAAGGAACCGCTGATTTGCTCACCGAGCGCATCCGCTCTCATTCCAAACAAGCGTGGCTCCTAAGAAGCCACCTAACTTAACGACATTTTCTTTTACAAGACTTTGCACACGCTTCAGCCTCTTCGGCAATCTCTTGAGCTTTCTCAGCCAGTTCGATCGACGTGTCACACACGCTCTCCATCAAATCGTGTGCCTGGTCTGAAACGCGATTATAGCTCTTTGAAAGCTGCTTGCGCATTTTTTTACCCGATTTAGGAGCAAACATAAGCGCTGTCATCCCTCCACACAGGCCGCCAATAAGTGCTCCCAGAGCAAACCCTTTAGCTGATGATTTTTTATCTGCCATCTCTCTCTCCATCAAGAAATTTAGAAGCTGCTTCTTGCGCTGTGTGGGCGATCTCCTTGGCTTTGTCGATCATTTCCAGCGAGTGATCGCAAACCGATTCCACCAAATCTTGTGATTCTTCCGTTAATCTTCGATACTGATTAGCAACTTCATCGCGGGTCTCCTCCCCTGATTTTGGGGCAAATAAAAGTGCCAAAACACCCCCAAGCGCTCCCCCTAAAAGAAGGCCGAAAGCAAAGCTGGATCCATTCGATTTTTTCTTTTTAAACATCTATTAGCGTTTTCGTTTCAAAACTTTAGAAGCAGATTTCTTTGCATCCTCAGCCAAACATTTTGTTTTTTTGCAAATTTTTGCAGACTGATCACGCATATCCCCCATCATAGCCTGAGCCTTATCGCTCCCTTTTTGGTAATTTTTGGCGATATCCTTGCGCATCTTTTTCCCAGACTTGGGAGCAAGCATGAGCGCTGTCACACTTCCAAACAGTCCACCAACTAAGGCTCCAAGTGCAAAGCCTTTTCCATTTGTTTTTTTACGAGACATACTTATTTCCTCTCTCTAAGTTTTTGCCAAAGGGCAACCCCAACTAATGACCATTGCGCCACTTCCAGTGCAGTATTCAAAACACGGTCTTTGCGCTCTGAAAATTCTTCACCAAATTCCTCTTCCTCGATCTCTTCAACATGTTTCAAAGAGCGCTTTGCCTTCCGCTCCACAGCTTCCCCTGTCTTAGAAACAATTCGAAAAAGAGGATCAAAAGCCTGAATTTTATCGTCTACATCTGAGATCGTCCGACGTAGCGAAAGAAGCGTGATCGCTAAAAAGACTACAAGAGCAACAAAAGCAAGAGCGATAACAGCAACACTTATATATAATATCCAAACAGGCATAGTAATACTTAATTAGGGTTTATATTACTATTATCAAACTAAATTAAAATCTATGCAACTTCTTTTAAAGGAAGATCGACCTCATCAAAAGCGATCTCTTTCCTTAGACGAAATATACCTAAAAGATTAATAGACAACAACATAGCACCAGAGACCGACATAACCAGAAGTGCTTGATGTTGAGGAACAAAGGAAAAAAAGACGAAAGAAGTGCTTCCATAAAAAATGTAAAGAGCTCTTCCAAAGCGGGGAGAGAGATAGCAAGCACACTTAATCCCCACAACAAAGAAAGCAATAATCGTCGTATACCCCGTTACTATCAAGAAAAATGGAATAAAGTACTCCATATAAGGAAAATAGGTTCCCAGCGCTACCTGAATAAGCTCCGAGCCCTCCATCGGCTCAAGGGCCTTCCAAGCACCGGAAACTAAGACGATTAAAATACTAAATGTGCAGATAACATTATCGATCACAACCCCTAGAATCGCTAGACGCGCCTGTTTTTCAGGGTGTTGAGTCGCTGATTCACTTTGAATGATCGAGTCATATCCCACACCGATATCTGCAGAATAGGCAGCTCTGGCAATCCCAAGTTGAATAGCAAGAACGACTGTACTTCCGACAAATCCACCAACCGCAGCGTGGCCGGTGAAAGCCGACTTAAAGACATCTACGAGGATCGCTGGTAGGGCGGCCAATTCTTGTCCAATCACCCAAAAGCCCATACCTAAATACACGACAAGGAAAAAAGGCATCACCCATGTACAAATTTGTCCAATCCGGCGCACCCCTCCGATTGCGGCATAAAGAACGAGACCGAGGAGAACAGCCATCACCACGAAGCGATTGATATTCCAATTACTTGAAACACTTTCTGTGATGACCGAAAACTGGTAGATTTCCACGCCATAGACACATAATAGACCTGCAACGGCGATCGGGAGAAGACGACTCTTAAAAGCCTTCTTCAGGAAGTACATCGGTCCCCCGTCATACCCCCCCTGCTTGTTTGGCTCGCGGTACTTAAACCCGAGGTAGATCTCACAATACTTCACAATCGCGCCGATAATCCCCGCAATCCATACCCAGATAAGAGCTCCAGGCCCCCCGATCTGAACAGCAGTGATAATTCCAACGATATTTCCAATTCCGATCATCCCCCCTGTCGAGGCAAAAAAGGCTTTGAGTGGGTGGACTCCCCGCTCTCCCTCAGGAGTACGTCCGAGAAACTGAAAAAATGTTTTGAAAATAGCCGGCAGGGCCCGGATTTGAAAAAATCCAGCGCGCACCGTGAGAATGAGGCCGAGGATCACGATCAGAACGAAGGCAAAATATCTCCAAAAGATCTGATCTAATTGTGTTAATAAATTGAATATACTCTGTAACATGTGTATATTGTAGAGCATAAGTGATTATTTTACCACCAAACTCTTCCTCTCAAAAAAAAAGTGTAAATAAGGATTTGAAGTCCTGATTTCACAAAAAAAATCCTTTATGCTGTCTTATGCGTTTTCTCCAATAAAATCTCCACGAGCTCATTCAGATTTCGAAGGATGTGTAATTCCGCAAGACCTTCCATGCGTTTCATCACTTCAGGATATGTCTCCACCATTTTTTTCCCTGTTTTTGATTTGTAAAATTTAATTATTTCTTTTAATTCTTTTTCGGTAAATATACCGGCATATACATCGGCAAGCTCATTGGTAAAGCTTTCAGAGGTAAGGTTTTTTTGACAAAACTCTCTAATTTCAACCTCGTGCCTGGCAATCATAGGGTCCATTTTGCTAAGCGCTTTGAAAACCTTGTCCACGTTATTACACAAAAGTAATTCATACTGACCCACTTGCAGTAGCTCATGAGCTGCTTTTTGCTCTTTTTCACCCGCTGTTAGCATCAGTGGAGATGCAATTAAAGCCACGAATACAACACTTTTAAAAAGTCTTTTAACTATCACAAAAACTCCAAATATTAGATTTAGTAAAAATCTAAAAAATAATATAAAAAACAGCAATTAATCATCAACCTTAAATAAAATCAACCAGTTTGTTATGCAGGAAAAACAGAGAAAGACGATTCCTAAAAGCCAGATAACGATGAAAATCTTTAAGAAAGAAGCTTCAAGGCTTCTTTATTGATCCAAGTAATCATCTTGCCACTCTTTCCACTGTAGATCTTTTTTAGTGGCTAGATTTGTACGATCGCGAGAGAGAGGCTGTGCGAGTAGCGCGACCGAGGAGCGATCGTTCAAAGATACCGCTAAAAACGAAGGAGGTGGGACTCGCCCTTTCAGGGCTGGGTTACCGTCTCGCTGTCGCTCGCGGGTTTCAACCCTTCGAACCTTCCGCTCGAGTTTTCAAAAAACTCTTCGTTTCAGGCGCCTCGGTGCCTGCTGGCACTCTCGGACATCTCCCTAAAAAGCCCTCCACCGGAGGCCTTTTAAGTGTTCGACGTCCTCCACGCGAAAGCTCAGCCCACTGTAGATCTTTTTTTAGTGGCTAGATTTGGACGATCGCGAGAGAGAGGCTGTGCGAGTAGCACGGCCGAGGAGCGATCGTTCAAAGATACCGCTAAAAACGGAGGAGGTGGGATTCGAACCCACGGTACGGGATTAGCGCACACACACTTTCCAAGCGTGCTCCTTCGGCCACTCGGACACTCCTCCAAAGAAGGGGTGTATCCTATACTAGGTTGGGGTTAGTTTACAATAAAAAGCTCGCTTGAAATGGGGTTTGGGCTTACACTTTTAGGGTGCTTAGATCTATTTTTTTACTATTTTTCTTTTTTAGTGCTTCGCTGTTTGCGCAGACGCATGTGCTTGTTAGTATTGCTCCTCAAAAATTTCTTGTAGAGGAGATTGGGGGGAATGAGGTTTTTGTGGAGGTGGTTGTGCCGGCGGGCGCGAGCTCGCACACTTATGAGCCGACGCCTAGGCAGATCGTTGGGATGCAGAGTGGGGAAATTTGGTTTCGATTGGGAGAAAGTTTTGAGGAGCGCCTAAAAAAGGCTCTTCCGAGAACGGAAATCGTCGACCAGCGCGAGGGTATTGATCTTCTAAATTCGGGGTGCTGCTGCCATCGGGGTGCGGCGGATCCACACATTTGGCTGAGCCCCCGTCTACTCGTTGTGCAAGCGCGTCAAATTGCTGACACGTTAAGTCAGCATGACCCGTCTCACACGCGTTTGTATATGGGAAATTTGAAGCGATTGGAAGAGCGGCTAGCTAACCTGGATGAGGAGATGGCAGCTCTTTTAAGCGAGGCTCCAAGAATGGTTCTGGTTTCTCACCCGGCTTACGGGTATTTATGTCGAGATTATGGTTTGACGCAGCTTTCGATCGAGATGGAAGGGCGTGAACCAACCCCACGCTATATCACAGAGCTTGTCCTTCAGGTGCGTAGCCTGAACATCCAAACGGTCTTTTTGCAAAAGCAGCACTCTGTAAAGGGGGGAAAACGCCTTGCGGATGATTTGGGAGCTGAGTGTGTCTTTCTCGACCCGTATGCTGAGAATGTAATCGATAATCTTAGAGAAATTGCGAAGGCTTTTCGTCAATGTTAGCTATAGATGTCACCGAACTCTTTTTTTCATATAGCGAGACCTCTGTCCTTGAGGATGTCTCTTTCTCTGTTGAAGAGAAGGAGTTTGTCGCGATTTTTGGTCCAAATGGGGGTGGAAAGACGACCCTTCTACAACTTTTAATGGGTTTTCTGAAACCGGCGCGTGGAAAAATCCACCTCTTTGGGAAGGCACCAAAGTTAATACGGCAATGCATCGGGTGGGTTCCACAAAATTTTCACTTCGACCGCCATTTTCCAATATCGGTTCAGGAGGTTGTTCTAGGTGGCCGTTTAAGCCTGGGAGGATGGCGCTATACTTCAGCTGACCGCAAGGCTGTCAAAGCCTCTTTAGAGCGGGTCGGCATGGAAAAAACTCTTCACGCCCCTTTTGCCTCTCTTTCGGGAGGACAGCAGCAGCGTGTTCTCATAGCGCGCGCGCTTGTCTCCAATCCGAGTCTCTTGCTGCTCGATGAGCCAACATCTGGAGTGGATCATGTGGCAGAAAAAGAGATTTATGCGCTCCTTGGGGAGCTGCGCAAGGAGATGACAATTTTAATGGTGACACACGATCTCAATAGGGCTGTCGAATCGGTCGATCGCCTGATTTGCGTCCAAAAAAGTGTGACTCAGATGCCGAAAGAAAAGGTTTGTGAACACTTTGCCCTTGGCCTTTACCACTCAAAGGAGACTACGTGACGTTTCTCGATGCTCTTTTACAGACACCTGTATTGCAAATGGCTGTCTTAGCTGCGATCGGCGCCTCATTTGCAAGTGGCATGATTGGCTCCTATGTGGTCGTCAAGCGCATTGTTTCGATTAGTGGAAGTATTGCCCACTCGGTGCTAAGTGGACTTGGAGCTGCACTTTGGCTCCAACGTGTTCACGGCATCACATGGCTCTCTCCTCTTTACGGAGCGCTGGTTGCAGCTGTCATTTCAGCCTTAATAATAGGATATGTCCACCTCTACTACCGAGAGCGGGAGGATGCGATCATTGCAATGATTTGGTCGGTGGGTATGGCCGTTGGGGTGATCTTTGTCTCCCAAATCCCTGGCTTTAACGTGGAGCTGATGAACTTTCTTCTAGGGAATGTCTTGTGGGTCGGTCCGTGGGATCTTTGCATTTTGGGCATCCTGGACCTTGTGATTTTGGTCACGGTCGTGATCTTCCATAAACGCTTCTTGGCCATTTGCTTCGACGAGAAGCAGGCTGAGCTTCAAGGGATCCATGTGGGTGCTGTCTACCTGCTCTTACTCGTCTTGATCTCTCTGACGGTGGTCTTATTGATTCATATCGTGGGAATCATTCTAGTTTTGAGCATGCTTGCCCTACCGGCTTCGATTGCGGGCAGCTTTACCTTCCGCCTCTCACGCATGATGGGAATCGCTGTCATTTTGAATATTGCTTTTTCTTTGGGTGGGCTCGCGATCTCTTATCGCCTCGATTGGCCTGCAGGTGCGACGATTGCTCTGTTTTCAGCAGTGATCTATACGCTCAGCTTACGCTTTAAAAAGCCGATGATTTCCTCGACGCCCTGACCTGTTAATGCTGACATCTCAAAAACTTGGATGTCTGGATAGGTTTCTCGGAAAGCTTCTCCAACAAAGCCCATATCGATTTTGTTTAGGGCTACAGCAAAAGGTTTTTCGCTAAGCTCTTGATTGTACTCTAAAACTTCCCGGCGCAAGGTCGCGAAATCTTCAAGGGGATCACGCTCTTCAAATCCTGAAGCATCTAAGATAAAGAGGAGAAAGTGGGTGCGCTCGATGTGGCGTAAAAACTCAAAACCAAGCCCTTTGTTTCGATGGGCCCCCTCAATAATACCTGGAATATCAGCGATGAGCATGCGCTCTTGATCTTCGTGAATCACGTATCCAAGATTTGGGCGAAGTGTTGTAAAGGGATAAGGAGCAATTTTAACGGGAACATTGGTCGCTTGCGCAATAAAGGTTGATTTCCCTGCGTTTGGAAAACCGACAAGGCCGACATCGGCAATCAATTTCAGTTCAAGCTCAACAACTTGAGAGGCGCCGTCCTTGCCAGGACTCGCATAATTAGGGGCACGGTTAGTGGGGCTCTTATAATGGGTATTACCCATGCCGCCACGTCCACCGAGGCAGATGACCCATTTTTCTTTATCTTGAGTAAAATCGCGGAGAATCTCCCCCGTTTTCACATTTTTTACAAGTGTTCCACGTGGGATTTTGATGATAAGATCACGCCCATTTCTTCCCCGCCTATTATTAGGACCGCCTTGCTGGCCATTTTCAGCCTTTAAAATACGACGGTTTCGATAGGCTTCTAGGGAGGGAATTTGGTCATCGACCTCTAAAACGATAGAGCCGCCTTTCCCACCATCCCCTCCATAGGGTCCACCTTTAGGGAGGTATTTCTCACGCCGCCATGCGACAACGCCATTGCCTCCCCTTCCAGCAAAAAGATCTAATTTAATACGATCTGTAAACATACCCGATATTTATTGGGAGTTTACGAGCTAAACAGGTTGAACGGAGACTAGAGTACGTTTCGATTTACGAAATGCCACAATACCATCCACTTGTGAAAAGAGCGTATCGTCAGATCCTCTACCCACATTTTTAGCTGGATGCCACTTTGTTCCACGCTGACGCACTAAAATGCTCCCAGCTCTCACAAATTGTCCCGCACTCGCTTTTACTCCCAGCCGCTTTGATTCGGAATCTCGCCCATTTCGCGACGACCCCTGACCTTTCTTATGAGCCATTATTCTCTCTCCTGCTAACCCGCAAATTCTGTAATTTTGACACGCGTATAATTTTGGCGATGTCCAACCTTTCGGTGGTAACCTTTTCGCTTCTTATACTTATAAGCAATTACTTTTGGACCACGTACTTGGTCCAATACTTCGCCGCGAACGACGACATTCGATACTGTTGGCGCGCCAATTTGAGCAACTTTTCCATCGTGGAAAAGCAACACTTCGGCGAACTCAATATTCCCGCTTTTCTCTGCATCTAACAGTTCAACATCAATCACATCTCCCGCTTTGACACGGTATTGCTTGCTGCCTGTTTGAATAATTGCGTATTTAGTCTCAGTCATAGTTTCAAAAACCTAATTTGACAATAAGGTGACTTAATATACCTTAGACTTAAGCTATAGTCAATAGGAAGTTCATTCAAATGCCCGCTATCTTTTTTCAAGAGCCCCTCCCATTCGATGAACTCGCAGCTTTAAGTCAGGAATTTCCCCACTATGATTTCAAAACAGAGTGCGAGAGTCTGAGCGATTGGAGTCGGATCGAAGTTCTTTACGGCAGTCGCCTCACCGAGCAACAACTGAGTGCAGCACCCCGTCTGCGCTGGATCCACTCTCCTACAGCCGATACCGATGCCCTCTGCCTTCCGGAGATTCTCAACCGGGGAAATATTGCCATTACCCTGAGTAAAGGTCAAAATGTCCCTCAAATGGCCGAATTTGTTGTGGGAGGTATTCTTGCATTTGCAAAACAATTTTTTCATTGGCCTCAAGCGCCCCACGACCCCGCTGAATTTTGGGATTGGCCCTTAAAAGAGACCATTTGGACACTGCAAAAAAAGACTTTGCTCCAAGTCGGACTTGGAGAGGTGGGCAGTGGGGTGGTGCGGTTGGCAAATAACCTGGGGATGAAGACCTGGGGAATGAAGCAACACCGCTCTTTTCACCCTGATTGTAAAAAGACCTTCCCGCAGGAAAATCTCCACTCTATTCTCCCTGTTGTCGATGTTGTGGTAGTCGCTCTGCCCAAAACAGGAGTTGAGAAGGTCGTATTTGGGATCGAAGAGTTTAACTTGATGAAGCGCGACTCAATATTCATTGGCGTGGGATGGGGTGGAGCTATTGATGAAGACGCGCTTGCCAAGGTTGCTAAAACGGGAAAATTCAGGGGTGTTTTGCTCGATGCATACAGCAGGCCCCCTCCACCCAGAGACTACTCTCTTTGGGGTGTCCCAAATGTTATCCTAACCCCTTCTGTCGCAAGCCACCCCATCTCGGAGGAGCACATTGCATTTCGCCTTTTCCGTAAGAATTTGCGCGTTTTTGCAGTCGGGAAAATCAATGAGATGAAAAACCTGGTCTTATAGTATAACTATGCACATGAAGAAGATCGTCATAAAACTGGGCTCTAGCACCCTAACGAACGATACCCATAAGCTTTCGCGCTCCCATATGATGGAGCTTGTCAGACAGGTAAGCATTCTGCACAAGGAGGGGCACGAGATTGTTATCGTCTCTTCGGGTGCTATTGCCGCTGCTCGCGAACATTTTCCGGCTAATAACATTAATGGAGGTATCCAGTCGAAACAGATGCTCGCCTCAATCGGTCAGGTGAGCCTCATCCATACGTGGAGCGAGCTTTTTTCCATCTATGACGTGATCATCGGGCAGGTTTTGCTCACAAAACACGATTTTTCCAATGCAGAAAGTGCTGCCCATGCAAAAAATACGTTCCATGCACTCCTCTCCCATCGGGTGATTCCAATTGTGAATGAAAATGATACGGTCGCAACCGATGAGATAAGTCTCGGGGATAATGATAATTTATCTGCCTTTGTTTCCAACCTAATCGACGCCGACCTTCTGATGCTCCTGACCGATCAGGAAGGACTTTTTACAGCAGACCCTCGCCATGATCCAGAAGCAAAGCTGCTAGAGACTATTGACTCGATTGATGAGGCTATTTTAAATTATGCAAAAGAGGCACACCCGGAGAGTGTTGGGACCGGAGGGATGCTTACCAAGCTTCAAGCCGCAAAATTTGCCACAAAAAATGGAACTGACACTGTGATCGCCTCCTCCAGAGTTCCAAATGTCATCCTCGACTTAACTTCCGGAAAAAAAGTGGGAACATTTTTCTCAGCATGAAATTCGCCGTATCCCTTTTAAAACTTGCTCAGGATGCTAAAGAAGCTGCCAACCGTTTGCGTCTCGCGACAACGGATGAAAAGAATCAAGCGTTAGAGCTGATTGCCAAATCGCTCGAAAAAGAGCATGAACAAATCTTGCGTGCCAACGGCGAAGATTTACGAATCGGCCGTGCAAATAACCTCTCAGAATCCCTTCTAGACCGTCTTTCCTTGGAAGGAGGACGCCTGGATAACATCATCTCCGATCTTCGCCACGTCGCCTCCCTTCCCGACCCGGTTGGAGAAATTATCGAAGAGCAAAAACTTCAAAATGGGCTTCTTTTACAAAAAAAACGGGTGCCGATTGGAGTACTTGGCGTGATCTACGAAGCGCGTCCAAATGTGACTGTCGACGTAGCTTCTTTAGCTTTGAAGACCGGAAACTGCGCCCTTTTGCGAGGTGGAAAAGAGACGCTCAACTCCAACCGCGCGCTCGTCCATGCAATTCACAAAGCTTTAGCAAAATCACCCCTTCCAAAAGAGGCTATCGGCCTGATTAAAAGCCCCAATCGCTCGCAAGTGAAGCAACTCCTGAAACTCGATAGCTATGTCGATATGATTATTCCACGCGGTGGCGAGGGGCTCCATCAATTTTGCCGCGAACAGAGTTTAATTCCCGTCATTACCGGTGGGATGGGAATTTGCCACTTGTATGTCGATGCAAGCGCTGATTTAACACGAGCTCTTGATGTCATCGAAAACGCCAAAGTCCAAAGACCCTCTGTGTGTAATGCCCTTGACACCCTTTTAGTACATCGAGATGTAGCAGCCACATTTATTCCAGAAGTGGTTAAACGGTTGAATAACGTCTCTTTCCGGCTCGACTCACGAGCGTTAAAAATCACACAAGCGGGAAAACTTGCAGAAGATGGCGATTGGAAGACCGAATGGCTGAGCCTTGTGCTTGGCATCAAAGTCGTCGACTCCCTCGATGAGGCGATTACCCATATCCAGACCAATAGCACCGGCCATAGCGATGGAATTTTAACAAATACAGAATCACACGCAAAAGCCTTTGTGGAAGCTGTCGACTCGGCAAGCGTCTACGTCAACGCTTCAACACGTTTTACTGATGGGGCGCAGTTTGGGCTAGGGGCTGAGGTTGCCGTCAGCACCCAGAAACTGCATGCCCGTGGACCGATGGGATTAAAAGAGCTAACAACATATAAGTGGATTATCAAAGGCGACTACCACGTAAGGAGTGAATGATGAGCGTACGCATAATCGGTTGTGGAAGCATGGGGGGCGCAATTGCCCATGTATTAGCAGAGAATGGAAATGCACTCTCCCTTTATGACAGACATAAAGAGCGCGCGACCAAGCTTGGAGAAGCGCTCTCTGCCACCGTTTGCACCTCCCCTTTAGAAGGGCAATCACCTGACGACATCCTTCTTCTCGCCATTAAACCCCAAGACTTCGATACCTCCCTCGATACCTTAATCGATTTTCGTGGAAAATTGGTCATCAGCATTCTAACAGGTGTGACAACCGATCAGCTCAAGGAAGCTTTTCCAGACACCCTCGTCCTCCGCATGATGCCCAACCTCGCCGTCCGTTACGGAGATGGTATTGTAGCTCTTGCAGAAGATCCCTCACTGATCTCTCTAGAAGATGAAATTGAAAAGCTTTTTGCTCCACTCGGCCTTGTGCGCTGGATTCCAGAGTCAAAATTCGATGCCATCACCGCTTTAACCGGATCAGGGCCTGCGTTTGTTTTTTCCATGATCGATGCAATGGTCGATGCGGCAATTGCGATGGGCTTTACATCCCAGGAAGGGTATGAACTTGTGAAGCACATGACAGGCGGCGCGCTCACCACCCTTTACGAATCTAAAGACCTTCCTGCCCAGCTGAAGTGGAAGGTCACCTCCCCGAGCGGCACCACAATTGCAGGTTTGCGCACCTTCGAATCTGAGGGCGTGCGCAGCGGTATCATCGAAACCTTTATGGCCACTTTCCAAAGAGCCCAGGAACTCGGCAATACTTCAAGATAGAGTTGCAGGATATTGCAGGATATTGCAGGATTATACTGATGAAAGAAATTTCGAAGTTATTAGCTGAGCCAGAGTCGAAGATCTTAGAGATTAAAAAAGATCTTTCTTCAATGCAACCCATTCTGAAAACACTGGTTGCATTTGCCAATACTGCTGGAGGCACTTTAATAGTTGGTGTCGCACCAGACGGTAAACTAGTCGGACTAACAGATGTGCTTAAGGCCGAGGAAAAAATCGCGAATGCAATTGCCGATACGATTGCTCCTACTCTTTTGCCCGAAATTGAGATTGCGACTATCAACAAAAAGCATGTGCTGATTATTAAAGTCTCTCATTGGAGGGCTCCATTTTACATAAAAAAACTCGGGATTTCCAAAGGTGTTTACATCCGCTTAGGATCAACAAGCCGTCCTGCTACTCCGGAGATTATTTCCGAGCTCAAGAGATCTCTGATTAATCAGTCTTATGACCAACAAGCGCTCTACGACCTGACAAAGAGTGCGCTGGACCTAAAAAAAATCCAGGAAGCGTTCAAAGCTGTAAAAAAAGAAATCAACGAGAAGAAGCTGCGTTCACTTGGGATTTTAGTCCCTTCAAACCACAAATTCGTCCCATCTATCGGAGGATTAATTCTTTTTGGAAAAAAAGAGTACCGAGAGGAGTACTTTCCAGATGTCAGATTGAAATGCGCACGATTTGGGGGCAGCAATAAAACACTTATCGTCGATCGACACGAAGTTGAGGGAACACTTTTAGACGCGGTGAATGACGTTCCCAAATTTATATCCCGTAACACAAGGCTTGCGGCGGAAATAAAAAAAATTCGAAGAAAGGATATTCCTGAATATCCAGACATTGCCATAAGGGAAATCCTTATTAATGCGCTTGTGCATACTGATTATTCTATCGTGGGATCAGGAATTCAAATTGCTATTTTTGATGATCGGCTCGAAATCCAAAATCCTGGAATGCTACCATTTGGATTTACGATGGACGATTTAAAAGCAGGAGTTAGTCGGATTCGTAACAGAGTCATTGCAAAAACATTTCATGAACTAAAACTTATGGAAGAATGGGGAAGCGGCTATCAACGAGTTGTTACGGCCTGCCATGAACATGGATATCAAGACCCCGAATGGCTAGAACAAGGAACATCTATGCGCGTCACATTCTTTTCTCAACAACGCAGAAAGGTTCAGAAAGCCTCTCCTCGATCTGAAGAATTAACGGAACGTCAACAAGATATTCTGGCGCTATTTAAGAAAAAGCAAAACCTCCCCTTTAGAGAGATCTACAAACATTTCTCAGGTACAATTTCTGAACGCATGCTCCGTTATGAACTAGCCCAACTCAGAGAAAAAGGCGCCCTCACCCCAAAAGGGAGAGGTCCTTCTTCTTTATGGGAAAAAAGTTAATTCGAAAACACGTCACATAACGCGCGCACAATGGAGTCGAACTGCTCTTGTTTGTGACCTTCTCCTCCTCGGTAGAGAGCTAAAATTCTGTAGGGGGAGGGGGTAGGTTGCCACAAAACAGGGTGGAGCCCAAATTTTTGAGCCAAAAAATCGGGTAAAAAGCCAACCTCATCTGTCGCCCCACAAATTTGCCCAATAAGCGACCAACTTGGAATCCTAGACTTAATGGGAAGGGCGTACCCATGCACCTGAAGCCACGTTTGCTGCAAAAAAAGGACCTCCATCTGCTCCTCGGGAAGTAAGACCGGCTTTAGGGAAACTTCTTGATTGCGACAATAGAGTTGGAAATGGCCACTTCCCACCTCGGCCGCTACAACACCTTTCCAGGGGGCATTATCCAACACAAGGGCGATTTCTGCCTCGCCATGTAAGATCGCCGCGTACGCCTGATCAGGCCGCATATGTTTGAAATCAATCGTGTTGAGTGAGAGAAGGAAGGGAACAGCAACTTGCGCAATCGCATGCGTTGTGACCAACCGAATTGGGGGCTCCTCTCGAGAAACAATCAGGTCACGCATCTGTTTGACTGCCGCTTCAATTTTGGGGAGGAGCTCCTGTCCCTCTCTTGTCAATCCAAATTGACGTCTCTCATGGGTACAAAGTGCGATGCAAAATGCCGTTTCAACACGTCGAATCGCCGTGCTTGCACCACTTTGACTCAGATGGTGCGCGTGTGCCGCTTTTCCCAAATTTTTCATGCGGGCTGCTGAGATGAAAATCTCCAAATCGGCGATGCGTAAGTTTCTAAGAGAGTGTTCGATCTTTTGCAGGTGTTTGACCTCAGGTATGTCGATCAAGTCTTGCATAGCAAACACTCCATTTACAAATGGATTTTTTCGATTTTAGATATCAATAATATCGTCAATACAAATAAAATGCACTCAAATATCCTCCTATTTCTTAACAAAGGAGGATGTATATGATTAGATTTTTTCAATGGGTTTGCCGCTTTAACTTCGGAGAGTTCGAAAGAGAGGAGTTTAAAAAATTTCTTCGAATGGGAGTGATATTCGCCCTGATCATTGGAGTTTACTGGACCCTTCGCCCCTTGAAAGATGCCATCTTTATCCAGCTCGTGGGAAAATACCAACTCCCCTTTGCCAAAACGATCTCCGTGTTGGCCCTTCTGCCTCTCGTGATGTTCTACACAAAACTTCTTGAAAAGACTTCACGAGAAAAAATGTTGGTGATCCTTCCCGCTTTCTATGGAATAGCCATTCTATTTTTTGCCTTAGCTCTAACTCGCTTTCAAGGAGTCGCTCTTGCCTATTTTTGGTATCTATTTGTAGAGAGCTTTGGATCACTCGTGGTTGCCCTGT
Organism: Chlamydiota bacterium; assembly: GCA_021772455.1. Lineage (GTDB taxonomy): Bacteria > Chlamydiota > Chlamydiia > Chlamydiales > JAAKFR01 > JAJACP01. The sequence goes on from JAJFLY010000038.1 coordinate 26,988, forward strand.
TCTGGGCGTTTGCCGCCGACACAACCGACCCTACGCAGGCAAAACGGGGCTTTCCCCTTGTCGTTGCAATTGGACAAATCGGAGGGATTATTTTCCCTTTTACCATTGGAGGCTTGCCGCACCGCCTTAACCTCTCCACCAACTTACTCTCAATGGTATGTTTGGGAGGATTCATCCTATTGATTATTCCACTCGTTCGCTACTTTTTGAGGAGCACACCACACCACCTTCTACAGTCTTATCATGGAAAAAATGAAAAACAAGAAGAGTCCAAACAAGAGCCCGGTTTTTTTGAAGGGTTCAAACTCCTTATCAGAAATCGCTACTTGTTATGCATATTCGGCGCAAACTTCATTTACGAGGTGGTGATCACCATCTTCGACTTCAACTTCAAAATCGCAGCAAGCTCAGCCTACTCAGGAGTGGCTCTCAGTAACTATTTAAGCATATACGGCTCTTGCGTAAATATCGTCTCCCTCTCGTGCCTCCTTTTAGGAATCAGTAATATCACTCGTTTCTTAGGAGTTGGATTTGCCCTTGCAGCCATGCCCATCATCGTAGGTCTTGCCCTGTTTGGATTTATGAGCCTAGATACCCTCACCTTCCTATTCGCCCTTATGGTGGGCTCTAAAGCCATTAACTACGCTCTGAATGGCCCAGCGCTTAAACAGCTCTATATTCCCACAACTCCTGACGTCAAGTTCAAGGCCCAAGCGTGGATTGAAACGTTTGGCTCCAGATCTTCCAAGCAAGCGGGCTCGGTATTCAACATGTCTTTGGGGCCGTTGCAAAGCGCCTTTGGCGCCACCCTTGGCAGGTCGTATTATTTAATGTTGAGCGGAGCGATCTGTTTCCCACTACTTGCCTTGTGGTTAACCATCGCTTTTTTCCTCGGTAACTCCTTCAAACGCGCCGTGAATAATCAAACGACCATCTGCTGATCAGCCCGACTATTCCGAAGTCCACCTCGAAACAGTCTTGACTATTTCGAGGTTCTATTATAAAATGGTCGAAAAGAGGGCTTCATGCGCAGATTCTACACAGACTTAATCCACAAACATTTTTGTGAAAATAGACAAATGCTGCTTTTGATGGGCCCCCGTCAAGTTGGTAAAACAACTCTGTGCAAACTCCTTTCAGAAAAGTGGAATGATACGGCATTTCTTAATTGGGATGACCGAGAAGATCGTCTCCTCATCTTAGAAGGGCCTCGAAGTGTGGGAAGAGCTATAAGGCTTGAAACCCTGAGAGGAGCAAAAGTTTTAGTCATTTTCGATGAAATCCATAAATTCGAGGGTTGGAAAGATTTTTTAAAGGGCTTTTTTGATCTTTACGAATCTCAAACTGCAATTCTCGTGACAGGCAGCGCTCGTCTCGACTCTTTTCGAAAATCTGGAGACAGCCTTATGGGGCGTTACTTCTCCTGTAGTATGCATCCCATTTCAGTCGCTGAATTGGTTCGAAAAAGATATCAAGAGAGCGAAATTTTTCCTCCAAAAAGGATTTCTAATGAAGAATATGCTCAGTTGCTAACTTTTGGAGGGTTTCCTGAACCTTTTCTGAATGGAAACAAGCGATTTTATAATAAATGGCGCGCCTTTCGTTTTGAACAATTATTCAGGGAAGAAATGCGCGATCTCACTCAAATACAAAACATCGACCTAATGGAAGTGTTAGCCGAACTCCTACAAAGACAGGTTGGGCAGTTAACAACGTTCTCCTCTCTCGCAAAAAAACTAGGAAAATCTGACCAAACGGTTCGATTTTGGTTGAAAATGTTAGCCAATCTCTATTTTTGCTTTGAAATAAGGCCTTGGGCTAAAAATGTGACCCGCTCACTGATCAAAGAGCCAAAATATTATTTATGGGATTGGTCATTGTGTGATGATGAGGGTTCTAAGCATGAAAATTTCATTGCCTCCCATTTATTAAAGGCCGTCCACTATTGGACCGATTGCGGTTTTGGAAAATATCATCTTTATTATGTAAGAGATAAAGACAAAAGAGAGGTCGACTTTCTTGTCACCAAAGATCAGAAGCCCTGGATCTTGATAGAGGTAAAATCCTCAGACCATAAATCCATCTCAAATTCGCTGAATTACTTTCAAGAAATGCTAGATGTTCCACACGCTTTCCAAGTTGTCATTGACATGCCGTATGTAAATAAGAATTGCTTTGAAGAAAAGGGCCCCATTAAGGTCCCTGCAAAGACTTTCCTTTCCCAGTTAGTATAAGTAATTTAATAACTCAAAGACAAGCCGACAAATGGGCCGCCGTAGCCGAGAGCTGAAATCGTTCTTGGCTCGGTACCGAGCTGGTTAGAAGATGTGAGCCTTTCACGCCCATCTTGGTACGCATGCAGCTCATACCCCCCTCTTACGCTCAACGTAAAGGCACGCATACAAACGGCATAGAATGCCTCAAACTTGAAATCTACCCCTAATACAATCCTCTCCTCGGGAGGAAAAATAAGCTCCCCTTCCGGAGCAAATACACTTGTAGTTGAGTTCACATCGAGCCTTGGCTTGGCTAAAAGAGCTGTAAATGCAAACCGGCCAGAAAAACCTAGAGTTCCAACCAAGAACCGCCTAGAAAAAGGATGCAGATTAAATTCACACCCCAGCCTTGGCCCCCAACCTCTTATATCGTAGTGCTGTATAGCGGGAGTGATCACTCCTGCATCATTATAGGTGAAAAATTCATCCTCGGAAGCATGCGCATAGCGCGCCCCTGCAAAAAGGTAGCTGTCACAACACCCAAACGCGCCACATCTATAGCCGATCGAAATATCAGCTGCCTCATACTTAGTACTTAGATCTCCGCTAGTTGAATCAGCAAGCGCAACCAAGGGTGGTTGAAAGAAGGGGACGATCGCCCCTGGAGCTGTAGCGCCAGAAGAGCTCTCTTCCTTATAGTGATAATACTCACTGGCTACGTACAATTGCTCTTCATTCAACGAGGCAGACACCCCAATCCTGTAGCCCCAGTTAAATTGAGGATTGACCTCCACCACTTCGCTCGGTGTTCCAATGATTGTCGCGTAATCAACCCCATCATATAAAGGGCGCCAGTAAAGCGCATCTGCCCATACAGAGAAGTTTGGAATGAAAGAAAATACCTTACAAGGAGCTGGTGGCTCTACGTTAGGTTGTCTTGCACTCTTCATCCCCTCCACAATCAAGCCTAGAGTAAAGAGGGTTCTCAGAGACCTCATAGATGATTTGTGGTTCAGAGTAGAGATAACGAGGTTGCTCTTCTCCACAATCTAAAACAGCCTCATCCCCTGCAAAAAGTGATGAGCCAGCCATCAGGATAAGGATAGGAAGTATTTTAAACATCATAGACATCACAAAGCAAGTTTTATGCCACAATTTATAAAGGTCTAAAATACAGTTAAATAGTATAATCTACCCCCAAAAGGAGATCTAATGACACAATCATGGCTAATCGCAGCCTCACTTCTCTTAATCACAGCAATCTCTCCGCTGAGTGCCCAGCAAGAAGAACCCTCCACCACTGAGCTTGCCGTTCGATATGCGCACAATCCAAACAACTGGCCTGCACTACACTATGCAATTGTGCAAAAAAGAATTGATGTCGCCGAACTCATCCTCGAACTCTACCCCGAACAGGCAACGCAATCTACACCAACCATTCCGCTAATAGATTCGTACCTGGGGAATAATGCCGACCAGGACTATGACAGGGTTATAGGGTATGAAGCGGGCATTTCGGCCTTAGAACTTGCTATTCGTGGCGGCTATACAGAACTCGTTGCTCAGTTGCTCGATATGGGGGCTAATATCAACGAAATTCGCGCTGAGTATAAGGGCGGTTACTCGAATTCGTGGTCCCCCTACCACCAGCCGATTGTTCATGAGCGTTGTAAATTTGGAACCATGCATTTTTGGACCGCGCGCACTCTCATTTACTGGGCTATTGCGCAAGAAGATAGCACTATGGTGGCTCTTCTTTTGGAATATGATGCCCTTCTGACGCCTTGTATCGGCGTTAAGGATTGGTACATAGAAGATTATGAGAGTGGAGTCATCCACATTGAATACACCTATTCAGCTCTCAAGCTAGCTTCCATGCAGGAATCGACTGAGATTCTCGAACTGCTTCTCTCTAAGCAGGCGCAAGGGAATGTGCTAAATGAAGAGTATATTTCCCTTTTCCAAGCACTTATTTTGAACCCCGAAAATCTCCCAGCTCTTCATTACGCGATCTCCATTGAGGAGACTGCCACATTTGCGCTCCTACTTGAATATGGCTTTGACATCCACGACGACGTTATTTCTGACAAACCCCTCCTCAACAGAGCTGTAGAAGCTGAAGATCGATATTTTCTTGATGTACTACTTGCTCGTAATGAAGGGGCAGCAAGTGAGGCTTTGAGCTATGCGGTCATAATTGGTGATATAAATAGCGTCGAGTACCTCATTCAAGACATACCCGCATCCCCAGAGTTGCTGAAAATCGCTTTGTGCGCAGGCAATCTCGAAATTGCTCAGATTATCTTAGCACAGCCCCATTATATGGAAGCCGATGGAGAAGCTCTTTTACTAGCCTTAGATAAAGAGTATTATGAACTTGCAAAGCAGATGATCTGTGAACTGGGATATTATGATGAAGGCGCCCATGAAATTGCTATTCGAAAGGGAAACGAAGAGATCTTCTTTTTGTTATTAGATACAGAAGAGTACGAGGGTGATGGGATTCTCACGGCGATCGAGTGCAATCAGCCGGCCATGCTTGAGGCGCTACTCAAGCGATATGTACCCACCAAGGAGGAGATATCCAGTTATTTTAAGTGGTCGATTAAGCTTGGCCTTGTGGATATCGTCTCACTTCTCCTTGACCTATGCCCACCTTCAGATGAGCAATTGGCTCAGTACAAACGCTTAGCAATTGAATTTGGTCAGCCTGAGATTCTAGCGTTACTTATGGAGTACCAGCCGGCTTAAAACGGGGCACAATTTCCCCATCTACTGTGACTGTTTCGACAAACATTTCCAGTGGACGCACCCAAATTCCATAATCCCCATACAGGGCTTTGTAGACGACCATTTCTTCCAAGGTTTCGCTGTGACGCGCTACCGCAAGAAATTGATAGCGCATGCCCTTGTAATGCTCATAAATCGCATCTTTTGTGAATGCTTGCGCTTGTTCTGAGAAGGGTTTTAATTCTTCATTCGAAGTCATTTCTTGAGCTCCTGCAGTTGAGTATAAGCAAGAAATGCTATACTATTCTCTCCAATGAGTTCAATCCGCAAAAAAAATGGAGTACCCAAAATGTTGCGTCGTTTAATCCTTTTCAGTCTAATGGCTTGTTTCTGTGCATACGCCGATGCTCCGCAATGGGAATTAAGCGACCCAGACAAAGGGTGGGGTGATGATGATTTAGTCTTAGAGTACTTCCATAACTCGGAACTGCAGAGACAATGGGCATGGGAGCTCGTAGGTCTGTATCCCCTTAAGGGAGATGAGCGCGTTTTGGACTTCGGATGCGGGGATGGCAAAATTACAGCACAACTCTCCCACCATCTTCCACAAGGAGAAATTGTTGGGGTCGATCTTTCTGAAAAAATGATCTCTTTTGCCAAGCGCTCCTTCCCGAATAAATATTATCCATTCCTTTCGTTTCTCAGCTCTAATGATGTCAATTTTGAGATAGCCAGCCTCGAGCCTACAAAAAAGTTTGATAAAATCTATTCTTTCTTTGTATTCCACTTAGTTCCAGGCCCTCAGGAAATATTCCGCAACCTTCGCACCCAAATAGCCGATGAGGGTGAGCTTGTTCTTGTAATCCCTAAAGGAGGCAATAAACCTTTCTTTGAAGCAGCTACTCGCACTTTTGAAGAATACAATCTAACCCCTCCGTGGAAAAAAGCTAAGCCCGCCGAATCTAAAGCCACAATGCGCTCTGTTGAGGGGATAAAAGAGATCGTTGAGTCATCAGGATGGGAAATCTCCTATTTGAATGAAGTGCAAACGCCCTATGCTTTCATCAATCGTGATCAGTTGGTCCACTGGATGCTTGGCACGGTCACGGCAAATTGGGATATTCCCAAAAGCGTCGCACCCGATTTTTTCAATCGTCTTGTTTCACATATGGTTGATATAGAACCAAGCATTTTGGACGAGAATGGAGTGTATTATTTCCACCTTTCACGTGTGCATGTTGTTGCGCGCCCTATAAATGATTAGAACACGAACACTCTAAGGCCGATATTAAGGAGTTCGATGCTTAATGAGCTTAGTTGCTTTCTCTGCATCCTCTTGGCTAACAATGATCTCGATTCCCGTGGTGGGCGTAAGAAAGGTTAGGGTACCACCTGCGTTGTCAGACTTAAGAAAGCTTGCGATCCCCTCTGATTCTAACAAGCCTCTGATAAGCTCAGCCTCAATTGTGTCATAAACAATGTGAACACTGACAAGATCGCTCATAAAGACTTATCTTTTATGGTGGATTTGGATTTTGAGGGATTTGGGCAAGCTTAGTTTGGACTATCTCGACGAGGGCAGTGCGAGTAGCACGGCTGAGGAGAGATCGTTCAAAATAAGCCGCCCAAATTCTTCAAAATGGCCAGAGCCAGAATCGAACTGGCGACACAAGGATTTTCAGTCCTCTGCTCTACCGACTGAGCTATCTGGCCAAATAGTTGAGTTAAGATAGTTCATCTGGGGGCTTTAGCGCAATGCTTTTCTTCGATTGATCACGAGAAGCATGAGGCCACCGCAGAGGCTGAGAGCACCAAAGAGAAGAATCGTAATTTTCAGAAAAAACGAAGCTAGAAAACCAATCACCACGCCGACAAGAGCTTCAGAGAAAAATTGAAGTGACATGTTGTTTCCAAGTACACGCCCTTGCTCTTTGGGTTCGACGATATGCGAGAGCATAGACGAGCACGCAGGAAGGCAAACCGCAATGCCACAGCCGATAAGAAAAAGGGTGATCCAGAGGACCCATTGAGCGTTAGGCAGAAGGCCTAGCAACAAAAAGACCCCGATCCAGAGGGCCGATGCAATGACAAGTTGGATAGGGCGGAATTTTTTGGAAAGAGAACCCATCAAAAACAGATTCACGACTAGGAAGGGAACAGAGGCCCAGGCAATAAACAGCCCAAGCATGGTAACGCTTAGCTGAAAGCGGTGGACGGCATAGATGGGAAAGCCTTGAAAAAAACCGAATACTCCAAGAAAAATAAGAAAATTGGCTAAAAAATAGGGCCGCACGTGACGCATGGTGAATATGTTCTTTAGGTTCGTAAAAGCCTCAAAATAGGAGATCTTTTCCCGCTGATGAATGGGGTGGGTCTCTTTAAATCCAAAACAGACCCACAAGAGGGTGAGAAATAGGAGCAGCGCGACAAAGAGGAAGGGAACTTTATAGGAAAACCAGGAGACAAAATCGGGGTTGGCGAGTTTTCCTCCAATGATCGGCCCCAAAATAAAAGCGACGGCGGCGCTAAAGTAACTATAGCCAAAGTAGCGCCCACGCTCTTGTTTAGGGATGGTGTCGGCAATCACGCCTTGGGAAATGGTGGTGTTCCCCTCTGAAAGCCCGGCAACAAAAAGCGCAACAGAGACGACGGTATAACTATCGAGCCAAATCCCAAAAGCGATTACCACATAGACCAAAGTTGTGATGATAAGCGAAAAGATTAAAATGGGACGCCTTCCAAATCGATCGGAAAGGGCACCAAGAACAGGAGAGCTTAAAAACTGGCCAAAGGGGTAGTAGGCGAGTAAAAAACCAAGGGCTAAAATCCGTTTTTCGGTTGTCACATCGGCAGGAAGAAGCCTCCCTTGCTCATAGAGAAGCATGGGGGTAAAAATGGTAATAATCAGGCTATAGCCAACATACCCAAAAAATATAATCAAAAAGACAGGAAAAATGCGCTTCATGCAAAATCAATTCGAAAGAAAAATCATATCCTTAACAATATTGACCGACTCGCCCATTTGCAAGTCATTTGATCCAGCTTTTATTTCTTCATGGGGTTTGAGCTCCCCTTTGATCTGCTTGAGAAATTGTTGATAATTCCGACTCTGCTCCATCCGCTTGGCGCTATTGGCCTTAAGCTGAGGAATCCAAACAGTCCACTTCTCTTCAACCTGCTGCAAATTAGGAGTATAATGTTTTTGAAACCACCGCCGAGCAAATGGGTCGACATCTGATAAGTTATCGTCAAAAGCCGCTGGGACTTGATCGGCAGGAAGAGGATAATCCAAAAAGGCCTCTCCTACTTCTTCATACTGATACGCTGAAGGGACGACGATGTCGGATTTAACACCTTCAATCTGCGTCGACTTTCCTGAGACAGTATAATAACGGCCGACTGTGACTTTAAAGAATGAATCGGTGCGAGCATTTGTAATTGTCTGATGTTGAATCGTCCCTTTACCATAGGTTTGTTCATCACCAACAATAACTGCAACGCCATAATCTTTTAGAGCTTGCGCAACAATCTCTGTTGCAGATGCCGACCCACGAGAAATCAACACAACAAGAGGGCCGTCGTAGTAACGCTCTGCATCAAGTGAGCGGTAATATTTTACAGAGCCATCTGAGTATTTTGAAATAACGACAACTCCATTGGAAATGAAAAGCCCCCCGACCTTCACTGCTTGTGAGAGAAACCCACCACCATTATCGCGCATATCGAGAACGAGCCCATAAAGTGGGCCTTGAGCACGCAGCTCATCAATCGCATTTTTAATATCTGTCTCACTGGAGAGCCCATCCGCCCCTTCATAAAAGGAGTGGAGGGTGATTTTCCCAATCACCCCATCGCCATATGGCTCAGCTTCGACATCGACGCGTTTGTCATCGAGAATGATTTTTCTTCTTACAAGGTCAACTGTTAAAAATTGAGGCTCTTTTTCTGTCTGGCGTATGATCCCAAGTGTCGTCTTTGTCCCCTCTTTGCCGCGCATAAGTTCTAAGACTCTCTGAAAAGAGGCGCCCTGAATATTATCTCCATCGACAGCGACAATGGTGTCGCCCGCTTGAATTTTCCCACTTTTTTCAGCAGGCCCACCACTAATGATTTCACGGATAGAAATCCCTTCGATCCCCTCTCGTAAAACGACGCCAATCCCACACATCCCTTTTTCGAGCTGCACTTTCATCGCATAAGCTTCATCGGGGCTGAAGTAGGCGGAATGGGCATCCAAGCCATTTGCTAAAGATTTTAGGGTGCGTGAGATAACCTGATGTTCTTGCTCTTGAACTGGAAGAGATTTTCCGTAATCATCGACGCCAAGATAGTCATTCTCAAGTGTGCGTATTTGTTTTTCGCATAGAGCAACGAGATCTTTCTCTTTTCCCTCATAAGTGGGTGCTCCTAGCTCCTCCATCTGAAAAGCCATAAAACGGATAAAGCGGTCGTAGTGGCGCGCCTGGAGCTCTTGGGAATTTTTCGCATATTCTTTGTCCACTGAGGCATTTATCTCATGATTTTTCGCATCCGAGACCATTTTTTGTGGATTTTTCTCCCAGCCTGCACGCCATTGCCTTGCCCGCTGAACGCTATTTTGAATGGTTTTATTTAAGTTGAAATAAGTTGTAAAACGGTTATGAGTGTACTCATCTTGCATGGTACTCAAGAGCTTTTCATTCGGTTTAGTATAAACAACAGCCTCTTCCTGTAGAAGATAAGCGTGGCTTGGATCGAATTGATTTAAGTAAATTTTTAGTGAGCGTTCAAGAACAAGGGGAGACATCTCCTTTCGATCGACATGCAACTCAAAAAAATCATCCATCACAGACTGAACATCCTTGGATGTAAGAAGGGTTTCCCCTGCAAATAGTGAAGAACAGAGAAAAAAGAGAACAAGAATGCGCAGTTTCATTGCAATTAGCCGTTATTTCAATTATAGTTATCGGTAAAAGCAAAAAAATCTTTAGTGAAACATTTAAGTTTTGGTACAAGTCCAACATTTGCCTTGGACAACTTTGAAGGCAGCTTAGAACTGCTGCTCTATCTCATTCAAAAAGAAGAGGTAGATATCTGCGATGTCACCATTCAGGAATTGACAAAGCAGTTAATGCAATCCCTAAAGGAATCAGGTGTTGAGACTAACTCTGAACTGATGGGGCTGATGGCGACCCTTCTATTGATCAAAAGTCAAAAACTCCTTCCCACACAAGAGGATGGAACCAGCGAAGTAGAAGAGGATCCGCGGGCTGAAATCATTGAAAAATTAATTGAATATTGCCGCTTTCGAGACGCTGCTTCGACCCTTTTGTCACGCGAACAAGAGCAAAAAGCCTATTTTCCGAGAGCCTCCCCCCTTTTTCAAAGGGAGCTGCCACCAGGGCTTGAAGAGGTTGGACTCGACGACCTAAAGCAGGTTATGCAAGATTTGCTCAAGCGCTCAGAAAAAAAAACAGGCTTGATTGAGGATGAAGAGTGGCAGGTCTCGCCTATGATTTCTTGGTTTCAGCAAGAGTTAAAAAAAGGAGAGCGAATCGCGTTTTCGGAGATTTTTTCCGAAGACAAATGCCGTGGTAAGCTGATCGTCTCTTTCCTAGCGGTGCTTGAAATGATGAAGCTCCAAGAGCTTAGGATTGTCAGAGAAAACAATTTTTTGTATATTATGAGCTATTATGAGCCTAAATCTTCTTGAAGAGACATTCGAGACCACAACAGAACGTACGCACTCGACGCGCGATCGCGAAATTAAACGCATTATCGAGGCGCTCCTTTTTGCCTCCAGTGACCCCCTTTCCCTCCAAAAGCTCAAAGAGGTGATTCAAACCCAATACCCTATCAGGAGCCCTGAGCTTAAAAAATTGATAGAAAAACTTTCTCAGGAATATAAAAACGAAGGACATGCATTCCAGATCGCAGAAATTGGGGGTGGTTTCCTACTTCGCACTATCGAACAAATGCGCCCCTACCTTGAGCTTTTACACCAAGACAGACGGGGAGAAAAGCTCTCGCGGCCAGCAACAGAGGTGCTAGCCATTATCGCACACAGACAGCCAATTACCCGTCGCGAAATGGAAGAGATTCGTGGTGTAGATTGTTCAGGAACAGTCGTTTCGCTTATGGAACGGGGGCTCATCGAACCTGTCGGCCGCAAAGAAGCTCCTGGGCGACCTATTCAATACGGCATCACAAAACGCTTCTTACAACATTTCGGACTAAAGAGTCTTGAAGAGTTCACGACCTCCTAGCTTGGCAATCTCGCACCGAAGCGATTGCTAAATGAGCGAGAGCTCCAACAAAGACTACAACTCCCAAAGCTTGCAGACTAACCCCTATTAAATAGGGAAAAAATCCAAGACCCATCGTCATTTCTGGAGAGAGTGTGGCTACCCCGTAAAGGACAAAAGCAATAGCCGTTAAAACAATAGAGACGATGGTTAACGCAAAGGCCGTGATGCGTGCCTCATTTCTCATCAGAATAAAGGGATCTGGAGAATCTGAAGGTATGGGTTGACTCATGGTCAGAAATGGTAGAGTCCTCTACCCTTTATCCTCAAGTAAATTATAACGCCTTTTCTTCCACGTCCTGTAAGAGCGGTACCGCTCATAAAATGTGGTCACATACGCGTTGCGCACCTGATAAGACTCGTCTGTCACATTCATCGGCTCACTTGTGGAGAGCGAATTTTGATGCTCACGGAAACAAGCCAATACGGTAGAAAGAGCAAAAGCAGGTGCCTGAGCTGCAAGGCGCAGCCATAGATCATAATCCATACAATACTTGAGATTCTTGTGAAAACCCCCAACTTTTTCAAATAGAGAGCGTCTAACACATGTTGCGGGATGTGAGATGAAATTGTAACGACGAAGCCTTTTAAAGCTATAAGGTTCATACGGAGTCGTACGCACATGCTCTCCATCAGAGTCGACAACTTTCAACCGCCCGTACAACCAATCGACGTGCGGATGGAGGTGCAAAGTGCGCGCAATCATGGTCAATACACGGGGATTTTCAAGAAAATCATCTGCATGCAGGTGAATCAAAAACTCCCCTTCCGCAAATGCAGCGCCTCGATTCATCGCATCTGCAATCCCTTCATCGCTCCCTTCATAAACTTTCACACGTGGAAAAGATCTTGCAATTTCAAGAGTTTTATCGGTGCTTCCGCCATCCCAGATAATGTGCTCATAATCGGTGAGATCTTGCTCATCAACTGAACGAAGCGTTTGTTCTAGATAAGCGGCAGCATTATACGTAATCGTAATGATACTAAATTTCATACGCGAGACGGTACCACTGCAAAACATTTCTTGCGAAAAAAAAAGGACGGCGATAAAAACTTCTTTAATGACACGTATCTATCTTCTACTTTTATGCCTTGTATCGCCACTCTTTGCGGCCGATTGTGTCCAGATCAATGGATATCACCTTGCAAGCTCCACAGAAACAGAGAAAGGGCTCTTATTAGCAAAAGAGGGTGGCGCAACGGTCGCGCTCGATCTTAGCAATTCCCCTGATCTCGAGCCCTTCCGTGAACGGATCTGGTCGACCATTACTGCCTATGTCGATATTCTATTCGTGGGTGAAGATGAAGCGTTCGCCCTCACAAAGCTTCCCCCTAAGCAAGCGGCCGTTTTTTTAAAAAACTTTTGCTCTGTTGCGATTGTCCATATTGGCGATGGGGGATCTTGGGTCAGCTCAAAAAAAGGGTTGGCTTATACGCAATCCGATAAATCTGAAATTATCAGATTGCATTCAAACTGATCCTCCTCTATAGTGTACTCATTCCACTTGTGAATTTATTAGTTTTTGAGGCGAAACGAACATGCCAACTATTAACCAGTTGATTCGAAAGGGCCGAGAACAGAAGGCTCGACGAAAGAAATCACCTGCTCTGCAGCGCTGCCCACATAGACGGGGTGTCTGCCTTCAGGTGAAAACTAAAACACCTAAAAAGCCTAACTCTGCGTTACGCAAAGTGGCTTGGGTGAGACTATCCAACGGACAAGAGATCATTGCCTACATCGGTGGGGAAGGACACAACCTCCAAGAGCACAGCATTGTGCTTGTACGTGGTGGACGTGTGAAAGACCTTCCTGGTGTACGCTATCATATCGTACGTGGAGCATTAGATTGTGCGGCTGTAAAAGACCGTAAACAAGGAAGATCGCTATACGGGGCTAAACGTCCTAAGTAACACTAGGATACCTCCAAATAGGTATCCTAGTTCGAAATCTCTCTTTTCATTGAGAAGGTAGATTTCGCACGGTCTTTTGTACAAAAGACAGGTGAAGGAAGCATCTCCTGAGCTATTTTTTATAATTTGAAAGAAAGGTTTTTCTATGTCTAGAAGACATCGTGCTGAAAAGAGAAAAGCAGAGCCCGATCCCGAATATGGGAGTACGACTCTGGAAAAATTTATCAATAAAGTGATGCAGAGCGGCAAAAAAGCAAAAGCTCGCCACATCGTTTACGAAGCGATTCGCTCCTTTGCTCAAAAAGTTAGTATCGAAAATCCGCTTGAGGCATTTGAGCAAGCTTTGGAAAATGCAAAGCCCTCTCTAGAGGTAAAGTCTCGCCGAATTGGTGGAGCCACTTACCAAGTTCCTATCGAGATCGCCCCAGACCGTCGAACTGCCATGGCAATGCGATGGATTATTAACAACTCCCGATCGAAAGTAGGCCGTTCAATGAAAGAGGGTCTTGCCCAAGAGCTCCACGATTGCTTCAACAATCAAGGGTCAACGATCAAGAAAAAAGACGACACACACCGCATGGCCGAAGCGAACAAAGCCTTTGCGCACTACAAATGGTAAGGGGAGAAATATACGATGCCTAGAAAAGAAGAAGATCGCCTTGATCTGGTCCGCAATATCGGAATCATGGCTCATATCGATGCCGGTAAAACAACAACTACCGAGCGTATCCTTTATTATGCCGGAAGATCTCATAAGATCGGTGAGGTGCACGAAGGTGCTGCGACTATGGATTGGATGGCTCAAGAACAAGAGCGCGGGATTACCATTACTTCCGCTGCAACGACTGTCTACTGGGCCGACTCTAAAATTAACATCATCGATACCCCTGGACACGTTGACTTCACAATTGAAGTAGAGCGCTCGCTGCGCGTACTTGATGGTGCGGTTGCCGTCTTTGACGCTGTTTCTGGAGTTGAGCCTCAATCTGAGACTGTATGGCGCCAGGCTGACAAATATAACGTCCCACGCATCGCTTTTGTCAATAAGATGGATCGACAGGGCTCTGATTTCTTCGCGGCCGTTGAGTCGATGAAAGAGAAACTCGGCGCAAATGCTATCCCCGTTCAATGCCCGATCGGTGAAGAGGGTGATTTTGCTGGAATGGTTGATTTGGTCACCATGAAAGCCTTCATTGCCAAAGATGATCTAGGGTCAAGCTGGGATGAAGTAGAAATTCCTGCTGACTTAAAAGAGAAGTGTCAGGAAATGCGCATGGCGCTACTCGAAGAGCTTGCGACAATCGATGAGACAAATGAAGCATTCATGCACAAAGTTCTCGAAGATCCAGATAGACTTACTCCAGATGAAATCCACGCTGTTATCAGAAAAGGGGTTGTAGAAAATCGTTTTAACCCTGTTTTGTGTGGTTCAGCTTTTAAAAACAAAGGGGTGCAATTCCTTCTCGATTGCATTGTGCGTTGGATGCCCTCCCCTCTTGATCGTGGTGAAGTAAAAGGAATTAACCTTCATACTAGTGAGCCCATGTCGATTCCTCCTAAGGATGACGCTCCACTAGCTTCGCTCGCCTTTAAAATCATGACAGACCCCTATGTCGGCCGGATTACATTCGTCCGTATCTACGCGGGAACCATGAAAAAGGGAAGCACCCTGATCAACACCACAAAAGATAAAAAAGAGCGTGTGTCACGTTTGCTTCAAATGCATGCAAACGACCGAACCGATTGCGATGAGTTTTTCACAGGCGACATTGCAGCTTGTATTGGTTTGAAAAACACCACTACAGGAGATACGCTCTGCGCCGAGGGAAATGAGCTTCTTCTTGAGAAGATGGAATTCCCTGACCCGGTTATTGACATGGCGATCGAGCCCAAATCAAAAGCTGACCGCGAGAAGTTGGCAAATGCATTGGGATCTCTTTCTGAAGAAGATCCAACCTTCCGTGTCACTTCTAACGAGGAGACAGGACAAACGATTATCTCAGGAATGGGTGAGCTGCACCTTGACATTTTGCGCGATCGTATGATTCGCGAGTTCAAAGTCGATGCTGAAGTTGGAAAGCCACAAGTTTCGTATAAAGAGACCATTACAAGTGCAAGCAAAACCGAAACAAAGTTCGTAAAGCAGTCAGGTGGACGCGGTCAATACGCGCACGTCTGTCTAGAGATCGAACCAAACGAACCAGGAAAAGGCTCGGAGGTTGTTAGTAAGATTGTCGGTGGTGTTATTCCTAAAGAATACATCCCTGCTGTCATAAAAGGAATTGAGGAAGGACTCACAACAGGAGTTCTTGCCGGTTTCAACCTTGTTGACGTCATTGTTAGGATTGTTTTTGGTTCGTATCACGAAGTCGATTCGAACGAAATGGCATTTAAAATCTGCGGTTCGATGGCAATTAAAGATGCTTGTAGAAAAGCCAAGCCCGTCATTTTAGAACCGATCATGAAGGTTGATGTTATCTCCCCTGAAGAGAGTTTAGGAGACGTAATCGGTGACTTAAACCGCAGGCGAGGAAAAATCCTCGGGCAGGAAGCTCAAAAGAAAATGGTGAAAATTAACGCGGAAGTACCTTTAAGTGAAATGTTTGGGTACACCACCTCACTTCGTTCTTTGAGCTCAGGTCGAGCAACCTCGACAATGGAACCGGCTTTCTTTGCAAGGGTTCCACAGAAAATACAAGAGGAAATCGTCAAGAAATAGGAAGCATATGGCTAAACAAGAAAAACAAAAAATTCGCATTCGGCTCAAGGGATTTGATCAGCGTCAGCTAGATCGCTCTACAGCCGATATCGTCGAAACAGCGAAGCGCACAGGAGCGCGTGTTGTTGGTCCAATCCCTTTGCCAACAAGACGTGAGATCTACACTGTATTGCGTTCGCCCCACGTTGACCGCAAGTCACGAGAGCAATTTGAAATTCGCACTCACAAGCGGTTGATCGATATACTCGATCCAACAGGGAAGACGATTGATGCGTTAAAAACCCTCTCCCTGCCGGCCGGTGTCGACATTAAAATCAAAGCCGCATAAGGCTTTTCTAGCCCGCATTAAGGAGAGGGTACGGCTCAATCCTGGATCTGAAAAAGAGACCTATCACATAGTTCTCGATTTAGAAGGGTCTGGGATTGAGTACTCAGTTGGGGATTGCGTTGGCGTGTACCCAGAAAACAACCCCTCATATGTAAATATTTTAGTTGATGCTCTTGGAGATCCCTCCATGCACGACTTTTTACTTAAAAGTGCCAACTTAAATCGCATTCCCAAAAAGCTTCTTGGGGAACACCCCGATCTTCTTACCCTAATCAAATACCAAAAGTTCGATCCTGACCACCTGCGTGAAAAACTCCTTCCACTCCTCCCCCGTTTCTACTCTATCGCCTCCTCTAAGAAACATGTTCCAAACGAAGTTCATCTAACAGTCACTGTCTCTAAGAATCCTTGTGATTTCCCTGTTGCAAATGGAATATGTTCAGATTACCTTTGCCATCAAGCCCCCCTTTTAAAACCCGTTATCCCCATTTTTATCCAACCCTCGCGCCATTTTTCTTTGCCTCCCGAATCAGAAAATTCTCCAATTATTATGGTGGGTCCTGGAACTGGTGTTGCCCCTTTCAGAGGATTCATGCAAGAGAGAAAGCACCCAAAAAATTGGCTCTTTTTTGGTGAACGGAGTGAACAAAATGATTACTACTACCGCTCCTTTTGGGAAGATCTAGTAGCTAAAAATTTACTTAGAGTGGATTGCGCATTCTCGCGTGATCAGTCAGAAAAGATCTATGTCCAAGATAAAATGCTTCAAAACAGCGCTCAGCTATGGCAATGGCTAGAAGAGGGCGCCTATCTTTTTGTTTGTGGAGATGCCTCTAAAATGGCCAAAGATGTTGATAAGACACTCCACTATATAGTCGAACATGAAGGGAAGAAAACCTCTGAAGACGCTAAAGCTTATATCAAGAATTTGAAAAAGTTAAAGCGTTACCTGAGAGATGTATACTAATTATTTTCTTTATTTGATTTTAATGGTTTTTTCCACGTATAATGATTGATTCTTCTATTTGAAGGGGCATTGAATGAAACTACACAAGACCGGCGTCATAGCAGCAGGACTTGCACTCTTTTCCATGTTTTTTGGAGCTGGCGATTTGATCTGGCCTCTAATTCTTGGAGGGGAGGCTGGCGATAAGAATTTATTTGCTACGTTAGGACTTCTGGTATCAGGGGTTACTCTCCCACTATTAGGGCTCATGGCTATGATGCTCTTTCAGGGAGACTACAAGAAATTTTTCGGTCAAACAGGGCGTATTCCTGGGATCATTTTGCTCTTTATTATCCAGGCTATTCTAGGTCCATTTGGATCTCTACCTCGCCTCTTTACCCTTTCTCATGCCACCCTGCAGCCCTACTTGCCTGAATTTGTGACGCTCCCTGTGTTTTGCATCGCCGCAATCGGGCTTATCTACCTTTTTACAATCCAGCGTCAAAAAATCGTGGATATTGTTGGATTATTTTTATCTCCGATATTGCTCATCTCACTCGGTCTTATCATCTATTTGGGATGGCGTGGGCATCCAGTTCCTGAAGCAAGCGCTTCGAGCAGCCGAGAAACATTCTTTCAGGGGCTGAACGTTGGATATAACACTCTAGATCTGATCGCTTCCTTTATTTTTGCCCCCTTAGTCCTGTCTTATTTCCAACATGATGAGAAGGGTGTTGACTCAGCTGAAGCAAGGCGCCATGTCTTCAAAAAAATGATTAAATCGTGCGCGATTGCTGGTGTGCTACTTGCAGGAATGTTCATCGGCTTAACATATGTAGCCTCTTTTTACCAATCCTCCCTGCCAGCACACGCTCCAGAAGCGCGACTTGCAACAGTTTCCATGCATCTACTCGGATCAAAAGGGGCTCTTTGCTCTTGTTTGGCCGTTGCACTTTCTTGCTTAACCACAGCAATTCCAATCTCTGTGATCTCTGGCGACTACATTCAAACCCAGTTCCTCAAGGGAAAAGGAAATGCCTCGTCTTGCATTTTAATTTCACTTGGCCTTTCTGCGATCGTTGCAAACCTTGGATTTATGGGAATTGCGAATATGCTCGCTCCAATTTTGCAAATCATTTGCCCGGGGCTTATCCTTCTCTGTATTTTCAGTATCTTGCATAAACTCTATGAAATGCGCATCAGACGCATCCCGATTTTTGTAGCTTTTGCCCTATCCTTTGTAAGTTATCTCGTAACGCTGTAAATCTTCTCCTTGACAACTCTGAACATCTTTCTAATAGTGAAGGAAAATGTTTATTGGAGATACTCAATGAAGAAGCTTTTTCTGTTACCACTTTTGTTATTCAGTCCACTCTTTGCGCTGCCTATTGGCAACCCGATGGACCCCGCTCTTTACAACTGTGGGCTATTTTGTGGTGACAGCTTCGATGAATGTTGTAGTGACCCGTGCGACCTCTGCTTTAGCTGGTGCGATGCATGGAGTGTCCGTTTTGGATTTTACGGCGACTACGTCTTTAACCGCCACATGGAGCTTGCAAACACTGGGCACGCCGACATTAAAGAGTTTGAGATCTACACGAACGGCGCATCCATAACCCTCAATATTTGTGACCGCCTGGACATTTTTGGAACCCTCGGTACATCCGATATTTTTATGTTAGGCAACCCAAATGTTTTTGGAGCTGGCCCTGGAGAAGAAGTTAGAATTTGGACCGATACAGATTTCTCTTGGAGTATTGGAGCCCGATTAACAGCTTGGGCCTGTAGATGTTGGTACTTCGGTCTTGAAGGGCAATATTTCTATACAAAACCCGACATCACGCTTTTAACAGGTATCGAGCAAACCCTCTCCCCTGATGATGCCAGTATTAAGTTCCATGAGTGGCAAGTTGGAGTGGGGGCAGCTTACCTGATGGAAGTAGCCTGCTCTGGCATCTCTGTTATTCCCTATGCTGGCTTTAAGTGGGCTGGTGCGCGTGCCGATTTCAATGATGCAGCCCCTGGTGGCGGCACATTCATACTTGAGAAGCAACAAAACAGTAAGTACTGGGGTTGGAGCTTGGGGATGACGGTTCTTTTCTGCGAAACACTTAGTGTAACAGCAGAAGGGCGTTGGGGAGATGAGAAGGCACTCCACATCAACGGCCAAATCCGCTTCTAAGACCCTGATTGCTACCTAAACTTGTTGTTATAGTGCCCTACCAAATCCAAATGGAGGATAGTATGGAGCTTTATGCAACTGTAGTTTACGTGGTTAGTTCTGAACTGCTGAAAATCCTTGGCGTACAAGACGACACTCAAGCGAAAATGGAAAATGCGGAAGTGATGACTTTTGCTGTTGTGGCTGCAAAA